>CAWULT010000081.1:0-20340 GCA_963923455.1 uncultured bacterium
GGACTCGTCGAAGTGTCGATGCCGTTCACGGCCGAAGACGAGGGGTGGGAGTACCGCATCTTCCCGTGGGAGTACATCCTGGCGGCCGCGACGCGCGCCCGCCGCTGGGCGCTCGACAAGGACTTCACGGTCGTCCGCACGCTGCGCCGGGCCGAGCGGACCGATCCGCGCCAGAAGCCGTCGCTGCTGTACGTGGAGAGCGCGCCGGCCCGCCCGCTCTCGGACGGCTACGACTTCTCGTCCGAGCGGGCGATGGTGCGGGCCGCGGCTCGACACGCCGACCTGCGACTGGTGGAGCTGGTCAATCCGACGCTGGGCCGGTTGACGGCCGCGGTGCGCGCGGAGCGGCCTCGGATCATCCACCTGACCGGCTTCGACACGCATCAGGCGCGGACGCTGCTCGCCCCGCAGGCGGGCGACGCCGGCGCGACCGACGCGAGCCGCGCGGACGGCTACCTGCTCTCGGACGGGCGCGGCGGGCACGAGGAGGTGGGCGCCCTGGCGCTGGCCAGGGCCCTGACGACCGCCGGCACGGCGCCGGAGCTCGTGTGCTGCAACATCTTCAACTCCGCGCCGCGCACCGCGGCGCTGTGCGTCGGCTTCGGCGCGCGGGCCGCCATCGGCTTCCAGGACACCTTCGACGACGCGCTGGCCGAGCTCTTCTTCGCGACGCTGTACCGCGCCTGGGCCCTGTCGAGCCAGAGCACCACGGCGGCGTTCCGCTACGCCTGGCAGCAGATCCGGGCCCAGGGCCGCCGTATCACGGGCACCGGCCTCGTGCTGTGGAGTGCGGACTCGATCCTGGCGAAGCCCCGCCGGGGCGCCGCCCAGATCCTGTCGGTCGAAGGCATCACCGACGAGTGGAAACGGCGCAGCGCGTCGCCGGTGACGGCCGCCACGGTGCGGGCCGACCTGGCGGTCACGGCGGCCAACGCCCGCGAGCTGAACTACTCGATCCTCCACAACAACCAGCCGCTCTTCGAGAAGTTCACGCTGGCCAAGACGCGCGACGACATCGGCGCGGTGGACGGCATCCACGTGAACGTCGAACTGCACGCCGGTGGCGACTCGTGCCCGTTCCGGATGCAGGTGTCGATCCCGGCCACGCAGCCTAGCGTGGACGTCGCGGACCGCATCCGCCTCTCGCTGGCCTCGACGCTCAGCCGCGCCGTCCGCGAGAGCGTCCACACGAGCCTGTTCATCGACGTGTCGTACGACGGCGTCACGGTGTTCCGCGAGACCCGCCGCGTGACGCTGCTGCCAGTGGACGAATGGCAGGACTCGGACGCCAACCGCAAGTGGCTGCCGTCGTTCGTGCTGCCGCGCGATCCGGCCGTGGCGCGCGTGATCGACTTCGCGCAGCGCTACCTGCAGGCGCTCACCGACGACCCGACCGCCGGCTTCGACGGCTACCAGAGCGTGGAGGTGATCGAGGGGAGGAAGCGCCAGTACGACTGCACGGGCGTGGACCTGCAGGTGCGGGCGATCTGGTCGGCGCTGCTCTACGAGACGCCCCTGTCCTACATCAACCCGCCGCCCACGTTCACCGACGCCTCCCAGCGCCTGCGGTCGCCGTCGGAGGTGATCGACGGCCACCGCGGCACCTGCATCGACCTTGCGCTGCTCGTGGCCTCGTGCCTGGAGTACGTGGAGATCTACCCGACAATCGTGCTGCTGACCGACCATGCCTTTCCGTGCTACTGGCGGGCCGAGGAGTACTACAACGAGTTCGCGCTGGCGCGGTCGCGGGCCATCGACCCGCCGGTGTCGACCGACACGGCCGGCGCCGCCGGCCCGCAGCAGACCGACAGCTGGTACTTCATGAAGGCGCACTACCGCGAGGTGCTGGCCGAGATCGTGGCCGGTCGGCTGGTGCCGATCGAGGCCACGTGCCTCTGCTGGCGCAACAGCTTCGCCGAAGCCTGCCAGCAGGGCTCGACGAACCTCTCGCAGCGAAGCCGGTTCGACTCGATGCTCGACATCCGGTCGGCGCGCGACGACGACGACTCGCCCGTCACGCCGCTGCCGATCCTGCGTGTGGAGGCCTGAGCGATGAGCGCCGTCACGGTTGAAACCGCCCGGAGCGCGATCACCGGCATCGCGCGCGAGGCCGCGGCTCTCGACGTCTTCGGCGGCGACGCCGATGCGTCGCGCCTGCCCTCCACGGGCGCCCGGCGGCGCGCCACACGCCGGGGCCAGCCGGATCCGGTGCACCGGGCCGCGCTCTTCCTGAACCCGGACGGCATCCTGGAGTGGCACTTCTCGCCACCGCAGGCGCCGGCTCCCGGCGCGCGGCGACGGGCGGGCGGGACACCTGCGGCCGACGTGCCGGACGGCGACCTGGTCGACCTGTTCGAGTTCGAGACGCTCGACGCCAACTCGGTCGGCGCCTTCCTCGAACGGGTGGACGCGCGCCTCAACGAACGCGTCAAGGGCGCCGAGCGCCTGTGGCGCCTCGCGCCGCCGGCCGGGCCGGGCGCCGTGCCGGTGTCCTCGCCCGTCACGTCGCCCATCAAGGGCTCGAAACGGCGCCTGCTGATCGTTCACGGCACGTTCAGCAGGTCGGAGGCCCTCGTCGACGGCATGGGCCGCGCGCCGAACGCGGACGAGTTCTTCACGCGCGTCTTCAAGCGGTACGACGAGGTGCTGGCCTTCGAGCACCCGACGCTCTCGGTCAGCCCGGTGCTGAACGCGCTCGACCTGCACCAGGCGCTGGCCGCGGCCGACGGGCCGCTCGACATCGTCGCGCACAGCCGCGGCGGCCTGGTCACGCGGTGGGCGCTCGAGGCGTTCGGCCTTCCCGGCACGCCGATCCGTGCGGTGCTCGTCGGCTCGCCGCTCGGCGGCACGAGCCTCGCCTCACCACCACGCCTGCGCGCCTCGCTCGGCCTGCTGTCGAACATCGGCACGGCGCTCAAGGGCGCCGGGGCGCCGGCCTCGGCCTACGTGCCGTTTCTCGTGGCGCCCCTCGCGCTGCTGCGGGTGGCCACCAGCGTCGTCGGCGCGGTGGCTGGCACGCCGGTCGTCGACGCGACGATGGCCATGGTGCCGGGTCTCGCCGCGCAGTCGCGGGTCGGCAACAACCAGGAGCTGCTCCGGCTGCGTGGCCTGACGCCCGTGTCGCGTGCGAGCTACTTCGTCGTCTCGAGCGACTTCCAGCCCACCGATGCCGGCTGGAAGTTCTGGGAGTGGTTCCGCGGCCGGCGGGTCGCCAACGTCGCGATGGATCGGATCTTCCCGGGACGGAACGACCTGGTCGTCGACACCGAGTCGATGTTCGACGTGCCGGCCGGCGTGACCGGCAGGAAGGACTTCGGCAGCAACCCCGACGTCCACCACACGAACTACTTCGAGCAGGCGAAGACGCTCGACTTCCTGATGGAGTCGCTGAAGATGAAGTGAGTCGGACGCGCGACCGACTCACGACCACCCCGGCTGCGAAAGTCACGCCTCGGCGCTGGATTTCCCCCGGTCGCGCCCGCCCCCTCCTGGAGAACCCACACCATCCGGGCACTTTGGCCGGCCCTGGCCCGGGTACGCCGTATGCACACCCAATCCACGCCGCGCCCGGTGGGCGCGGGAGGAGGGGCCGTCATGCGGGCTCGTCACATCTGGCTGACGGTGGCATCCGCCCAAGGCATTGCCAGGTCCTTCGACCAGCTCCAGCTTCTGGTGCGCGCCGGCGACACGGTCACGGTTCGCGACGCTCAGGGTGCGGAAACGAGCGGCCGGGTCACGGCACTCACGCCGGCGAGCCTGACGCTGGCAGCGCGGGGAGCCTCGCGCGACTTCCGCGAGGCCGACGTCCGGACGATTCGTCAGCGGCGCCCGGACTCGCTGGCGAACGGGGCGATGTGGGGCTTGATCGGGGGCTTGGGACTTGCCGGAGCGGCAGTCGCCGTCGCCGTGGCCGACTGCCGGAACTGCGACAACTCGGCCGCCTGGGTCGCGTTCCCCGTGTACGGGGCGCTCGGTGTCGGGGTCGGCGTTGGCGTCGATGCGCTCATCACCCGACAACAGGTGATCTTCGAGCGACCGGGCCCGCAGGCGCGGTTCAACGTGGCCCCGATGCCTGGCCGCGGCCGGCGCGGTGTCAGGCTGTCGGTCGCGTTCTGACGAACGCCGGCTGCACGTGACTGCTCGCGACGAGGACTGACGTGCGTGAACTGCTGATGCGGACGGCCGCCCTTGGTCTGACCGTGGTGCTGGTACCTTCCCTGGCCGGGGCCCAGACGCCGGTGCGCTCGCTGGCGGAAGCGTCGCGGCTGCTGCGGCCAGGCGATCGCGTCGAGGTCGTCGGCACGGACGGGTCGAGGGTGTCGGGCTCGCTGTCGCGGATCTCGGAATCAGGGTTGGCCCTGGACGTCGAGGGGCGAACGATCGATCGTCCGGCGCCAGCCATCGCCAGCATCGACCGCCGAGGAGACTCGCTGATGAACGGTCTCGGCGTCGGCCTCGTTGCCGGAGCGGGCGCCGGCCTCGGCCTGGCAGCGGCCTTCGCGGGGTCGGAGAGCGGCGAAGGATTCGAGGACCGCATACTGGTGGCCGTGCCGCTTGCCGGGGCCGGCGCCGGTCTCGGCCTCCTGCTGGACGCCCTCTTCGAGGGACGAACCCCTGTCTACCGCGCGCCGGCGCCCCCGCGGGTTGCACTGGCCCCGATCCTGTCGCGCGCGCGGACCGGCGTGTCGTTTCGGGTGTCGTTCTGAGAACGGCTCGAGGAGGAGATCGATGAGGACACTGTCGATTCGTACGACGCTTGGCCTGCTCTTCGGGCTCGCGGCGTGCGGCGCCACCGCGGCGCAGGCGCAGGAGACTTCACTCGTCGACGCGGCTCAACGCCTGCAGCCTGGGCAGCGTATCGACGTGACGACCACGGACGGGTCGGTCGTCGCCGGCACGCTGACGCGGCTCACGGATACCGGCGTCACGCTCGAGGTCGAAGGCAAGGCCGTCGATCGGCCCGCGGCGGCGATCACCGAGATCGGCCGGCGAGGCGACTCGCTGGTGAACGGGCTGCTGTACGGAGCGATCGGCGGCGGCGTGCCCGCCATTCTCCTGGTCGGCAACCAGAACACCGACCTTGCCGCCCCCGGGGCGTGGGCCGCGCTGTTCTTCGGCGGCGGCGTCGGGCTGGGCGTGGCGATCGACGCGCTGATCGAAGGCCGAACCGTGGTGTACCGCGCGCCGGCGAGGCGGACCGCGGTGGCCCCAATCCTCACACGGGGCCGCGCCGGCGTCGCGCTGCACCTGCGGTTCTAGGCAGCCGTCCAGATGCGGGACGTCACGCGGTGTCGGCTCGGGCCCGCGATTGCCTGCGCGATCGTGCTGTCGTGGTGGACACCCGCGACGGCCCAGACCCCGTCGGGGGTCTCGGTCTTCGGCAGCGTCGGCACGACGGTCGGGGACCCTGGCTACGCCTCGGGCTCGCTCAGCTTCGGCGGAGGCCTGCTCATCCCGCTGCGGACGCTGATGCGAGTCAGCATCGACGCGCACACCTTCGCGTTCGGCGAGCAGCGCCCGCTGTCGAGACAGACGCTCGTCGGAGCGGCCCTGGCGGCCGAGGGCCCGCCAGGACGCCGCCTGAGGCTGCTGGCCTCCGCGGGCGCCGGGCTCGTCCGGTACTACGAGCCGCACCGGGAGGGCACCGTTCCAGTGGGATACGCCAACGTCGGAACGATGCTGACGCTCCGGCCGCACGTGCTCATCCGGGCCGACGGCATCTTCTGGGCGGGTGACGACACGGCCGCCGCCGGCGTGCGCGTCGGCGCCGGCTGGCGCTTCTGAACGTCCGCCGCGCGGCGGACGACGGCCGAAGCCGTTCGCGTCGGGTTCAGACGAGCAGCGCGTCGCGCGCCATGATGGCGCGGTCCTGCGCCTCGTCGACCGAGTCGGCGAGCGCCGTGATGTGGCCCATCTTGCGGCCGGGGCGCGGGGCCGACTTGCCGTAGAGGTGCAGCCGGGCGTTGGGAATCGCGCAGGCCCCGGCCCAGTTCGGCTCGCCGCCCTCCCACAGGTCGCCCAGCAGGTTCACCATCGCGGCCGGGCGCAGCAGTTCGGTCGAGCCGAGCGGTAACCCGCACACCGCCCGCACCTGCTGCTCGAACTGGCTCGTCGCGCAGGCGTCGATCGTCAGGTGGCCCGAGTTGTGCGGCCGCGGCGCCAGCTCGTTGACCATCAGCTCGCCGTCGGTGGAGAGGAAGAACTCCACGCACAGCACGCCCACGTAGTGCAGCTCGTGCAGGATGGCGCGCGTGATGTCGAGGGCGCGGCCGGCTATGGACGACGGGATGCGTGCCGGGGTCGTCGTCAGGTCGAGGATGTGGTGGCGGTGCCGGTTCTCGAACACCGGATACTCCACCATCTCGCCGTCGAGGCCCCGCGCGGCCACGACCGACAGCTCCGCCTGCAGGTGGATGTGCTTCTCGACCACCGCCTCCTGGTGGCCGATCGCCGTGAAGATCCGTTCGGCGTCCTCGGCGCGCTTCGCCACGTGCTGACCCTTGCCGTCGTAGCCGTAGGCCGCCGTCTTGACGATGGCCGGCGTCCCCACGCGCGCGATCGCCTCGCGCAGCTCGTCGAGCGTCGCGGCCCGCGCGTGCGGCGTCGTCGGAAAGCCCTTGTCGGCCAGGAAGCCCTTTTCGCGCGCGCGCTGCTGCGCGATGTGCAGCGCCACCGCCGACGGCCGGACCGGACGAATGGCCTCGACCGCCTCGATCGCCTCGGTGGGGATGTTCTCGAACTCGAAGGTGACCACGGCGACCTGGCTCGCGAACGCGCGCAGCGCGTCGAGGTCGTCGTAGGACGCGGTGACTTCGACGTCGGCCACCTGGCCGGTCGGCGTGTCCTCGTCGGGCGAGAACGTGTGGACGCGGTAGCCCATCCGCCGGGCGGCAATCGTGAACATGCGCCCGAGCTGGCCGCTGCCCAGCACGCCGAGCGCGGCGCCCGGGTTGATCGCCCCGCTCACGGCAGCCGCTCCTCGCGCACCTTCCGGGTCTGCTCCGCGCGGAAGGCCCGCAGGCGGGCCCGCAGCTCCGGCCGCGAGTTCGAGAGGATCGCCACCGCCAGCAGCCCGGCATTCGTCGCACCGGCCTTGCCGATCGCGAGCGTGCCCACGGGCACGCCGCCCGGCATCTGCGCGATCGACAGGAGCGAGTCGAGCCCCTGGAGCGCGGCGCTCTGCACGGGCACGCCGAGCACCGGCAGCACCGTGTGCGCGGCCACCATGCCCGGCAGGTGCGCGGCGCCACCGGCGCCGGCGACGATCACCTCGATACCCCGCTCCTCGGCACCCGAGGCGAACTCCGCCATCCACACCGGCGTCCGGTGCGCCGAGACGATGTGATGCTCGTGCGCCACGCCGAAGCGCTCGAGCATCTCGACGGTGTGCTTCATCGTCTCCCAGTCGGAGGACGACCCCATGATGACGGCGACGAGGGGGGCGGCTGGCGGCGCGGCGGACACGGGCTGGTCGGCTCCTTCGTGACGGGCGCCCGAGGGCGCCCGGGAAGCGAGGATTGTACCTCGCACCCCGGCGCCGGGTGGCGCCTGGGACGAACGGCGGCGGCCGTCGCGGGATCTGGGAGAGAATGGCGAGGCATCGCCCTCGGAACCACCAGGAGCCCTTCATGCGCCGCAGGACCGCCCTGATCCTCCTCGTACTGACAGCCGTGTCGCTCGGCGCCCAGGCGCCCGACCGGCCGATCCACGTCGCCTATCGCCAGTTCACACTGGCCAACGGCCTCAACGTCATCCTGCACCGCGACTCGAGCGTGCCGGTCGTCGCGGTCAACGTCTGGTATCACGTCGGCTCGGCCAACGAGCGGCCCGGGCGGACCGGCTTCGCCCATCTGTTCGAACACCTGATGTTCGAGGGCTCGAAGCACGTCAAGGAGGGCGAGTTCGACACCCTGCTCGAGGCCGCCGGCGGCGACAACAACGGGTCGACCACCAACGACCGCACCAACTACGTGATCGACGTGCCGGCAAACGCGCTCGAGCTGGCGCTGTATCTCGAGTCCGACCGCATGGGCTACCTGCTCGACACGATGTCGCCGCAGCGGGTCGACGGCCAGCGCGACGTGGTCAAGAACGAGCGCCGCCAGTCGTACGAGAACCAGCCGTACGGCATGGCATCGATCGAAATCGACAAGATGCTGTGGCCCGAGGGGCACCCGTACAACTGGCCGGTCATCGGGTACATGGAGGATCTGACCGCGGCCAGCTACGACGACGTGGTCCGGTTCTTCAAGCAGTACTACGCGCCGGGCAATGCCAGCCTCGTGGTCGCGGGCGACATCGACCTCGTGCGGACGCAGGCGCTCGTGCAGAAGTGGTTCGGCGAGATCCCGGCCGGCCCGCCCGTGCCGCCGGTCACGGCGCCGCCGGCGGAGCTGACGTCGGTCAGGCGCAAGACACTGACCGACCGCGTGCAGCTGCCCCGGCTGTACCTGGCCTGGATCACGCCGAAGATCTTCGCGCCGGGCGACGCCGCGCTCGACGTCGCGTCGTCGGTGCTGGCCGGCGGCAAGAACTCGCGGATCTACAAGC
Source organism: uncultured bacterium (assembly GCA_963923455.1). Taxonomy (GTDB): domain Bacteria; phylum Acidobacteriota; class Vicinamibacteria; order Vicinamibacterales; family UBA2999; genus CAWULT01. Next base: position 8,551 of record CAWULT010000081.1, read on the forward strand.
GACTCGTCTACGACGAGCAGATCGCCCAGGACGTCTCGGCGTACCAGGCGTCGGCGGCGCTCGGCAGCTCCTTCCAGATCGTGGCCACGGCACGGCCGGGCCACACGGCCGACGAGCTGCAGAAGGCCATCGACGAGGAGATCGCGCGGCTGAAACAGGCGCCTCCGGACGCCCGCGAGGTGCAGCGGGCGATCAACCAGATGGAAGCCTCCTTCTATCGGCGCCTCGAGCGCGTGGGCGGCTTCTACGGCAAGGCCAACCAGCTGAACCAGTACTACATGTCCGCGAACGGCAACCCGGACTTCTTCGCGCAGGACCTGGGGCGATACACGTCGCTGACGGCGTCGGACGTGCAGGCCGCCATCGCCCGGTGGCTGCCCTCGGACGCACGGGTGGAGCTCGTCGTGGAGCCGGAGACCAACCGATGACCGTCTCGTCACGATTCCTGCTGCCCGCCGCCACGCTGGTGGTGCTGATTGGCGGCCTGATGACGGGGCTGCCGCGTGGGCCGGTCGCCGCGGACCGTTCCCGGCCGCCGAGGCTCGGATCGCCGCAGGCGCTGCACCTGTCGCCGGTGGCGCGCGCCACGCTCTCCAACGGGCTCCCGGTGTGGCTGGTGGAGTCGCACGAGGTGCCGCTCGTGCAGGTCAACCTCGTCGTCCACGCCGGCAGCGCCGACGACCCGGCCGGACGGTTCGGCCTGGCCAGCCTGACGGCCGCGATGCTGGACGAGGGCGCGGGCGGCCGCACGGCGCTGCAGATCGCCGACGAGGTGGAGTACCTGGGCGCGTCGCTCGCGACGGGCAGCTCGTTCGACGCATCGGCCGTGCGCCTCAACGTCCCCGTCTCGCGGCTCGGCGCGGCGCTGCCGCTGATGGCGGACGTGGCCGTGCGCCCGACCTTCCCCGAGGACGAGCTGAACCGCCTGCGGCAGGAGCGGCTGACCGCCCTGATCCAGACCAAGTCGGATGCGGCGGCGCTCGTCCCGCTCGCGTTCGCGCGCGCCGTGTTCGGGCCCGAGCACCGGTTCGGCACCGGGGCCGTCGGCACCGAGGCGACGCTGAAGGCGTTCACGACCGCGGACCTGGCGGCCTTCCACGCCGCGCGGTTCCAGCCCTCGAATGCCACGCTGATCGTGTCGGGCGACGTCACGATGGCCGCGCTCCTGCCGCGGCTCGAGGAGGCCTTCGGCGGCTGGAAGTCGCAGGGCCCGGTGGCGCGGGCCGACGTACCGCCCGCGCCCCAGCTGACGGCCGGCAGCATCACGATCGTCGACATGCCCTCGGCCGAGCAGTCGCAGATCCGCCTCGGATGGGTGGGGGTGGCCCGCGACACGCCCGACTACTTCGTGCTGCAGGTGCTGAACACGATCCTGGGCGGCTCGTTCACCTCGCGCCTCAACCAGAACCTGCGCGAGGCGCACGGCTACTCGTACGGCGCCAGCTCCCGCTTCGACATGCGCCGGTCGCCGGGGCCGTTCCTGGCGGGCGCGGGCGTGCAGACGGACAAGACGGCCGAGGCGCTGCGCGAGTTCTTCAACGAGCTGAACGGCATCTCGAAGCCCGTCGGCGCCGAGGAACTGACGAAGGCCAAGAACTACCTGGCGCTCGGTTTTCCGGCCGAATTCGAGACGACCGACGACCTGTCGGAGCACCTCGAGGAGCTGGCAGTCTACAGGCTCCCCGACGACTTCTTCGCGTCGTACGTGGCGAACATCCAGGCCGTCACGGCGGACCAGGTCCGCGCCGCGGCCGAGCGCTACATCCGGCCTGGCTCGTTCGCCGTCGTCGTCGTCGGCGACCGCGCGAAGATCGAGCCGGGCATCCGCGCACTGGGCCTCGGCCCCGTGCGCACGATCTCCGTCGATGAGGCACTGCCATGAGCACCACGACCGAACTGCCGGAATCACCGTCGACCGCCTCGCTCGGCCTGGCCGAGTTGCTCGACTACTCGGATCACGAGCGCCGCAAGTGGCAGCTGTGGGTCGAGGCCGACCCGTCGCGCCTGAAGATCCCGTTCCACGCGGCCGGCCGCTTCGCGACGATCGGTCACGTGCTCGACCACGTCTTCCTGGTGGAGCGCCGCCACCTGGCACGGCTCGAAGGGGGCACGGCTCCGGAGGCGACGGGTGTCACCGCCGACGACGCCGAGGGCCTGTTCGACTACGCCAACTTCGTGCGCGCCGACTTCCGGCACTACCTCTCGGAGCTGAACGGCGCGCTCGGCGCCGAGACGCTCACGTTCACGGCGACGGGCGGCTCGTTCAGCATGACGCGGCGCAAGCTCGCCTGCCACGTGCTCCTCCACGAGATTCGACACCTGGCGCAGATCGCGTACGCGGCGCGTCAGGCCGGCGTCGAGCCGCCGCCGGAGCTGGACCTGATCTTCTTCCGGGAGATGGCGTGATGTACTACCACGCGAAGGACCTGGCCCACTTTCCCGACATGGGGAAGGAGGCGCCCGAGCTGTGGCAGAAGTTCAGCGAGTGGTACGCCGCCGTCTTCAAGGAGGGCGCGCTGACCGAGCGCGAGAAGGCGCTCATCGCGCTGGCCGTCGCGCACGCCGTGCAGTGTCCGTACTGCATCGACGCCTACACGACGGCCAGTCTCGAGAAGGGCTCGACGCCCGAGCAGATGACCGAGGCGGTGCACGTGGCCGCCGCGATCCGCGGCGGGTCGTCGCTCGTCCACGGCGTCCAGATGCGCAACCACATCGACAAGCTGTCGATGTAACGATCGCTGCCGTGGGCCTCCGGACGCTCCTGAACGCCCGCAGTCCGCTGGCGGCACCGGCACGGCAGCGCGAGGTGCTCGCCGCGCTGCCGCTGGCCCGCACGTTCGGTCAGGCCGCAGCGGCGGCGGGGCACGGGCCGCTCCGGGCCGCCGGCGTCCACGTCCTCCAGATCAACGTCGGCCGGCGCTGCAACCAGGCGTGCCGGCACTGTCACGTCGACGCGGGGCCCGACCGGACCGAGGTGATGACCGACGCGGTCGTCGAGGCCTGCCTCCACCTGCTCGAGACGAGCGAGATCCCGACGCTCGACGTCACCGGGGGCGCGCCGGAGCTCCACCCCCGGTTCCGCGAGATCGTGCGCCGCGCGCGGGCGGCCGGCCGGCACGTGATCGACCGGTGCAACCTCACCATCACCCAGCTGCCCAACTACGCCGACCTGCCGGCGTTCCTGGCGGAACACCAGGTGGAAATCGTGGCCTCGCTGCCCTCGTTCGCGGCCCGGCTCACCGACACCCAGCGCGGCGACGGGGTGTTCGAGGCGTCGATCGCCGCGTTGTGCCGCCTGAACGCGCTCGGGTACGGCGTCGAGGGGAGCGGCCTCCTGCTGAACCTGGTGACGAATCCGGTGGGTGCCTTCCTGCCGGCCCCGCAGGCGTCGCTCGAGGCGGACTGGAGGCGTGAGCTGAAGCGGCGCTTCGGCGTGAGCTTCACGCGGCTCTTCACCATCACCAACATGCCCATCAGCCGGTATCTCGAGTTCCTGGAGGCGTCGGGCAACCTGCAGGGCTACATGGAGAAGCTGGTGGCGGCATTCAACCCCGCGGCCGTCAGCGGGCTGATGTGCCGGACCACCCTGTCGGTGGGCTGGGACGGACGCCTCTACGACTGCGACTTCAACCAGATGATCGACCTGGCCGTGGACGGTGCCGCGCCGCAGACCGTGTTCGACGCAGAACGTCTGGCCGCCCCTGGAGACCCGGCCCTCACCGCACGCCGCATCGCCGTCGGGCCGCACTGCTTCGGCTGCACGGCCGGCGCCGGGTCGAGCTGCGGCGGCGCGATCGCCTCCTGAGGGGAGCGCGCCCGGAGGACGCGTGCGAGCGGCATCCGCGCTGCCCGGGTTGAAGGACAATAGAGGGTCGATGCCCTCGACCACGGCCCCCGCCACCGCCGCCGAGTACGACCGCTTCGCCGACATCTACGGCGTCTGGACGGACACGGCCGCATCGACGCGCGCGAACCTGCCCTTCTACGTCGACGAGTACCTGGCCGCCGAGGGCCCCGTCGTCGAGCTCGGCGTCGGCGACGGCCGCATCGCCGTGGAGGCGGCGGCCCTCGGATGCCGCCTGATCGGCATCGACGTCTCCGAGGCGATGCTGCGGCTGTGCCGCGCGCGCGCCGAGGCACGCGGCGTCGCGGACCGGCTGGCGCTGCTGGCGGGTGACTTCCGGACGTTCTCGCTCGACCGGCCGGCGGGCCTGATCGCGCTGCCGTACCACAGCCTCGGCCATCTGGTGACGCCCGCCGCGAAGCGCGACGCGCTGTCCCGCGTGTACGCGCAGTTGCGGCCGGGCGGCCGCTTCGTGTTCGATGACTTCCTGATGACCGCCGCGCTGAAGGCGCACATGCGCCAGGTGCAGCTGCGCGCCGCGTATCGCGGCGAGGACGGCGCGGAGCGGCTCCTCTGGGTGACGTCGCTGCTCGACGACGCGGCACAGACGATGACCGTCGTCACCTGGGAGGACGCGCTCGACGCCGACGGCGTGCTGGCGCGTCGGCAGTACCGCCGCCTGAGCCTGAGCTGGCTCGATCCGGAGCAGGCGCGCGGCCTGCTGGTCGCCGCCGGCTTCGCCATCGAGGCGTGCTACGGCGACTTCGCGCGGACGCCGTTCGACCCGGCCACGGCTCACGAACAGGTCTGGATTGCCCGCAGGCCGGCCTGAGCGCCGCGCGGGACGGGAGACGACGCTCGCATGATCGGAACGACGGGGCTCAGGAACCTCCGGGTGGACTGTATCGTGGGCATCTACGCCCACGAGCGCCAGGCGACGCAGCCGGTGTTCATCGACGTGGAGCTCGACTACGACTTCGCGGCGCCGGCCGCCTCGGACGCCATCGCCGACGCGGTGGACTACGACGGCGTGGCGTCCGGGCTCTCCGAGCTGCTGCAGCGCCGGCAGTACCAGCTGATCGAGACGATGGCCGAGGAGGCCGCTGCGCTCCTCCTGGCGCGCGCCGCGGCCGTCACGGCGGTCCGCCTCGAGATCCGCAAGCCCGAGGCGGTGCCCGCCGCCGCCTGCTCCTTCGTCCGCCTGGAGCGCCGGCGCGCATGAGCACCCACAACCCGAACCCGGTCGCCGTCGTCACCGGCGGCGCGCGCCGGCTGGGCCGCCACCTCGCCGAGACGCTTGCCGGGCGCGGGTACGACATCGTGGTGCTCTGCCGGGTGATCGACGACGACGCGCGCGCACTCGAGTCCACGGTGGCCGCGCTGGGCCGGCGGGGCCGGGCACGGGCGGTGGACGTGGGCCGCGAGCCGCAGGTCGCCGCGGCGTTCGACGAGATCGCGCGCACCGACGGCCGCGTCGATCTGCTGATCAACAACGTCGGCAACTACAACCCGCAGCACGTGACGCGGCTCGACCCGGCGGTCTGGGACGCGACGATCGCCTCCAATCTCTCCGGCGCGTACTACTGCTGTCACCACGCGCTCAAGCTGATGGGTCCCGGCAGCAACATCGTCAACATCGGGATGGCCGGCCTCGAGGGCAATCGCGCCAGCGCGCACGGTGTCGACTACTTCGTCAGCAAGACCGGCATGCTCGTGCTGACCCGGGCCCTCGCCGCCGGCTATGCCGACCGGCAGATCCGCGTGAACATGGTGTCGCCGGGGCAGCTCGAGAATTCGGTCGACCTGCCGCCTCCCGACGAGATCGGGGCGTGGGTGCCGCTCGGGCGGGCCGGCCGCCTCGACGAGGTCGCCGACGCGGTCGTCTACCTGTTGGGGGCGTCGTACGTCACCGGAGTCAATCTCGACGTGGCCGGCGGCTACCGCCTCTAGCACCGTGCCGGTCCCGACCCGCGGATGACGAGCGCCAGCGAGCTGCTGCCCCTGTGGGACCGGCAGGCCGAATGGGCGCGGCGGCTCGCGATGATCCGCGAGGCGCGGTCGTTCCTCTACCTGTCGACGTACTACCTGGAGTACGACGACTACGGGATCGCGCTGCTGACGGCCCTCCAGGAAGCCCAGGCCCGCGGCGTCGCGGTCAACCTGCTCGTCGACGGCTTCGGCCAGCGCCTCGGCGGCGTGCTGATGACCCGCGCGCAGCGGACCTCGCTCGACGAACGGCTCGAGGAGCTGCGCGCGGCCGGCGGCGTCGTCACCGTCTACCAGCCGCCGGAGCGGCTGCAGAGAGCGCTGGGCGGCGGACAGCACGTCAAGATTCAGGTGTCCGAGGCGGGCGAGGCCATCTTCGGCAGCAGCAACGTCACGCGCACCTCGTTCGAGAAGTGGAACGAGTATTCGGTGGCGCTGCGAGGCCCCGTGACGGCGCGGCTGCTCGAGAGCTACGCCGACATCGGCGGCACGGTGTCGCCCGCGCACGTGGCGCACCTCGAGGCCCTGGCGAGCGGCCCCGGAGCCGACCTGGCGCTGGACTACTGGATCTGCAATCCGAATGCGTGGCAGGGATGGTGGGGCCCGATCGGGTGGCAGGGGTCCAACGTCGTCACCAGCCGCCTCGTCGACATGATGGACGCCGCGCGGGAGTCCATCCTGATCACGAGCTTCTACTTCAAGCCGGTCGAGCCGCTGCTGGCGGCGCTCGAACGCGCGGCCGGCCGGGGCGTGCACGTCGAGATCCACCATTCGCACCGCGACGCGCTGCCGGCGACGGACCTGGCATGGATCGCGGCGGCGGTGGGCTACGGCCGGCTGCTCGGCGCCGGCGTCCGCGTGTTCGAGAACCGGCAGGGCGAGCACTCCAAGATCGTGCTCGTCGACGATGCCTGGGTGGCCTTCGGCAGCTACAACTTCGAGGACGCCGCCCACGACCGGCTGGCCGAGGCGATGCTGGCGAGCCGCGACGCGCGGGCGATCGCGCCGGCGCGGGCGATCTTCGACGAGGTGCGCCGGCAGCCCCACAACGTGCCGGTCACGCCGGACGCGTTGTCGGCGCTGCCGGCGGGCCTGCGCGCCAGGATGGCGCTGCTCGGGCGATTCAAACGGTGGATGTAGGGAGGGAGGCACGATGGCAACCGACGGACTGCGGTTCACCGAGATCGAGCACAAGTTCGTCGTGGGCGACGACTTCGACCTCGGACGCTTCGCCGCCACGCTGGACGCCCTCGGGCCGAGCCACGTCACGGCCCTGCCGGTCGAGGACCGCTACTTCCTGACCGAGGACGGCGTCCGGCGCCGGTTCGTGGTGCGCCACCGGTTCGACCGCGACCTGCACCACCTGACCGTCAAGACGCTCGACCCCGATGCCGAGGTGCGCGTGGAGGTGAACCTCGACCTCGGGCACCACGCCGGCGACCAGCGCGCACAGGTGGACGCATTCGTCCGGCAGTTCGGCGTGCGCTGGGAGGGCGGCATCCACAAGGACATCCGCGTGTGGCACTTCGCCGACGTCGAGGTCGTCTACTACGCGGCTACGAACGGCCCCCGCTCCGTGCGCTGCGTCGAGTTCGAGGCCACCGAGAAGCCGTCGCTCGCGCACGCGCTCGAGGCGCTCTCGCGATACGAGCGGCTGACGGGGTTCGACGCCCGCGAACGGACACCGCTGTCGCTGCTGCAGATCCTGTGTCCGGAGATCGAGGCGCTGCTCGGCGGCTCCGTGGCCTGACCGGGCCTACCCGCCCGTCTCCTCGAACACGCCCGTCTCCCGGTTCTTGCGGACGCGGTTCCACGCGAAGTGGCGGCCGTTCATCGCCACGTAGACGCCGGCCGGCAGCACCTGCGCGAACGACAGGGCACTCCCCAGGTTGAACAGCCCGTCGGAGCTGCCGAACGCGTACGGCACCATCGCGCCCGTCAGCACGACGGTCTTGCCCGGCACGTCGCGCGCCAGCGCCTCGGCCGTCGCCACCATCGTGTCGGTGCCGTGGGTGACGACGATGCGCTCCTCCTCGCACTGGGCGCAGTTGCGGACGATGACGGCGCGGTCCTCGTCGGTCATCTGGAGGCTGTCGACCATCATCAGCGTGCGGATCGACACGTCGACGCGCGACCGGCCGAGGCGCAGCATCTCGGCGACGTGCGAGTCGCCGAAGGAGAGCCGGCCCGCGATCTCGTCGTAAGTCTTGTCGAAGGTGCCGCCGGTGACGAAGATGCGGATCACGTGGGCCACGGGCGGCTCACCGGCCTGCGGCGGGACGGGCCACCCGCTCCGCCTCGCTGACGGCGATGCCGACGAGCACCACGGCCACGGCGCCGATCAGGTTGTGCCAGAGGAAGGCGACCTTGGTGAACGCCGCGAACCAGGCCACCGAGACCATGCCGGCGATCAGGCCCAGGAACGCGCCGTTGGCCGTGGCTCGGCGGTAGCCGATGGCCAGCATGAACACGCCGAGGATCGAGCCGTAGAAGAACGAGCCGAACCGGTTGACCACCTCGATCAGGGAGCCCAGCTCCGACGCCCACACGGCCACCACGCTGGCAAAAACGCCCCAGAACCCGGTGGCCCAGCGCGACACGCGCAGCACGTGCGCGTCGTCGCCGTCCGGCCGGACGAAGCGGCGATAGAAGTCGATCACCGTGGCCGTCGAGAGCGACGCCAGCTCGGCCGAGATCGTCGACATGGCCGCCGCGAAGATCGCGGCGATGAGCAGCCCGGCGACGCCGATCGGCATGTGCTCGACGATGAACGTCGGGAACACGTAGTTGACGTCGCTGAACGCCGCGTCGCCGGTCACGCCCTTGACGAGCGCGATCGCCTCGCCGCGCACCGCCTTGATCTCGGCCTCGTGATCCTGGAACGCCTTGGCCGCGCCCGCCCGCCGCCCTGCGTCGCGCGACTCGTCCGCCCTGGCCATCACGGCCGCCGCCGCGGCCCGGGCGGCCGTGGCCCCTTCGAACCGCTGCTCGAGGGCGCGGTACTCGGCCGCGCGCGTGCTGCGGCGCACCTCCGCGTCGTGCACGCGGTTGAACAGCATCGGGGCCGGCGTGAACACGTAGAACATGAACATCAGCACGCCGACGAGCAGCACGAGCGCCTGGAGCGGAATCTTCCAGTAGGCGCTCATCAGCAGCGACTCGCGCGCCTCGTCCACGGTGCGCGTGGTCAGGTAGCGCTGCACCTGGCTCTGGTCGGTGCCGAAGTAGGAGCAGAACAGGAACAGCGCGGCGATCGTGCCCGACCAGAACGTGTACTGGTTCGTGATGTCGAACCGGAAGTCGAACGTCTGCAGGCGCCCGGTGGACCCGGCGATCCGCAGCGCCTCGACGACGCCCATGTCCGCGGGCAGGCCCGCCACCAGCACCACCACCGCGGCGATCAGTCCGCCGACGATGAGCACCATCTGCTTGACGTCGGTCCACGTGACCGCCTGCACGCCGCCGAACATCGTGTACACGGCCGTCGGCAGCGCGATGAGCAGCACCGTGGCCGTGACGCTCAGGCCCATCACGACGGCCAGCACGACGGCCGGCGCCGAGATCACCACGCCGAGCGACATGCTGCGCGACAGCAGGAAGAGCAGGCTCGTGAATGCCCGGGTCTTCACGTCGAAGCGCTGCTCGAGGTACTCGTACGCGGTGTAGACCCTCGCCTGGTGGAAGAACGGCACGAGCGTCACCGACAGCACGATCATCGCGAGCGGCAGCGCGTAGTAGAACTGCAGGAAGCGCATCCCGTCGGTGTAGCCCTGCCCCGTCGTGCCGATCATCGTGATCGCGCTGAGCTGCGTGGCCATCACCGACAGGCCGACCGCCCACCACGGCAGGCTCCGCCCGCCGAGGAAGTAGCCCTCGAGCTCATGGCTGCGCTTCGTCATGCGCAGCCCGTCCCAGACCATCCAGGTCAGGTACACCACGACCACGGTCCAATCGAGCCAGTGCATCAGCGGAAGTACTCCTGGAAGGCGTACAGGGCGGCCAGCACGCCGACCCAGATCACGAGCACGCGGACGTAGGCCGTACGCATGGGCCTCACAGCACCTGGCTCCGCTGACGGAGCCGCGCCTCGGCCGACGCCACCGCCTGGCGGGTACCGGTCACCCACGCCACGTCGGCCCGCAGGTTCGTGCGCGCCTCCTCGAGCGCCCGGCCCGTCTCGACCGGCGCTGGCCCGCCGTGCGTGCGGCGGACCTCCACGAAGTGTCTCGGGCTCATGATCCTCGCGATCTCCGCCTCGTCGTAGTGGAGCGCCGTTCCGAGCAGTTCGGCCGACACGCGGGCCAGGAGTGGGCCCAGCGCCGACTCCGGCGCGGCGCGCCGCGCGCTCAGGAACGCGCCGGCCACCGCGTGCGCCGACTTGAACGGCACGCCGTGGCCGCGCACCAGGTGGTCGGCCAGTTCCGTCGCGGTCGTGCCGCCCGTCGCGGCCCGCGCCTCGAGCCGCGCGACGTCGAAATCCGCGCCGCGCAGCGCGGCCGACACCAGCGTCACCGTCCGCAGCGCGTCGCGGAACGTGGCGGCAACGAGCGGCTGCAGGTCGTCCTCGGTGTCCACCGTGTCGCCGAACGGCGTGTTGTGCACGGTGGCCGCGATGGCGGCAGCCTCGCCGACGGCCTTGCTGCCGATGGCGCGCGCGTGCTCGAGCGCCACGGGGTTGCGCTTCTGCGGCATGATGCTGCTGGCCTGCACGAAGCCGTCGGCCAGCCGCAGGTACCCGAACTCCATCGTGCACCACAGCAGCAGGTCCTGGACGAACCGCCCCAGACCGACGAGCATCACCGAGGTGGCGGCCGCGCTCTCGAGCAGGTAGTCGACCGTGGCGATGCTGCCGTAGGTGTTGCCGGTGGGCTCGTCGAAACCGAGCAGATCGCTCGTCAGCCGGCGGTCGATCGGGAAACCCGTCCCGGTGATCGCGCACGCCCCGAGCGGGCACCGGTTGGTCGACGCGTGGGCAGCGCGCAGCCGGCGAACGTCGCGCTCGAGCTGCTCGAGCACGGCCAGCAGGTAGTGCGCGATCGTCGTGGGCTGGGCGGGCTGCGTGTGCGTGTGCGCGGCGAACACCGTCTCGCGGTGCCTGGCCGCCAGCTCGACGAGGTTCGCCCGCAGGTCGTTGACCCCCTGGACGAGCGTCAGGATCCAGTCCCGCTGCCGGATCCGGTACATCGTCATGTCGACGTCGTTTCGGCTCCGGGCCGTGTTGAGCCGGCCGGCGACGTCCTCGCCGCACGCCTCGGTCACGAGCCGCTCGACGTAGAAGAACAGATCCTCGCAGGTGCCGTCGTACCGCGCGTCTCGGACGTCGCTCATCGACACGGCGTCGAGCGCGTCGCGCAGCACCGCGGCGTCGGCGGCGCCGACGATGCCGCGGTCGGCCAGCATGACGAGGTGGGCGTACTGGACGGACATCAGCGGAGCCAGGAACAGCGTCTTGGCGTCCTCGAAGTTCTCGCTGAGGACCTGCGACACGTATTCCGGATCGAACCGCATGACTCCGGAGTATAGCGCCCGTGACCGGGCATCCCTGCGCGGCCTCAGCGCCCGGGCGTCAGCCAGCGGCCGCGCGCGGCCTGCTGCACGTCGCTGGCCGCCGGGTTCACCTCGAGCCGCCAGCCGCGCGCCGGCTCGGTGCCGAACGTCACGTCGAACCGCATGAGCTGCTCGCGCCGCGCGACGAGCATCGACACCTTGTCGCCGGGCCGGTACTGATCGAGCCGGTTGTCGAAGCGATCCGCGCGTACCCGGAAGTCGCCGAGGGCGAGGATCTCGTCGTCGACGTTCAGGCCGGCCGCCATCGCCGGCGTGTCGCGCCGCACCTGCGTGACGACGAGCCGGCCGGCGTCGTTGCGCGTCCCGATGCCGAGGTACGGCCGGCCGGGCCGGTCGGCCGGCACCGCGACCGAGCGGAACCGCAGCCCCAGCGTCTCGAGCGCCTCGGCGTA
>CAWULT010000082.1:0-19993 GCA_963923455.1 uncultured bacterium
CCTCGGGCAACATGATCGTCGACATCGGCGGCGGCACGACCGACATCGCCGTGATCTCGCTGGCCGGCATCGTCTACAGCAAGGCGGTGCGCGTGGCCGGCAACGAGATGGACGAGGCGATCATCCAGTACATCAAGAAGACGTACAACCTGCTCATCGGCGAGCGCACGGCCGAGCAGATCAAGATGGAGATCGGCTCCGCGTATCCGCTCGACGAGCCGATGACGATGGAGATCAAGGGCCGGCACCTCATTGAAGGCGTGCCGAAGACGATCACCATCAGCGACAAGGAGATCCGCGAGGCCCTGACCGAGACGGTGAACGTGATCGTCGACGCCGTCCGCGTCGCGCTCGAGCGCACGCCGCCGGAGTTGTCGGCCGACATCGTCGATCGCGGCATCGTGCTGACGGGCGGGGGGGCGCTGCTCAAGAATCTCGACAAGCGGCTGCGCGAGGAAACGGGGCTGCCGCTCGCGATGGCCGAGGACCCGCTGTCGTCGGTCGTCCTCGGCGCGGGCAAGATGCTCTCCGACTTCAACCTGCTGAGGAAGATCTCGATCGACTAGCCATGGCCGTCCTGAGCATCCGGCAGCGGACCGGCTGGCTGTTCGCCTCGATCACCGTGATGCACCTCGTGCTGATCTCGGCGCAGGTCAATACCCGCCGGGGCGTGCCGATGCTCGAGGAGGCCGTGTTCGGCGGCATGGCCGAGCTGCAGCGGGTGGCCACCGGGGCCATCGCCTCGGTCAGGGGCGCGTGGGAGCGCTATCTGGCCCTGCAGCGCGTCGAGGACGAGAACGTCCGGCTCCGGGAGGAGGCGGGCCGGCTCCGCGTGAGCCTCCAGCAGGAGCGGGCGCTCGCGGCGCAGTCTCGCGACCTCCAGCGGCTGCTCGACCTCCGGAACGCCCTGGAGGTTCCCACCGCGGCCGCGTCGGTGATCGCGGGCGGGGCCAGCCCGGACTTCAGGACCGTCACCATCGACAAGGGCCGTGGGCAGGGGCTCCGCAGCGACATGGCCGTCATCGCGCCGGCCGGGGTCGTGGGCCGGGTCATCATGCCCAGTGCCAGGGCGGCCAAAATCCAGCTCCTGAGCGACCGCAACGCGGCCGTCGCGGCGCTCGTCGAGCGCTCCCGGGCGCAGGGGATCGTCGTGGGAACGGGGGGGGACCGGCTCCGGATGGACTACGTGTCCGGGACGGCCGACCTGAAAGTCGGGGACCGGGTGGTGACGTCCGGCATGGACGGCATTTACCCTAAGGGTTTCTCCATCGGTCAGATAGAATCTGTGCAGCGCGGCGCCGGAGAGTTCACCGAGGTCGTGGTGAAGTCGGCCGTCGACTTCTCGTCTCTCGAGGCCGTGCTCGTGGTGCTGACGCCGCCCGCGACCGAGAACGAGGCGCCGCAGTGAAGACCGCTGGGGTGCTGATCGCGATCGCGCTGGCGCTCGCGCTGCAGACCACCCTGACCAGGTTCGTCGTCGGCGGGACGGCCGCCATCGATCTGGTGCTGGTGGCCGTGGTGTACGTCGCGCTGACGAGCGGGCCGGTGGCGGGCATGCTGGCCGGCAGCGTCGCGGGGTTGATCCAGGACTCGCTGTCGAGCGGCGTGATCGGGATCGGTGGGCTCGCGAAGTCGCTGGTCGGCTTCGTCGTCGGGGCCGTCGGGCAGCAGTTCATCCTGACGGCGGGCGTGGCGCGGCTGGTGATGTTCTTCGTCGCCACCGTGGCGCACGCCGCGTTGTTCATGGGGATGTACGCGCTGCTCGGGTTGCGGACCTTTCCGTCCCCCTGGGCGGCGACCGCGAGTCAGGGGCTGGGCAACATGATCGTGGGCATCGTGGCCTTCTCGATCGTCGAGGCCCTGCCGGGCTTCATCGAGCGCCGCCGGCTCGGACGGCGGGTCAAGGGTTGAGGGCGCACGCGCGCCGGGTGGGTACAGCATGAGCGGAGTCGAGGATCGCCGCCGCGTCACCTACCGCCTGCACGTCCTGCAGGCGGCCGCCGTCGTCGTGTTCGCGGCGCTCGCCATCAGCTTCTGGTTCCTGCAGATTGCGCAGCACGCGCGCTATCAGGAGATGGCCGAGAACAACCACCAGCGGACGCTCGCGCTGCGCGCCCCGCGGGGGGTGCTGTTCGATCGCAACGGCGAGGTCCTGGTCGAGAACCGGCATTCCTACACCATCTCGATCGTCCGCGAGCACACGAAGGACCTGAAGCGCACGGTGCAGCTGCTGGCGTCGGTCCTGCACGTCGACGCCAGGGTCGTCCAGCAGATCGTCGACCGCCACCGCGGCGAGCCCGCGTACCGGCCGATCGTGGTCGTCGACGACGCCTCGCTGGCCCAGGTGGCCGCCGTAACGGCCCGCCGCCTCGATTTCGAGCTGCCTGACGTGGTCGTCGAGGAGGTGCCTGCCCGCCGGTACCCGTCGGACGACTTCGCCGCGCACCTCTTCGGCTACGTGGGCGAGGCGAGCGACGCGCAGACGACCGACGGCGTTCCGCAGGGCGCCATCGTCGGGCAGTCGGGCGTCGAGAAGGTCTACAACGCGCTGCTGATGGGACAGGACGGCGCCAAGCGCGTCGTGGTCAACAGCATGGGGCGCGAGATCCGGACGCTCGAGGAGATTCCGCCCGTCGAGGGCCGGCGCGTCCAGCTGACGATCGACCGGGACCTGCAGAAGGCGGCCGAAGACGCGTTCCGGCACGCCGGGTTCAACGGCGCCGCCCTGATCCTGGACCCGAGGAACGGCGAGGTGCTGACGCACGTGAGTCTCCCCGGCTACGATCCCAATTCGTTCGCCGGCGGCATCGACCGCGCCACCTGGGCCGCGCTCAACACCGACAAGCTGCGTCCGCTGCAGAACCGCGTGATCCAGGGACGGTATTCGCCGGGGTCCACGTTCAAGATCGTCGTGGCCACGGCGGCCCTCGAAGAGGGCCTGATCACGCCCGACTTCAAGGTCAACTGCAACGGCGGCGCGACCTTCTACGGACGGCGTTTCCAGTGCCACCTGAAGGGCGGACACGGCACGCTCGACCTGCGCCACGCGCTCGAGAAGTCCTGCAACGTCTACTTCTACACGCTCGGCAACATGCTGGGCGTCGACAAGATCCACGAGTACGCCGAGAAGCTGGGCCTGGCCGGCAAGACCGGCATCGACCTGCCCAGCGAGCAGGAGAGCCTCGTGCCGTCCACCGAGTGGAAGAAGAAGCGGACGGGCGAGAAGTGGTACGCGGGAGAGACCATCTCGGTCTCGATCGGCCAGGGCCAGGTGTCGGTGACGCCTGCCTCGCTGGCGGTCATGATCTCGACCGTCGCCAACGGGGGCACGCGCGTGACCCCGCACGTCATCCGTGCCACCGACGAGGACGGCTCCGGCTGGAAGCCCGTGCCCGCGCCCGCCGTCGCCGACAAGGTGACGTTCAAGCCCGAGACGCTGGCCGCGCTGCACGACGGGCTATGGCTCGTGGTCAACGGCTCCGGCACCGGCGGGCGGGCCCGGATCGCCGGACGCGACGTCTCGGGCAAGACGGGCACCGCGCAGGTGATCTCCAACCAGGGCAAGCTGGCCGCGCGGGGCACCGACAAGGACCTGCGCGATCACGGCTGGTTCGTGTTCTTCGCGCCGCGCGACAACCCCGAGATCGCCGGCGTGATTTTCGGGGAGCACGCCGAGCACGGGCCGCTGGCGGCGCCGGTGGCCAGGCACGTCATCGAGACCTACTTCGCCAAGAAGGACGGGCGGCCGCTGCCGACGCTGGGCCCGGCGCCGGCGCCGGCGCAGCCCGGGTCCACGCCGGACCCCGACTCGCCGCCGGCCATTCCGGCTGGAGACGTCGCGTCGGCCTTCATCCCCTCCGGGGCGCTCAACTGACATGCTCGAGCGCCGGATGTACTTCCACCTCGACTGGGCCATGCTGGGCGCCGTGCTGGCGCTCTGCCTGATCGGCGTGGTGCAGATCTACAGCGCGACCGGCGGCAACAGCCTGTACGTCACGCAGGTGTACGGCATCGGCCTCGGCCTGATCGCGATGGCGGCCTGCCTGGTGATCGACTACCGGACGCTGACCGACAAGTCCCACTTCATCTACGTCGGCGTCGTGCTGCTGCTCGTCTACGTGCTGTTCCTCGGCGCGGTGCGCGGAGGGTCGCGGCGCTGGATCGACCTCGGGCCCGTCAACCTGCAGCCCTCGGAGTTCGCCAAGGCCGCGCTGGCGCTCGTGCTGGCGAAGTTCTTCGGAGAGAGCCGGCGGGGCAGCGTCACGCGCGCCGACCTGGTCGTCGCGGCCGCCCTGACGGCCGTTCCGCTCCTCATCATCGCCCGGCAGCCGGACCTGGGCACCGCGGTCACGCTGGTGCCCGTCCTGCTCGCCACGGCCTACGTCGCCGGGATGCCGATGCGCATCTTCGGCATTCTCGCGATCGTGGGGGTGCTCGTCACGCCCGTCGCCTGGAGGTTCGCGCTCCAGGACTATCAGAAAGAACGCATCTCGACGTTCCTCGATCCGTCGCAGGACGCCAAGGGCGCCGGCTATCAGCAGATTCAGGCCCGCATCACCGTCGGTTCGGGGGGCCTGTTCGGGAAAGGGTTCGCGAAGGGGACGCAGGGCCAGTTGCGCTTCCTTCCGGTGGCACACAACGACTTCATCTTCTCGGTGCTCGCCGAGGAGCATGGATTTGCCGGCGTCGTCGTGACGCTGGGGCTGTATCTGTTCGTCATTCTGCGGTCCCTCGAGGCGGCCTCGCTCGCGAAGGACCGGCTCGGGGTCTACCTGGTGCTGGGAGTGCTGGCCAGCTTCTCGTTCCAGGTCGTCTACAACATCACGATGTCGGCCGGCCTCGCGCCGGTCAAGGGACTGACGCTTCCGCTCATGAGTTACGGCGGCTCCTCGATGATTGCGACACTCGCGGGGTTCGGCCTGATACTCAACGTGCGGATGCGCCGATTCACGAACTAGCGGCGGTCCGGGCCGCGGCCCGGGACGCCTTGGATCAGGGGGCGAAATCGACATGCCACAGACCGCCTGGACGCACGTGCTCGGCTGCCTCGTCGCCGTGCTCGTCGTGTGCCTCGGCGGCGTCGAGTCCGGAGCCACGGCGGCTCCGCGGCTCGCGTCGGTGGCCGTCGCCAGCAGCCCCCAGTGGAGCATCGGGCATGAGCAAGGAGATGATCATCTCCTCGAGCGCCCACGAGACGCGGGTCGCGATCCTCGAGGACGATCAGGTCGCCGAGATCTTCATCGAGCGGGAGCGGCACCGCGGCGTGGTGGGCAACGTCTACAAGGGCCGGGTCTCGAAAGTCCTGCCCGGCATGCAGTCGGCGTTCGTTGACCTCGGTCTCGAACGCGACGGCTTCCTCTACGTCTCCGACGTCATCGCCACGTTCGAGGAGTTCGATCGCCTCGAGACGGACGAGGACGAGGCGCCGTCGCGCCCCGGCGACCAGGCGGGGGCTGCGGCGGGCCACGCCCAGGGGAACGGCGGCCGCGGCGGCCACGGCGGCCACGGCGGGCGTGGCGGGCGGCGGGACCGCGAGAAGGAGAGGGGCCCTGAGCCGAAGATCGAGGAACTGCTGAAGGAAGGGCAGGAGGTGATCGTGCAGGTGGCCAAGGAGCCGCTCGGCACGAAGGGCGCGCGCCTGACCTCCCATGCCACGATGCCGGGCCGGTTCCTGGTCTTCATGCCCACGGTCGACCACGTGGGCGTGTCCCGCAAGATCGAGTCGCGCGAGGAGCGCGCCCGGCTGCGCGGCATCGTCCGCGAGTTCCGCGAGCTGCACGGCTTCACCGGCGGCGTGATCATCCGGACGGCCGCCGGCGGCCGGCCGAAGGAGGACATCGTCTCGGACCTGAGCTACTTCCACAAGGTCTGGACCGAGATCCGCCAGAAGTCGGAGTCGTCGCGCGCGCCGGCCGTCGTCTACCGCGAGCAGAGCCTCGTGGCGAAGCTGCTGCGCGACCTGCTGACCGAGGAGTTCAACGCCATCCGGATCGACAACGAGCAGGAGCACCGCCGGGTGCTCGAGCTCGTCGAGCGCATCATGCCGTCGCTCGCGCCGAAGGTGCGGCTCTACGACAAGCCCTACCCGATCTTCGAGGAGTACGGCGTCCAGAGCGAGATCGACAAGGCGCTGCGCAGCAAGGTGTGGCTGAAGTCGGGCGGCTCGATCGTGATCAACCAGACCGAGGCCCTCGTGGCGATCGACGTCAACACCGGCCGCTACGTGGGCAAGAAGACCGCCGGGCGTCTCGAGGACACGATCATCAAGACGAACCTGGAGGCCGCGAAGGAGATCGTCCGCCAGGTCCGGCTGCGCGACCTCGGCGGCATCATCGTGCTCGACTTCATCGACATGGAGGAGAAGAAGAACCGGCAGAAGGTCTTCCAGACGGTGGAGCAGGAGCTGCGCAAGGACCGGGCGCCCTCGAAGGCGATCCAGGTGCAGGACTTCGGGCTGGTGATCATCACGCGCAAGCGCGTCAAGCAGAGCCTCGAGCGGGTGCTGACCGAACCGTGCCCGTACTGTGCCGGCAGCGGCACGATCAAGTCGAGCTCGACGATCTGCTACGAGATCCTGTCGGAAGTGAAGAAGCTCAGCGCCGACCTCGACGGGCAGAGCCTCGTGCTGCGCGTGAACCCCGACATCGCCCGCGCCCTGCGCGACGAGGAGCGCGCGGTGTTCAAGGACCTGAAGCAGTCGCTCGGGCGCGAGATCGCCCTGCGTCCGGACGCGCAGCTCCATCACGAGCAGTTCGACGTGATGGCGGTCGGGGGATGAGCCCGTGCGCGCGGCGGCGGGCGCGTTCGACCTGGTGCTGTTCGACTTCGACGGCACCGTCGCCTCGTCCCTGCACGGCATCGCGGCGTGCATGGGGGAGGCGCTGGCGCGGTTCGGTTACCCCCGTCCGTCGCTCGACGCCGTTCGCGCGACGATCGGCCTGACGCTCGACCGGGGCATACGCCTGCTCTCCGGGTGCCCCGACGGCGAGGTCCAGGCCCTCGTGGACGTCTACCGCGACCTCCACGACGACGTCGCCGCGCCGCTCATCGCGCTCTACGAGGGGGCCGGGGAGGTGCTGGACGCCGCGCGCGCCGCCGGCATCGGGCGCGTGCTGGTCAGCAACAAGGGGACGCGCGGGCTGACGCAGCTGGTCGCCCAGCTCGATCTGGGACACCGGTTCGACCTCGTGCTCGCCGCGGACACGGTCAGCCGGCGGAAGCCCGATCCGGGCCTCTTCGCCGCGCATGTCGCGCCCGCGTTTCCCGGCGTCGCGCCCGGCCGCGTCCTCGTCGTGGGCGACACGGACATCGATCTGCGGTTCGCCGGCAACATCGGCGCCCGGGCTTGCTGGGCGCGCTACGGCTACGGCGACGCAGCCGCATGCGCGGCGCTGGCGCCGGCCTACGCCATCGACGCCGTCGACGACCTGCGCCGCGTCCTCGCCGTGTGACGACGGACCCTGGAGTTGCGCCGCAGCGCGCGTACGTCACCAGCCGCGGACGTTCCCGCGGACCCGCGCGCCCGGCGGCGCACCTGCCGATGGTTCGCCGGCCCGTCCGTCGAGGCGGGTCCGCCTCCGCTCAGAAGAAGCGCTTGTAGCCGACCGTCAGCACCGCCCCCGTGGCGTCTGGCAGGTCCGGCGGATGGCTCACGACGTCCCAGCGCAGCTCGACCTTGATGGCGTTCTCGTCGTCGAAGACGTACTCGCCGCCGCCGCCGAAGTGCACGCCTCCACGGGTCTCGCGCGGGGGGTCCACCTGGCCGTCGCGGAGCAGGCGCACGAAGTACGCCCCCGCGCCGCCGGCGACGAACGGCCGCCACGACTTGTATTCCCAGTTGTAGACGCCGCTGAAGAGCAGCTGCACCTGCCGGAAGTGGTCCTCGGTTCGGCCCGCGACGCCCGGGCTCGCGTAGCCGAAGAGGCCCCGGACGGCGACCCGCGGCGTCAGGTAGTACTCGCCGTGGACGTCGAAGGTGAGTGTATTTTCGAAGGCATCGTCCGGAATCTGGACACCCAGATCTGCCCCGTAGCCGACGACGCCCTTGTCGGGTGTCTGGGCCAGGACGGGTGACGCGGCGGACACGGCGAGCAGGGCGAGCGCACAGGCGGTCGCGCGCGCCGGACGGCACGCGGTGACGAGTCGCTGATGGAATGACATATGCGCGAGCGTAGCAACGGAAGTGCCAGCGAACAAGCCCACCCCTTCCGCTCAGTGGGCGGGCGCCGTTCACGGCTTCAGGATCGCGATGTCACCGCTGAACGACCGCAGCGCGAGCAGGGCGCCGCCGTTGCCGAAGGTGCCGACGATGAGGCGGCGGTTGTCGCGGCCGCGTCCACGGCCCGACAAGGTCAGCGGGTAGTCGGAGCGCAGCGAGCCGCTGAACGTCCGGGCCTCCACTTCGAAGCCCGTGCCGTCGCGCGGCGTGACCTCGATGCCGCCCGCGTGCGCCTGCAGCTCGTACCGGCCGGCCGGCGCCAGGCGCCCGTCGTAGACGATCGCCCCGCTGAGCGACTGCGCGCGGACGCGCTCACTGTCGACGTCGACCAGCCGCAGGTCGCCGCCGACAACGCGCACGTCGAGCGTGCGCGCCTTGAGGCGGCGTGCCGTCACCGAGCCCCCGACGGTCGAGGCCACGAGGTCGTCGCCCTGCACGCCCTCGAGCTCGACGTCACCTGACACGGTCTTGAGCGCCCGCACGTGCCCGGCGTCCGAGATGCGCAGGTCGCCGCTGACCGTGTCCGCGCGGACCTCGCCGGACACGCGGCTGATCCGCACCGTGCCCGCGACGGCCGTCACGCTGACCGCGGTGCCAGCCGGGACCGTGAGCACGTAGTCGACCGCGCCGTTGAGTGCGCGCGCGCCGTCGCGCGGCCACTGGGTGCGCACCTCCAGGCGGCCGCTGCGCTCGACGGCGTCGACCTGAATCGCGGAGAGCTGTGCCCGTGCGGTCGCGTCCTCGGGATGCCAGACGCGCTTGGTCGCCTCGAGCCTGACCTCGTCGCCGCCGCCGCCCGTGATGGTGACGTCTCCCGACGCGTTGGACAGGTCGAGCACACCGCTGCGGCCCAGGCGGAAGGTGCGCGTGACCGACTCGGTGACGCCCGGGCCCTGCCGCCGGCTCTCCCGCCGCTGGCGGAGCGCGTCCTGGCGCCGGCGCAGTGCCTCCCGCCTCCGCTCCATCGCCTCGTCGCGCGGGCGTCCCGGCTGTCGCGCCTGCGCGCCGGCCTGCTCGAGCCTGCGTCCCATCCGCTCGGCGGCCGCGTCCAGCCTGCGACGTGCCTCCGCGGCCGCCTCGCCGAGTCGATCGATCGCCAGACGCACGGCGTCCCGATCGGCTCGTGCCCGTGCGTGAGGCGCCTGGGACTGCACGCCCGCCTCCGGCTCGCCAGGCCCCGCCCAGGGGATGACCGGCGGCGGCGCGGGCGGAACGACCGGCGTCGAGAACCCCTGGCTCGAGGCATCCGCGGCGGCCCGTTCCGGAGTCGCGATCAGCAGCGCGGCGCAGAGTGCCGTGCCCATCGTCAGTCGTGCGCGCATGGTCATGGGTGCGAATCTCATTGACGGAGTTCACGGGGGTCGGGCGCGCCCAGGCCCGCCGGGCCGTCGCGCTGGTCGTCGATCAAGGCCACGGTGTCCTGGAGCAGCGCCACCTTGCTGCGGAGCGCGTCGAGCAGGGCTTCCTGCGCCAGGGCGTTCGCCGGCTCCTGGGCGAGCGCCGCGCGACTCTCGCCGATTGCCGCGTCGATGGCGGCCACGCCGGCCCGCAGGTCGTCGGCCGCGAGCGGGTCGATGGTCGAGGCCGACTGCGTGGCGGCTTCCAGTCCGGCGATGGCCTGGGTGAACTCGGTCTCGGCGAGCCGCAACGCCTCCGGGTCGCCGCCGTCGCCTCCGCGCGGCGCCGCCGTCGGGCCGGCGATCGTCCGCGCGGGCAGCGTGTCCGGCGTCAGGCGTTCGCCCACCCACGAGAGGCCGCCCACGATGAGGGCCAGCGCCGCGGCGGCCGGCATCCAGCCCCACGGCGTGAGGCCGAGGCCCAGCCACCCGCGCGACGTTCGCTGCCGCTCCGCCTCGAGCGCCGCGGCCAGCCTGGGCCAGGCGTGAGGCGGCGGCACCGGGGTCTCGAGCGTGCGCGCCGCCAGCCGCAGGCGCGCCAGGTCGTCGACGAGGGCCCGGCAAGGCGCGCACGCCGCGAGGTGCGCCGCGGCGGCGCGGGCCGCGCCGGGGTCGGCCGTGCCATCGACCAGATCGCCGAGCGTCAACGCGTGTTCGTGACAGTCCATGTGCGTGTGCGCGGTCAGCGCCCTCCCCCGTGCGTCGATCCCCCGAGCAGGGCCCGCAGCCGGAGCCGGGCCTTGTGCACCTGCGACTTCGACGTGCCCGTCGAGATCCCCAGCGCGCCGGCGACCTCGTGGTGGTCGAGACCCTCCACGTCGTGCAGCAGGAACGCTGCCCGGTAGCCCTCGGGCAACTGCGCGATCGCGCGCTCGAGGTCGATCCGGCTGATGGCCTCCGGCAACGCCGGTGCGGCCGCCACGGGCTCGGCCGCCCCGTCCTCGTCGATCGAGTCGGTGGTACGCGCCATCCGCGCCTGCCGCCCGCGCAGGTGATCCAGGCACTGGTTCACGGCCAGGCGGTACAGCCACGTCCCGAGGCTCGAGTCGCCGCGGAAGCTCCCGATCTTCCGGTACGCGTGCAGGAAGACCTCCTGCAGCAGGTCCTCGGCCTCCTGCGGCGAGCCCATCATCCGGACGAGCAGCGCGAACAGGCGCCCGCCCTGCGCGCGATACAGCTCCTCGAACGCCCCTGCCTCACCTTCCCGGCAGCGGCGCGCCAGCTCGATGTCGGCCCCTCTCACGACTCCTGGGGCGTTAGACGGGAGCCTCGGGCGCGGGGGTTGCCTCCGCGGGACGACGAGGCATGGCCGGGGCGGCGGGGCCTCGGGGCCGGCCAGCGGACCTGCGCGAAATGGCGCACCCGCGTCTCGACGACTTCGAGGCCCTCGGCGCGCAGGCGGGCACGTTTCACGTGTGGGTGGGATCCGAAGCCGCCGATGGCCCCGCCGGCCGCGATGACCCGGTGGCAGGGCACCGACGGGTCATCGCAGTCCCGCATGACCGACCCCACGGCGCGAAAGGCACGGGGGGACCCGGCCAGCGCGGCGACGTCGCCATAGGTGGCGACCCGGCCGGCAGGAATGCGCCGGACGACGGCGAGCACGCGGGCACGGAAGCTCGACATCGGCGCGCGCTCAACGGCCGAGCACCACCTTCACGCGCAGGGTGGTTCCGCCCATGTCGGACTCGCCGAAGGCCGCGGACACGCCGTTGGCGTCGGCTCCGAGCCCGTCCGGCACGCGGCTCCACTGCGCCTCGACCGCACCAGCGAGCCAGCCGAGGATGGGGAACTCGGCGCCGCCGAGCACGTGGTAGCCGGTGGCCGTCAGCGAGACGTTCTCGGAGGGATCCGCGAAGTCCGAGCTTTCCGTGTACTTGTGCCAGCCGGTGCCTCCGCCGGCATACGGGATCACGCGCCAGCCGGGCCTGTTCAACCGGTAGCCCGCCGTCAGCTCGAGCGGCCGCACCGTCACCAGGGTCGGGATGCCGAGCGGGTAGGTCTGGCCACCCGACACGAACACGCGCTGACCCGTGTCGCGAAACCGCGCGCCGCGCAGACTCACGAAGATGCCGCGCGGCAGCAGCACCTCGCCGCCCCCGCCGAACACCGGACCGGACGCGGTGCCGAGCACCGCCTCGAAGCTGCGGGTGGCGGCAAAGCGCGTCGAGCCGGCATCGGCGAAGCCTCGAATGCCGATTGGCGACGTGCGGGCCTGGGCGAGCGCCGGTGTGGCGGCAGCCAGGAACGCCGCCGCGACCGTCAGACGCGCGGCGCCACACGCCAGCGCACGGAGATTCCGGTTCGTCATCGCGTTCACCTCGCCAGCCCCATGCCGCGCAGCGCCGCGCGAGGATTGATGAGCCCGTAGCCGTACTCGTCGTCGCGCCCGGCCGCGCCCAGGTCGGTCGCGTAGCGCTTCATCGCGGCCTCGACGGCGGCGGGGCTCGTGATGCCCTGCTGCATCAGCAGCGCGGCGAAGCCGGCGACGTGCGGCGCCGCCATCGACGTACCCTGGAAGTACTGGTAGGTGAACACGTCGAAGCGCGGCGCGCGGTAGTTGGCCGGCCCGGACAGGTACGTGTCGACGAAGTCGAAGTCGTAGGTCTGCTGGAGGATGCCGGCCGGCACGCCGCCGCGGACCTGATCGCCGCCGGGCGCGGCGACCTCGACGTAGCTGCCCGTATTCGAATAGCGCGCCCGTGTCCGGTTGCGGTCGACGGCACCGACCGAGACGACGCCGTCGATTTCGGGCGCGACGTCCGCGGGCCGGTTCGTCGGGTTGCCGTTCAGGAAGTCGTTGCCCGCCGCGACGGCGACGAACGCGCCGCGGGAGGTTGCATACTGCAGCGCGTCGCGCAGCACCGGCGACGCGGGACCGCCACGGCCGATGCTCATGTTCAGCACCTTCGCGCCGTTGTCCACCGCGTAGCGGATGCCCTGTGCGACGAGGTCGTCGGTGCCGACGGTGTCGCTCCCGAAGATGAGATCCCAGTCGCTCGAAATCACCTTGAGCGGCATGATCCTCACGTTGCCCGCCATCCCGGCGACGCCCACCCCGTTGTCCGTGGCCTGGCCGATCGTGCCGGCCACGTGGGTACCGTGGCCGTCGAAGTCGAGCGGAAGATCGTTGCCCCAGATGAAGTTGCGGGGAGCGACGAAGCGGTCCGCGCCGCCCAGGTCGGGCGCCGCCGCGACGGGCACGTCGATCGTGCCGAGCGACGGGAAGGGCGCGCCGTTCACCGTGAACGCGCGCGTCGCGACCCGGATGATGCCCCCGCGGTAGGCGACGCCGCTGTCGAGCACGGCGACGGTAATCGCCGGCGAGGCGCCGCGATTGATCTCCCACGCGCGCTCCATGTCGATCGCCGGGAAGTTCCACTGCTGCGGGTAGAGCGGGTCGTTCGGCACGAAGCGCGGCTCGATCCGGTAGCGCGGCTGGGCGTACTCGACGTCCGGCTGGGCCGAGAGGCGCGCGGCCGCGGCCTCGACGTCGGTGGCGGCCGGGACCGTCACGATCTCGAAGTTCGCGTAGGCGGGGCTGCCGGCGGAGCCGCCCTCGACCAGGGCGAGCAGCGCGCGCTGCGTGACGGTCGTCGTGCCGGGCCTGAATCGCACGACGAGGCTGCCGCCGACGTACGACGCGCCATCGCCCGGGCGGAGCTCGACCCGTGCCGCGCGCGCCCGCCCAGGCGGGCTGGGCGGGTCGAGATCGCGCAGGCCCCGGTCGATACCGGGCGCCGACACATCGTTGACGAGTTCCCACAGGGGCGTGGTCGCGCCGGTCGATTGCTGCGCGCCGACGACGAGCCGGTCCACGGCCGGCGAGAGCAGGAAGCACAGCAGTCCCGCCAGCGGCAGGCGCCAGCGTGGGGCACGGCGGGCAATGGGCATGAGGCCTCGCAGTCGGTGGGAGCGGGTTCGATTGTAGCGCGCCTACCGCGCAACCTCCGGCAGCACCCGGCCTTCGGCCGAGGCCAGGCGGACCCCCGCCAGCGCGCCCAGCGTCGGCGCGATGTCGGCCGGGGTGACGGCGCGCGTGACGTGCCGGGCCCGCAGCCCGCCGCCCATCACGATGAGCGGCACTCGCGTGTCGTAGGCGTACGGCGTGCCGTGGGTCGTCGCGTTGGCGAGCACCCGCTGGGCGAAGTAGAACCGCGGGCGCGGCACGACGAGCAGGTCGCCGGCGTGCGCCGAAGCGGTGGTGAGCGCGGCGGCCCGGACGATCGGGTCGGCGCTCGCGGAGGACAGGCGGTCGGCCCGCAGGACGCGGGACACACCCGGCAGGTCGAGCACCGCCGCCCGGACGGCGGCGAGCGCGGGGGCATCGGCGCGCAGCCGGTCGAACACGCCGGGCGCCAGGTAGACGAACGGCTCAGTGACCGCGTCCACGTAGCGGCCGTCGGGGGCCGGGCCGAGGCGCGCCGCGAGTGTCTCCTCGATCCGGTCGCGCACGTCCTCCGTGAAGATCCGCCCGCCCTGCTGGGGCTGTGCGATCGGGACGACGCCGTGGTCGGCGGTCAGGGCAAGGACGTAGCGTTCGCGGCCGACCCGCCGGTCCAGGTGCGCCACGAGCGCTCCCAGTGTCACGTCGAGGTGCCGCAGCATGTCGTCGACTTCGCGGCTGTGCGGGCCGAAGTCGTGGCCCACCTCGTCGAGCGACGAGAAGCTCACGCCGAGGAAGTCGGTCGCGTCCCGCTGGCCGAGCGACAGCTCGTCCACCAGCGCGGCCGCCATGCGCCCGAGATAGGCGTCGGCGAACGGGCTCGTCTGCCAGATGTCGAAGAAGAAGGCATCGCGCGGCTGCACGCCCTTGACGACGTGCGGAAACAGGCTGTTCCACGGGGCCGGCGGCCGTTCACCGGCGCCCGCGTCGCGCGCGCGGTAGGTCGCCGGGTCGTCGCGGAGCGTCCAGCTGCGGCCTTCGTCGGCTTCGTACGGGTCGCGCGCCACGAAGCGCTGGACGGCCGGTAATGGCCCGCCGGCGAAGGCCCGCGAGGTCACGAACGAGCCGGCGTCGTCGTCGAACCAGGTGACGGCGTCCGGGGCGCGACCCGCCAGCGTGATCGCGCTGCGCGACTTCAGCGACACGACGGCGACGCGCGCGCCGGGCTGCTGCGCGCGCAGTTCGTCGGCGAGCGTCGGCACGAGCAGCTGGGCCGCGCTGTAGCCGGCCTTCGCCGGGCGCCCGTAACTGACGGCGGGCGCCTTCGGGTCGTCCGTGCACTCGGCCACGCGCCGCTCGTCGCGGCGCCACCAGCGGTTGGCGATCATGCCGTGCGCGCGCGGAAACGCGCCCGTGCCGATCGTGGCGTGGCCGGCGCAGGTCCAGGTCGCCAGATAGGGGTACGCCGCGCGGTCGAACACGACGCCGCGATCGAGCAGCTCGCGGAAGCCGCCCCGCCAGGTGTCGCGGAATCGGGACAGGTAGTCGGCCCGCATCTGGTCGACGACCAGGATCACGAGGAGCCGCGGCCCGGCTGGCTGGGTCCTCGGCGCGGCGGTGAACAGCAGGAGTGCCGCGGCGACGGCGGCGGCACGGAGCAGGACGGCCATGCCTCGATTGTCGCCCGGATGCGCCGCCGCCGGGCCATTCGACGGCGGCCGACTAGAGGTACGTGAGGGGGTCGACCGCATACAGCGCCGGGTCGACCGGCGCCTCGACGCGGGTTGGATCGCTCTCGCGCGGATCCCAGAGGTTCACGTCGTAGGGACGCGGCAGCGTCCCGCCCTCACGGTCGAGGATCACCTTCACCTTCGGCCGGTGCGGATCGGGGGCGTGGATCTTCAGCACGACCGCGATCTCGCCGGTGTCGAGCCGGACCAGGTTGCCGACCGGGTAGATGCCGATGAGCTGGGCGAAGCGGCGCACGAGGTGCTGGTCGAACTGCTTGCCGTCGTTCTTCTGGAGGACCGTCAGGATGCGGTCGCTCGGGAACGCCTGCTGGTACACGCGCTGCGAGCGCATGGCGTCGTAGACGTCGGCGATGCCGGCGAGGGTCGTCACCAGGCTCAGCTTCGGCCGGTTGATGCCGGTCGGGTACCCCGTGCCGTCGCTGCGGAGGTGGTGCTCGAAGGCCACGACGGGCGCCAGCGCTGGGATTTCTGGGGTCTTTTCGAGAATCGCGGCACCGTCCACGGTATGCCGCTTCAGGATTTCGTACTCGCGCTCGGTGAGCTTGCCCGGCTTGTTCAGGATTTCGTTCGGCGTCCTGACCTTGCCGATGTCGTGCATCAGCCCCGCCATGCCGAACTCACGCAGCAGCGGACCGTCGATGCCGACCGCCCGCGCCTGGCCCATCGTCAGGATCGACACGTTCACCATGTGGGTGAAGGTGTAGTTGTCGTAGTTCTTGAGCGCCGTCAGCGCCAGGAGCGCCGACCGGTTCTGCGCCACCGCCTGCGCCAGGGAGTCGACCAGGCCGTGGGCCGCGTCGGCGTCGGGCTTGCCTTCGACGCTCGCGCTCTCCCAGAGGCGCCCGGCCAGCGCCGAGGCGTCGTCGTAGAGCCGGCGGAACGTGGCCATGTCGCCGATGCCCTCGATCCGGTCCTCCACCTCGAGCTGGCCGACGCGGATGTGCGGCAGCCGCGCGAACGCCGCGTCCTCTCCGCTGTCCCCACGGGCGACGCCGTACACCAGTTCGGAGAGCTCCGCCGGCTCGACGCCCCTGTCCATCACGATGCGCTCGATGCCGGCCTGCTTCAGCCGGCGCATCAGCTCGCCCATCGTGCCGGCGGCCTTCGGAATCGGCACGTCGCCGACGACGAGGTCGTCGTCCACGATGCCGATCGCGATCGACGGCGTGGTGGCGTGGACCACGGCGAGGGCCTCGGCGAGCGCCGCGATGCTGCGGGCGACGAGAGGGTGTCCGGTGGCGTAGAGCTGCGCGCCCCGGAGGGCGGCGGCGAGCCGCCGCACTAGTTCGTCGGCGGATCGGTTTCCGTTCGTGGCGGTCATGAGGTCGTCGAGAGAGGCTGGGCGTCGGGCAGCTGGGCCCGGGCGGTCTTGCGCACGGCCCTGGAGCCGTGTTCGGCGGCCTCGGTCAGCGCGGTCAGCGCGTCGGCCGACCCGATGCGCCTGAGCGCGACGGCCGCGATGTGGCGCAGCGACGCCGTCCGCATCGGCGCCCACCACTCGCTCCGGTGGAGGGCGGTCTTGAGCGCGTCGATCGATTCGGGGTTCGGGCCCAGCCCGCCGAGGGCCTCCAGGATGGACTCGTGCAGCGTGACCGACGCGCCCCGCGGCGCCGTCGTCGCCAGTACGTGGCAGAGCGGTGGAATGGCCTTGGCGTCGCGCAGCGCGATCAGCTGCCCGACGATGAGCTCCCGCAGCGCGCCGTCCGCGTCGCACGCGCGTGTCAGCACGGCGTAGCCCTCCTTGGTGCCGATCTGCGCGATCACGCGGACCGAGTCCTTCCGCACCTCGGGGTCGGCGTCGTGCAGCAGCGGGGCCAGCTCCTTGAGCGCCTCGTTGCCGCCGAAGACGCGCAGCAGGTCGATCGCCGTCCGCCGCACTGCCGGGTTCATCGACCGGCGCAGCGGCTCGACGGCCTGGCGGCCGGCCAGGCCGAACTGGCGCAGCAGCTCCCGCAGGCGGCGGATCGTGTGGATGTGGTCCTCGAGCGCCAGCGCCTCGGCGAGCGGGCGCACGATCGAGGGACCGATGGTCAGGCAGAACCGCGTGATCACCTCGACCTCGCGGTCCGGGGCCTTGCGCAGGTGCGTCACGACGTGGCGGACGATCACGCCGCTGGCCAGCTGCTCGAGATGCCGGGCGGCCACCGCGGCGAGCGCCGGCCGGCCTTCTGGCGCGGCCTCGCGGACGAGGCTCTCGGCGAGCCGCTGGGCGCCGGCGACGTCGCCGATGAGCGTCCGGCGTTCGGCCTCGGCCACCGCGACGGTGGCCATCTCGCCCCACGCCGCCGGATCGTCCTCGATGACCAGCAGATCGAGCATCACCTGCAGGGCCAGCTCCTTCACCGCCGCCTCGTCGACCGACTCGAGCCAGGCCTGGATGCGCTCCGGCGGGTCGTCCGAGAGCCGCTCCACCTCGACCGCGAG
The DNA here is from genome assembly GCA_963923455.1 of uncultured bacterium. Taxonomy (GTDB): domain Bacteria; phylum Acidobacteriota; class Vicinamibacteria; order Vicinamibacterales; family UBA2999; genus CAWULT01. The sequence goes on from CAWULT010000082.1 coordinate 17,677, forward strand.
CGACCGGGCGACCGTCAGCTCGCGGGCGTAGTCCTCGGCGACGTAGCCCGAGTCGGTGTAGCTCGTCAGCATGTCGGCGGCCCCGGCCCAGACCTCGACGAATCGCTCGTCCCGTCCCAGCTCGCCGGCCTCGGCGTCGGCGCGGGCGAGATCCAGGACGCGCAGGCGCTGGTCGGTCTGGGGCACGAGCGCCGAGAAGGCCTGCGCGAGGCGCTCGGTCGCGCCCCGCTCCTGCGTGATCGCCCGCGCGACGAAGCCGGCGGCGATCTCGTCGGTGATGCGTTCGACGATGCCGCTGGCGATCTCGGCCTCCTCCATGTTGGTCGATGCCCGCTTCTCGATGATGCCGAGCAGCATGTCGGGCGTCAGGTGCGGCGTGGCCTGGGCCGCCGTATCGAGCACGTGGTCGCGGGTGTGCGACCGGCGCTCGGCCACCGCCTCGAGGACGGCGCGCAGCAGCTGGAAGAGGGCCGCGACCCGCACGCCGAGGCTGATGTCGCCCGTCTCCGCCTGATCCTGGAGCCGGTCGAGCAGCGCGCCGAACTTCGCCGGGTCCTTGACCGCGTTGACCAGCGCGGAGATGACGCTGTCGTCGAGAGCGACCGACTCGCCGCGCAGGCAGTTGGCGATCACGCGGTCCCACGCCGCGCCCTCGTCGCCCTCGCGCTCGCGGAGCACCTCGGCATAGTCGATCTCGCCGATCTCGAAGTGGGCGCGGCCGGTGGCCGCCCACGCCTTCGCGAGGCCGCCGGTGATGATCAGCTCCTCGGCCGACCTGGCGAGCAGGAGCAGCAGCGCGCGCCAGTCGTCCGCGTCGGCGCCCTTGGCGATCCGGAGGGTGCCGACCAGGCGTTCGTGCAGCAGGGCGGCCAGCTCACCCAGGACGGGGTCGGGGCGCTGCGGCGTCCGCCCGTCGACCACCAGAGCGGCCGGGTGGACGACCAGCACGACCTCGCCCCGGGCCACGAGCCGGGCCGCCGCGGCCACCAGGCGGGACAGGGACATGCCGATGGCCGGATGGGCCCCCGGGTACAAGGACACCGACCGTGCCGCCGACCGGCACGCACGGGCAAATTCGGTCAAGATTGCGCTCTGTTCGGGCGCCATCGGCTCCGGCTCCTGGCCGGCCGCCGAGTCGGCCGCCTGCCACGTCCCGGGCTTGGGCGGACTGGTCACGGTCATCCCTGCTCCTTATCGACCGCGGGCTGGTCCTTCATGAGCCTTTCTGTGCCGAACGGCCATGGTCGGTATACTGGGCCCGCCCCTATGTCCTTCGTCGATGTCATCGCCCGCAAGCGCGACGGTCATGCGCTCTCCAGGGGCGAGGTCGACGCATTCGTCGCCGGCACCGGGGGCGCCGTTCCCGACTACCAGTTGTCCGCCCTGCTGATGGCGATCGTCCTGCGCGGCATGTCCGACCAGGAGACGGCCTGGCTGACCGACGCGATGGTGCGGTCGGGCGACCGGGTCGACCTCTCGGACCTGCCCGGCGTCAAGGTCGGCAAGCACAGCACCGGCGGCGTCGGCGACAAGGTGTCGATCGTGCTCGCGCCCGTGGCCGCCGCGTGCGGCGTCACCGTGCCCAAGATGTCCGGCCGTGGCCTGGGCCACACCGGAGGCACGCTCGACAAGCTCGAGTCGATTCCGGGCTACCGTGTCGGACTCTCGGTCGACGAGTTCAAGCACGTGCTGCGGACGGTGGGCACGAGCATCATCGGCCAGACCGCGTCGCTCGTGCCGGCCGACAAGGCGCTGTACGCGCTGCGTGACGTCACGGCGACGGTCGAGAGCGTGCCGCTCATCGCGGCCTCGGTGATGAGCAAGAAGATCGCCGAGGGCAGCGACGCGCTCGTCCTCGACGTCAAGTGCGGCGACGGCGCGTTCATGCGCGACCTCGCGCAGGCGCGCGCCCTCGCCGCGGCGATGGTCGCGATCGGCCGGCACGCCGGCGTGCGGACCGAAGCCGTGATCACCGAGATGGACGCGCCGCTCGGGCAGGCGGTCGGCAACGCGCTCGAGATCATCGAGTGCTTCGAGACCCTGAAGGGCCGCGGTCCGGCGGACCTGACCGACGTGGTGGTGCGGCTCGCGGCCCGGATGCTGGTGCTGGCCGGGGTGGAGCAGGCGCCGGCAGCCGCGGCGGTCCGGGCGCGGGCGGCCCTTGCCGGCGGCCGCGCCCTCGAGGTCTTCACCTCGATGATCGCGCATCAGGGCGGCGACCTGCGGGTGGCCGAGGAGTACGCCCGCCTGCCGGCGGCGCCGGACCGCGCGGTCGTCCGGGCGGATCGGGCCGGCGTGGTCGCGCGCCTCGGGGCGG
>CAWULT010000083.1:0-19972 GCA_963923455.1 uncultured bacterium
AGACCCCATCCTCCCAAGAAATGAGGCCTCGCGGAAACCCGGTACGCTTCACTCGACTATTTCGAGCGTGCCGTGGCTGCCAATCCGCGGTTCGCGAAAGGATGGGCGGCGCTCGCCCGCGCCAATCTTGATTTCGCTGGCAACAGCGTCGAGTCTCCGCGCCCGCGGATTGATGCGGCGCGCGCGGCGGTCGAGAAGGCGCTTGCCTTGGACGAACGCCTTCCCGATGCGCACGTCACGCTCGGCCTCGTCGAGCAATCAGACTGGCACTGGGCCGACGCCGAGCGGAGGTATCAGCGCGCGGTCGCGCTCGATCCGAACCTGGTGATCGCGCACAGAGTGTACGCGCGCTACTTGTCGCAAATGGGACGGCATCGAGACGCGGAGGACGAGATTCGGCGCGCCCGCCAGCTGGACCCAGCCAGCACGGGGTTGGTTGGCATCGAAGGAATGCTCCTGGCCGCAAGCGGACGTCGCGAGCAGGCCATCGAGCTGATCCGCCGGGCAACCGCGGCGGGGGCCGACGTCGGTCACAACGTGCTCGGCCACGTGTATCTATCCGCCTGGCGGTACGACGATGCGCTGCCGGAACTGCGTGCGGCAATCCGCATCGACGGCGAAACGACGAGCACGCTCTGTTACCTCGCGTTCGCGCTTGCGAAATCGGGCCGGCGCCCCGAGGCCGAGGCCATCCTGTCGAAGTTGACAGCGAGTACACGATATGTGTCGCCCATGGAGCTTGGCATTGTCTACATGGGCCTCGGCGACCACGAACATGCGTTGCGCCTGCTGGAGGATGCGTACACGGCCCGCGATCTGCAGCTGCAGTTCCTCGGGGTGGATGTGACCTACGACGCCATCCGTTCGGATCCGCGCTACCGCGATCTCATGCGGCGCGTCGGCCTGCCCGACTGGCGTCGCAGAGCGGGTTAACCCACACGCCGAGCGTGTTCGACCGGTCGGCGGTCTCCAGTGATGACCGTAAGTGTCCGCCCGATCTTCGTGGCGAACAACCCCATGTCAGCCGACTCACGGCGGGTTCCGCCCACCCGGAAGGGCTGGGGCCGGTTGGGGACGGAGCACACGCCTGAGTGCTTGGGGACGCCACCTCCTCTATTCCTTCTCCTCGAGCGCGTAGACGGCCGCCACGAGGGCCTCGGCCTCGGCTGCCGACACTTTCATCCGATAGGCGACATACTCGGCCGGGGAGAGACTTGCCCGCTCCATGCCCGCCTCGTCTTCCATCCAGCGCTTCGCGGCCAGCACCTGGCTCTGTGCAATCGTCTCTGCCATCTCCGTGTTCCCCCTGGGATCACATATCACAAAGGCTGCCGGGCGCCCTTTGCGGGCTCAGCGGCCGCCGGTTCCGGGCGCGCGCCGACTCGCCGGATTTCGGCTATTCTCTTCGGGTTCGCGCGTCTCGGATAGCCGCGCGGTTCTTGGTCATCCAGGACGGGGGAGGTTAGTTCCGTGAGTAAGCCGCACCGCTCGCTCCTTCTCGCTTCGCTGCTGCCGGCAATCCTGCTCGTCGGCGCATTCGCTGACGTGCAGGCTCAGAATGCCGGCTCGCCGGCGGTCAGGCCGACGAAGTGGTCCGACCCTGCCACCTGGCCAAACGGCAAGGTGCCAGTCGCGGGCGACAAGGTCACGATCGGGAGAGACAAGGACGTGATCCTCGACGTCAGTCCGCCGGCGCTCGGCGGCCTGTCCATCGACGGCAAGCTCACCTTCGCCAACGACGCCGACCTGGAACTGACCACCGAGTGGATCATGCTGCACGGGGAGCTGGCCATCGGGAGCGAAGCCAGCCCCCACACGCGCAAGGCGACCATCACCTTCACCAACAACGTCAAGGGTGAAGACGTCATGGCTGGCATGGGCGACCGCGGGATCATGATCTCGGGCGGAACCCTGAACCTGCACGGCAATCAGAAGAACGCCTGGACCAAGCTGGCGCAGACGGCGGCGGCCGGCAGCACCTCCATCGAGGTTCTGGACGCGTCAGGCTGGCGGGCCGGTGACGAGATCGTGCTCGCGTCCACGGACTTCGATCCCCGGCAGGCCGAGCGGCGCACCATCTCTGCCATCAGCGGCAACACGATCACGCTCGACAAGAAGCTGGACTACATGCATTTCGGCAAGATCACCTTCGGGGTGGATGAGCGCGGCGAAGTCGGGTTGCTGACGCGCAACATCCGCATTCAGGCATCGGCCGATGCGGAACAGTCCTTCCTGGGCGGTCACATGATGGCGATGCCCTCGAGCAAGATGTACGTCGAGGGCGTCGAGCTGCGGCGCATGGGGCAGAACCTGACGCTGGCGCGGTACCCCATCCACTGGCACCTGGTGGGAGACGCGAAGGGCCAGTACATCAGGAATGCGGCGATCCACGACACGTACAACCGCTGCGTGACCGTGCACGGCACGAACGACCTGCAGGTCGAGAACAACGTGACCTACAACACCGTGGGCCACTGCTTCTTCATGGAAGACGGCATCGAGCACGGCAACCAGTTCATTCACAACCTGGCCATCCAGACCAAGTGTCATACGTCCAAGCCGTGCGACCCGACGAACTTGGCCCCGTTCGGAGCCAACCCCGACGGCTTGAACTTCAAGACCACCGGCCAGGACTCGAAGGATGTCCTGATCCCGTCGGACAACACGGTGTCGAGCTACTGGATCACGAACCCGGACAACGTCTACCGCGACAACGTGGCCGCGGGGTCCGACGCGACGGGTTTCTGGCTCGCCTTCCCAGAGCATCCGACGGGCCAGTTCGAAGGCACGGCTATCAGCCGGGCGATATGGCCGCGTCGGATGAAGCTCCGCGAGTTCAAGGGCAACGTCGCCCATTCGAACTTCGACAGCTTCATGGGCGACCGCGCCCCCAGGCCCGATGGCAAGTTCGCGGTGGGCGGGTATGTGTCCCTCGTCAATCCCGCTGACGCGAACAGCGCTCAAGCGGAGTCGGTCGTCGAGGACTTCACCAGCTACAAGAACCGCAATAGCGGCATCTGGGCCCGCGGTGAGTTGCGCCTCTACAAGAACCTGAAGATGGCCGACAACGGAATCGGCTTCACGCAGGCGTCCGGCAACCTCGGCCAGTCCGCCTATACGTCACGGGTGGTGGATTCGCTGTTCGTGGGCGAATCCGAGAACATCGGCAACCCCAGCACGCCGGCGGAAAAGGCGTACGGCCGCAGCTTGCCGCAGCCCGCTGTCGCGGACTTCCCGATCCGCGGCTACGAGTTCTACGACTACCACCACGAACTCGACAACAACACCTTCGTGAACTATCAGGACAACGCCACCCGTAAGACGGGGGCGATCTCCTACCTGCTGTTCACCAGCTTCGGCATGAGCTCCAACAACACCGTGCAGCGCTCGAAGTTCATGAACGCCAAGCCGGTGTACTTCCCGCCGATCGACAACCGGTGGAGCAACGACGACTACGGCAACACGGTCTACAAGACGTCGGTGTTCAACGACAAGGACGGCACCATCACCGGTGTCCCCAATTCCTACATCGTCAACGTCACCGGAATCGACGCCGACAAGTCCTGCGAGGCCCGGCCCACCTGGAACGCCGTGGTGTGCAAGGGCGACGTCGGCCGCATGAACGTCGGCGGCGGTGGTGGCGCCATTGGGTTCGGCGGCTTCGGCCGCGGCGGTGGTGCTGGTGGTCGCGGTGCAGGTGCTCCCGCAGCTCCCGCTCAGCCCGTGACCTTCGCCATTGCCCCTGGTGGTGGTCGCATCAGAGGGACCCGTGCGCCGTCAGGGCCGCCAGTCGTGCTCAGCCGCAACGGCAAGAAGTTCACCGCCGAGGGAGAAACGAACGTACGCGCGGGCACCGAGTACAAGGTGATCACCGAGCGGCCATCCGTGAACATCACCGTGAGGGAACTGGATGCCGGCTCGTGGGTGATGTTCGAGCTGCCGGGATTCACCACCGCATCGGCTGGCACGGCGCAGAGCAGTCTGGCCGCGCTGCGCAAGGCCACGGCCACCTCGTACTACAAGGGCAACGGTTCGCTGTGGGTGAAGGTCGTCTCCACCGGTGACGTCCTCGGCAGTGGCCCTGGCAAGGGCCCCGGGCCTGGAGACAGCCTCGAGGTGAAAAGATGAGCAAGCCACATCGCTCGTTCCTTCTTGCGTCGCTCCTTTCAGTACTCCTGCTCGGCAGCGTGTTCGCCGTCGTGCAGGCCCAGAATGCCGGAGCCCCGGCCGTCAGTCAGACGCGCTGGTCCGATCCCGCCACCTGGCCGGACGGGAAGGTGCCGGCCGCTGGCGACAAGGTCACGATTGCCAGGGGCAAGAGCGTGCTCCTCGACGTCAGTCCGCCGGCGTTGAACGGTCTCACGGTCGACGGCAAACTCAGCTTTGCCGACAATGCCGACCTCGAGTTGACCACCGAGTGGATCATGCTGCACGGGGAGCTGGAAATCGGCACCGAGGCCAGGCCCCATACACGCAAGGCGACCATCACGTTCACCAACAACGTCAAGGACGAAGACATCAGCGGAACGGGCGGCACGACCGACCGGGTCGACCGCGGCATCATGCTGATGGGCGGCACGCTGAACCTGCACGGTGACCGGACGAACACCTGGAGCAAGCTGGCGCAGACCGCTGCGGCCGGCAGCAACTCCATCCAGGTCCTGGACGCGACCGGCTGGCGGGTGGGCGACGAGGTCGTGCTCGCGTCCACGGACTTCGATCCCCGGCAGGCCGAGCGGCGTACCATCACCGCCATCCGCGGCAACAGGCTCACGCTCGACCTGGCGCTGGAGTTCATGCACTTTGGCAAGATCACGTTCGACGTGGACGAACGTGGCGAAGTCGCCATGCTGACGCGCAACATCCGCCTGCAGGCCTCGGCCGACGCGGCCGAAGCGCCGTTCTACGGCGGCCACGTGATGGCGATGGGCGCGAGCAAGATGTTCGTCGAGGGCGTCGAGTTCCAGCGCATGGGCCAGAACCTGACGCTGGCCCGGTATCCGATCCACTGGCACCTGATGGGCGACGCGAAGGGCCAGTACATCAGGAACGCGTCCATCCACGACACGTACAACCGCTGCGTCACCGTGCACGGCACGAACTTCCTGCGTGTCGAGAACAACGTGACCTACAACACCGTGGGACACTGCTTCTTCCTCGAAGACGGGATCGAGCACGGTAACGAGTACGTGCACAACCTGGCGATCCAGACGAAGTGTCATACGTCCAAGCCCTGCGTGCCGACGAACCTCGCCGCGGCGGGAGAGAGGCCGGACTACGCGAATCGACAGGCCGTCAGAGAGAACGGCCAGGCCTCCAAGGATGTGCTGCTGCCTTCGGACAACACGGCCGCGAGCTTCTGGATCACCAATCCGGACAACACGTATCGCGACAACGTGGCCGCGGGTTCTGACGCCAACGGCTTCTGGATGTCGTTGCCGGAGCACCCGAACGGCAAGTTCGAGGGCTCCGAGATCAGCAAGGCCACGTGGCCACGTCGAACGCCCTTCCGCGAGTTCAAGGGCAACGTGGCCCACTCCAACTACGACGCCTTCATGTTCGACCGGAACATCGCGGCCAACAACACGTTCGGTGTCACGGGCAGCTCGCATACCGGCCTCGAGAACCCCGCTGACCCGGACAGCAAGGCGCTGGTTTCGGTCTTCGAGAATCTCACCGCCTACAAGAACCGCAATGGCGGCATCTGGGGCCGCGGTGAGATGCACCTGTTCAGGAACGTGAAGCTGGCCGACAACGCCATGGGCTTCACGCATGCGTCCGGCGCCTTCGGTCGCTACGCCTTCACGTCACAGGTCGTTGACTCGCTGTTCGTGGGCGAAACCGAGAACGTCGGCAACCCCAGGACCGACGCGGAAAAGACGTACGGCCGCAGCCTGCCGAAGCCCACGCTGCCGGACTTCCCGATTCGCGGCTACGAGTACTACGACTACCGGCATGACGTGGTGAACACCACCTTCCGGAACTATGAAGACAACGCCACGCGCAAGACGGGAGCCATCTCGAACCTGCTGTTCAGCAGCTTCGGGGTCAGCACGAACAACGCCTTCGAGCGTGTGAAGTTCGTCAACGCCAAGCCGGTGTACTTCCCGCCGATGGCCAACAACAGCAAGTGGGCCAGCGACAACGGCGGCAGCATGTCGTACAAGACCGCGGCGTACCGCGACCGGGATGGTTCGCTGGGCGGTGGCCCGAATTCCTACGTGCTCATTCACGACGGCGTCAACGACAGCGTGGCCGTCGACACAGAGGCGTGTGAGATCAAGCCCACCTGGAACGCGGCCGTCTGCAAGGGCGACATCGGGCGCCTGACGTTTGCCGGCGGTGGCGGTTTCGGTGGCGCCCGTGGCGCGGCCCTTGGCAGGGGCGCCGCTGCTGGTGCTGCCGGCGCTGGCGGTCCCGGTGGCCCGGGCGGGGCAGCCCGCCTTGGCGGCGCGGGCGCTCCTGGCGGCGTCGGTGGAGGTGGCGCGTTCGGTCGAGGCGGCCCTGCTGCGCCGCCGCAGCCGCCGGTGGTGCTCAGCCGCAACGGCAAGGACTACACCGCCACCGGTGGCAGCAACGTCCGAGCCGGCACCGAGATCAAAGTGACCACCGAACGGCAGTCCCTGCCGCTCACCCTGGCGGAACTGGATCGCGGCTCGTGGGTGATCTTCGAGCTGCCGGGATTCACCACCGCGGCTTCGGGTACGCCGCAGGACAGCCTGGATGCGCTGCGCAAGGCCAGCGACACCTCGTACTTCAAGGGCCAGGGGTCGCTCTGGGTCAAGATCGTGTCCAGCGGTGACAGTGGTACCGGCGCGCCGGGTGGTGGAACCAGCGTGCAGGTCGGCCGGTAAGCTGGTCCCTACCGCATGAGTCAGCGCCCCCGGGTTGTGCCCGGGGGTAACCGCGCTGTTCCAACGACACACGCCAGCCGACGAGCGCCGGGCCGCCTGCGGAGCCTGTCCGGCGTCACGCCAATGCCCTCACGAAGCCATCCGGTGCCGCGCCATCGGGCCGATAACCTGTAGTGCGACGCCGTGACGGCTGGGCTGCCCCACGTCGTGACGGCGTCTGCGGCGTGGAGGGTACATCCATGAACCAGCGGCGCGAGGACCGGCGGCAGCTGCGCCTGCCGGTGAGCATCACGTGGAACGACGACGGCGGCATCCGGCACGGCTCGGCGATGACCGAGAACCTGTCGCCAGGTGGCGCGTGCCTGCGGACCGCCGAGGCCATCCCGGTCGGTGTGACGGTCAACGTCAGCGGGCACGGCAGCCCCTTCACGGGCGTCGTCCGATACCGGCTGGTCGAGAACGACGTGTACGTGATCGGGCTCCAGCGGTGGGACGACCTGCAGCCGTGACGTGACTGGCTCGTCTAGGGGGCCGTGGACCGGTCGTCACCCGGTGTCGGGTCGCCCGCGGCGGGGCACTGCAGTCCGACGAGGTAGCCCATGACGTGGGGCCGGCAGTAGCGAACGCTGCCGGTGAACGGCGTCCGGTAGCCCGTCACGGCCACGCGGGTCCCGGCCGCGATCGCCGTGTTGGTGCGCAGGCAGGCGCCATGCGGGGAGATGTCTTCGAGCATCGCCAGGCGGGTCCGGGTGACCGGTGGTGCCCCCTCACCCCACTGCACCGTGACACGGGCCAGCAGGAACCGGCGGTCTTCCTGTCGGCGGTCCATCGCGCCGTTCCCCTCAGAAGAGCGCTCGTGAAGCTTCACCCAGTTGCGCATCGCGCGATGTGTCTCCCTGACTGAAGGTATCGGCAGCCGGGGGGCCGGCTCAATGACTCAGCTCGGCTATTTCGCTGGTGGCAACGAGCGGCCGCGTGACCGCGCGCGATGTGGTTCAATCAGAGGAACCGCATGCGCAAGGGTTTCATCAGAAGGCCTCCAGCCAGAAGCGAGGGCCGCGCCCCCGCCGCTGACGGGGCGGCTCCAGGACAGGCCGCGCCGGTCAAGAACTACATCACCCCGGGTGGCCTGCAGCGCCTGCGGGACGAACTGCGATTCCTGCTCACGCGGGAACGGCCGGCGGTGACGGCCGTCGTGGCCTGGGCCGCCAGCAACGGCGATCGCAGCGAGAACGCCGACTATCAGTACGGCAAGCGGCGGCTGCGCGAGATCGACCGGCGCATCCGGTTCCTCCGGAAGCGAATCGACGCCGCGGAAGTCGTGGACCCGGAGAGTCCGCGCAGTGGCCGGGCGGCCCAGCGCGTGTTCTTCGGGGCCACCGTCCAATACGCCCAGGCCGACGGCACGGAGCGGGAGGTGTGCATCGTCGGGCTCGACGAGGTGGACCTCGACCGGAGCCACATCAGCTGGCGGTCGCCGCTGGCGCGAGCGTTGATGAAGGCAGGGCCGGGCGACGCAGTGGTGCTGCGCGCGCCCGGCGGAACCGAACAGTTGCAGGTGCTCGACGTGCGCTACGCGCGCGTCGACGTGGAGCCGTTTCGCGAGCCGGCCGGGGCCGAAGCCGGCCCGAAGGCCTAGCCTCGGTCGGCGGGCGTGATCAGCGGGTGCTGGTGGCCGCCCGGCCCGTCACGTCGTCGCGAACCACCTTGCCGCCCTTCATCACGAAGCGCACGCGCTGCAGCTCGGTGATGTCGGCCAGCGGGTCGCCGTTCACCGCCACCAGGTCCGCGAACTTGCCGGCCGTGATCGAGCCGACGTCGCTCTGCCACCCCATCATCGTGGCGTTCGCGATGGTGCCCGACTGAATGGCCCGCGCCGGTGCCATGCCGCCGATCTTGACGAGCTTCTCGAACTCCACGGCGTTCGTGCCGTGCACGAAGAACGTGCCGTCGACGCCGGTGCCGAACAGCACCGCGAGCTTGGGGGTGGCGATGGCCATCTTCATGGCGCGCTCGAAGATCGGGACGATCCGGAACTTGCCGCCCGTGCTCTTCGCGTCGTTGTCGTCCATGTAGGGGGAGCTGTAGCGGGCGAAGGTGACGTCGTAGGCGATGCCCTTGGCCGCCATCTGGTCGAGCTGGGCCTGGGTCAGGCCGTAGCCGTGCTCGATGGTGTCGCAGCCGGCCGTGATGGCGTTCTGCAGGCCCTCGCCGCCGAACACGTGGCACCCGGCCTTGCGGCCGTTCTTGTGCGTCTCGTCGATGATCGCCTGCAGGACCGGCAGCGGGTACTGCGTCTGGTACTGGTCCTCGCCGCCTGGGCCGAACGAGTAGGCGCCCCCGGGATACAGCTTCATCAGGTCGACACCCTTGGCGATGTGCTCGCGCACCGCGGCGCGGCCTTCCTCCGCGGACCGCACCACGATCGCCGACCGCGGGTTCGGCGTGGAGCCGGGCTCCGGCGGCCTGGCGCCCCACACGATGCCGCGGCCGGCCACCTGGAAGCGGGGGCCGTCGAGTTCGCCGTCGTTGATGGCGTTGCGGATGTCGATGTCGGCGTAGCCGTTGCTGTGAGAGCCCATGTCGCGGGCCGCCGTGATGCCGCTGTACAGGTCCGCCTGCATGTTGGTGACGGCCATCAGCGTCATCCGCTCCGGCGACCAGCCCTGCACGGGGTCGTTGAACATGTGGGTGTGCGCGTCGATGAGGCCCGGCAGCACGGTGGCGCGGCTCAGGTCGATCACGCGCGCGCCCGCCGGAATCTTCACCTGGGCCGCGGGTCCCACCTCGGCGATCCGCTGGCCGCGGATCACCACTACCTGGTTGGTCAGCATGCGGCCGGCCTGGCTGTCGAACAGGCGCCCGGCGCGCACCGCCGTCAGCCCGTCAGGGGCAGGGCACTGGGCGAACCCGCTGCCGGGGCGCAGGCAGGGCCGTTCGCCGGTGCGGCGCCAGGGCTCGGGAGCGCGCTCGCGCGGAGGCGTCGCCGGTGCCTGGGCGTTGAGAACTGCTCCGATGAGGGCAGCGGCCGCCAGGGCCGCGAAAAGACCACGTGTCATGTGTTGGCTCCTGCGGCCGTGGCCGCGTGCATGCTCGGTTCTGCCTGACTCGGGGCGGCGCGCGGGTGGCCGGGCGTCGCTCAGCGACCGCCCTTGGCCGCGTCGGGTCCGCTCTTGCGATTGAGGACGTAGTTGCCGCCGCGGTGGATTTCCTCGGCCCGGATCACCGTCCCCTGGGCGTCCGTGACGAACTGGTACGAGACGCCTTCGGTGGTGGTGAAGAGCGAGTCCGACTCGGGAATCATCACCACCGCCTCGGGGAGCAGCAGGCCGGTCACGCGAAGTGTCCCGCCCTCGAGGGTCACCGTCACCTTGCGGAGGTTGGCCCTCCAGTACCCCTCGTAGTAGCCGACGTACTTCCGCAGCGTCTCCTCGGGCACCTTGACGGCAGCCTTCTCGAGGTCGGAGATGTTGCCCGTCCAGAACTCGGTCTTGGCCTCGCACACCTCCTCGAGCATCTCGGTGTCGGTGACCAGTCGCATCTCGGACGTGAAGTGCAGGGGCTTGTTGTAGGCGTCGGGGTCCGTGAAGGTCACGTCCGCGATGAGGTGCCCGAGATCGGGGCGGCGGTACCGCTCCGTCACCCGGAGCTTCTCGGTGTGGGGCAGCCCGACGTTGTTGAGCCAGGTCTTGTCGTTGAACCCGTTGCTCTCGACGACGAGCGTGTCGCCTTCCCAGTGGCCCACGGAGTAGCCCTGCCAGATGGGAAACGGGTCCTTCTCGAGCGAGCGCCCGTCGAGATGGATCTGGCGGTAGGTCAGGTTGGGACTCAGGATGGCGATCATCGCCGGCGTCTGGAGGAACCGCTTCGTCCCCTCGAAGAACTCCGCTTCGGGCCCGCTCGGGCGGCAGATGAAGTCCGGACGGCCCTTGAAGAAATCGTGCGCGCGTTCCCGCTGCACCTCGAGGGCCCAGGGCTTCATGTCGGCGGGATCGATGCGGAGCGTCTCGAGACCGTCGAGCGCCCCCTGGCCACCCGCCGCGCCCCAGATGCCGGTCAGGTCGGGCTTGCCGTTGGCGGTGCGGGGCGTCGGGGCCGAGAGGTTCGGTTTGCCGTCGGCCTTGCGGGGCAGCCCGGGCGTGGGGTGGTCCAGCCACTGAGCGCCGGTTGGGGCGGCCCACAGCAACACCAACCAGACAAAGCAGATTGCTCTCACACTGGCCTCCCAGCACCCGCGAAGTCGTCGGCGGCGCGAGGCGCAATTGTGCTGGACGGCACAAGGGCCGTCAACACCTTCTGGCCGGCCTGCCTCGGAGGAGGTAGGCGCTGCCGTGTGGCGCCTTCTGGCCCGTCAGATCGTGCGCGCGGAGAGGCTCCGCCGCGTCGTCGTGCCGCCCGGCTGCCGCGCGGTCAGACGTGCCCGCGGTGCACGCGGGCCCGGAGCTGGGTGGCCAGCATGAAGGCCCGCCCGATGGCGAGGGAGCGCGGCCGCCCTCGACTCTAGGGCCGCGGGCCTGTCGGGGCTCCACCCCCCGGACCGGCGCCGGCTGCACCCCGTCCGCCGGCCCCACCGGTCCGGCCACCCGCGCCGCCGCCGCGGAAGTTCGCCTGCAGCAGGTGGGTGAGGGTGTGCACGTAGCGGAGCTTGCCGTTCTCGATGCGGAAGAGATGGGTGTCCGGCGCACCGCTGCCGCCACCCGGACCGCCGGCGCCGAAGGTGCAGTACACCACCACCGCGCCGATCGTCGGGTCGACCAGGAACCGGCGGTTCGCGATGTTCACGCCGCTCGGCACGCCCACGTCGCAGCTGTCGGTGGGGGCCCCAGTGCCGGTGTGCATCCCACCTTCCGTGCGGTTGCACGGGTAGCCCCACGGCACCCCGTCCTTCTTCCCCTCGAGAAACGCGTCGAGGTAGGCGTTGGCCGCCGCCACCAGCGTGTCACGCGTGTCGCGGCGGTTGGCGGGGATGACGTCCCACGTCTCGGAGGATGAGTACTTGAGGTAGTTGTCGGCGTTGAACAGCCAGTAGCCCGTCGTGGTCCAGAGAATCTCGATCTCGGCCAGCTTGTCGCGGTTGACGCGCAGGCGCGTCCCGAGGACGTACGGCTTCGCCTTGTTCGTGACGATCACTTCGGTGAACGTCTGGCACGTGGTGGGGTCGATCAGGCTCCGGTGATGGTCGATCGCCATCGGCGTCCGGATCAGGCCGCCCGTGATGTCGGCCGGCGCCGCGTTCTCGAAGTAGCCGAGGCCCGACGCCAGGGGCAGGCCCGACGTGTCCCCCTTCGTCTGCGCGGCGACGTAGAGGTCGACGGCCCGCTGCAGTCCGTCTCGCGAGCAGGACACCTGCGCGAAGCCCGACGTGGGGGCGAGCAGCGCGCCCGCGAGCAGCAGGCCGATGAGGGCAAGTCGTGACATCGCGTTACCTCCAGCACAGGCCATAACGACACGAGCCGGCGCGCCTTGGCGCGCCGGCTCGTGGAAGCAGGAACGTGCGGGCTCGGCGGCCCGACCGCGGATGCGGGCTAGTTGCCGCCGCGACCGCCACGGCCACCGGCGCCGCCGGCATTGCCGCCACGACCGCCGCGACCAGCCGGCTCGACGTACTCGGGGATCTTCTCCCCGCGCTTGACCATCTCGGCGCGGCGCTGGTCCTCGACGCGCGAGCCGCGCAGGAGGTTGGGCATCGCGTAGTTGCCCTCGTGGCAGCCGTACTCGTAGTAGCCGTAGCTCTCCTCGCGCGGAATCGGCATCCGGTAGGTGAAGGGCGCCACGTAGGTCTTCGGGTCGTTGATCGTCACGCGGTAGTCGAGCGTGTTGGCGTCGGCCAGCGTGAAGCGCTCGATGACGACGCCGTCGTCCGACAGGGGCTGGCCGTTCACCGGCGATTCGGGCTTGATGTTGCGCGTCTCGACGACGAGGACGTCACCCTCCCAGCGGCCCACCGAGGTGCCCATCCAGTTCCTGACCGCCGGGCCCACCTGCCGGCGCCCGTCGGTCGGGATGACGCGCGTCTCGTGGATCATCTCGTTCTGGAAGGCCACCCAGCCCGGGCCCTGCACGATGCGGCTGCCCGAGTTGTAGATCTTCGGCATCACCGACTGCGTCACGCCCGTGCTGATGCAGCGGTCGTAGTTGCTGCGGTCGGTCGTCCAGTCGGCCTCCACGCCGTTCAGCTGGCGCCGGCGTGCGGCGGCCGCCTGCTGGCGAGCCTGCCCCGCGGCCACGGCCGCCGGCGTCAGCGCGGGAATGCGGCCGTTCGGCGGGTCGATCACGTACGACGACACGCGGCTGACGCTGCGCGAGCGCTCCAGCCAGTGCGGCGGCGGCGACACGGCGCCGCCGACGGTGCCGAACCGTGCCTCGAACTCCTCGGCGCGCTCCAGCGAGAACTCGTCGCTGTTGTCGTTGGCGACGTTCTCGTCACGCTGCGCGACGCGCTGGCGGTACTCGTCGTCGTTCAGGCGGTACCGCAGCCCCACCGACTCGGCCCGCTGCATCGGAATGCCCTGCAGGTCGTTGGCGTTGTAGGTGCCCTGAAGGTCCGGCTCGCCCCACGGGGTCTTCGGCACCTTGTAGCTGCCCAGCGCGGGCACGCCGCCGTCGGGTGTCATCACGCCGGGGGAATCGACCCGGCCTTGGCCGGAAACAATGCTGGTGGTGAAAGCCCAGGCGCCGGCCAGCGCCACCAGGGACCCGATGAGAAGGCGATTCATGTGTGCTCCCTCGGCGGGGCCGTCAGACTCGCCCCGCCCGCAGTGGGCATGAGTCTACCGCGTCCCGGTCTCCATGTCTCCATCGAGCCCGACGGAGGGAGGGCCGTCGCCCCGGGGCGGCCGGGCCCACGGCGTGCCGTGGGGCTATGGCCCGAAGCCGGGAGGGGCCTTTTCCTTCTGCGGGCTCTTCAGGACGCGCCGGAAGCACCAGAAGGTGAGGACCCAGACGAACGTCAGGGACAGGGCCATCGTGATCCAGCCGGCGAGGGTCATGGCACGTGCCTCCCATGGGCGTGGCCGGTCGGGCGTCGGCCGTGGTGGGCCTGGCGGTCGTCGAGATCCAGCCCGGCGGCCCGCCACCGCCGCTCGCCGGCTCGCACCACCACGAAGAGGAAGACCAGCGTCGCCGCGATCGACAGGATGCCGGCGCGCGACCCGGCGTCGGCCCAGGCCGCCCGCAGCGACGGGCCGAGGTTCTGGACGCAGAAGGCGGCGAAGATGGCCAGCAGGTAGGCCGGCGCCACGTACTTCATGACGAACCTGAAGACGGGCGGCACCTGGATCGACGCCCCCTGATGAAGCTCCTGCCAGCCCCGGTCGATGCCGAACACCCAGCCGAACGCGATGATCTGGACCGCGGCCAGCAGGTAGATGAGCAGCGTGCCGGCCCAGAAGTCCACCGTGCTCAGGTAGGCGCCGCCGCGCGTGTACCACAGCGTCAGGCCGGCGCCGATCGTCCCGATCACCGCGACCACCGCGGTGGCCTTGCCGTGGTGCCAGCCGTAGGCTTCCTTCAGCGTCGCCACCGCGGGTTGGTACATCGAGAGCGAGCTGGTGATGGCGGCCAGGAACAGCATGAAGAACCACAGGGCGCCGACCAGGTTCCCCACGGCGCCCATGTGGGCGAAGACGACGGGCAGCGCGACGAAGCCCAGCGTGAACGAGCCGCCCGAGACGGCGGCGTTCGTGCCGGCGAGGCCCAGGAACACGAATGCGGCCGTCAGCGTGATCAGGCCGCCGAAGCCGACTTCGAACAGTTCGTTGGTGGCGCTGGCCGTCAGGCTCGACAGCGCCACGTCGTCATCGGGCTTCAGATAGGAAGCGTAGTTGATGATGATGCCGAAGCCGACCGAGAGGCTGAAGAAGATCTGGCCGGCGGCGGCCAGCCAGGTCTGCGCGTCGCCGAGCTTCGAGTAGTTCGGGTTCCACATGTACCCGAGGCCGTTGAGCACGCTCTGGTCCGGGTGGCTGGGGTCGGGCGTGCCCAGGGTCAGCACGCGGGCCAGCACGATCAGGGCGCACACCGCCATCGCCGGCATCGCGTACGAACAGAACCGCTCGATGCCCTTCGACAGGCCGCGAAAGACGAAATAGACGTTGATCGCGAAGACGACGAGCCACGAGACGAGCGCCAGCCGGGACTCGCCCGTGAAGAGCGCGCCGTCGGCGCCGGCCCCGGTGAACGCCGCGAAGAAGGAGGCGGCCGTGGCCGTCTGCTCGCTCACCGGCGCCGCGACGTCGACGCCGATGCCCCCGGCCAGGTACTTCAGGAAGTACCCGAAGGTCCAGGCTTCGATGAAGACGTAGTAGTAGCTGACGACCAACGGGATCGCGACGCCGATGATGCCCCAGTACCGGCCGGTGCCGCTCCGCATCACGACGCCCATGATGGCCGGAGCCGAGTGGAATCCCTTCTTGCCGCCGTAGCGCCCGATGGTCCACTCCGCCCAGCCGATGGGGATGCCGAGCAGCAGCAGGGCCGTGAAGTAGGGAATCAGGAACGCGCCGCCGCCGTTCTGGGCGGCCAGCCCCGGAAAGCGGAGGAAGTTGCCGAGGCCGACGGCCGACCCGGCCACGGCGAGGATGACCCCGAGCCTGGTGCCCCACTCGTCCTTGTGCCCGATGGACATGCGCCCGCAGTCTACCAGAGCGGATCGGGGCCACCGGGATGGCCCCTGCGGCGGCGATGGCCCGATGCCACCTCGATATGGGCCTCTCCCCCGACCGGGTGATGGAGGGGCGCGGCTCGATTTGCTAGTTTGAGCCGCCTTCACATCCAGATCGGCTGCAGCAGGCACGTCCCGTGCGTGCGTAGGCCGCTCACGAGTCGCGTCGGGCTCCTTCAGGAGGAATCGTGGTCATGGGACGCGTGTACTTTCACCTACTGCTCGCCGCAGCGCTCATCGGGGTGCCCGCGTGGGCCTGGGCGCAGAGCGGTAGTGCCATCGCGGGCGTCGTCCGCGACTCGTCCGGCGCCGTGCTGCCCGGCGTCACCGTCGAGGCGTCGAGCCCGGCCCTCATCGAAAAGGTCCGCGCGGTGGTGACCGACGGGGAAGGGCAGTACAAGCTGATCGACCTGCGTCCCGGCACCTACGTCGTCACCTTCGCGCTGCCCGGGTTCAGCACGGTCCGGCGCGAAGGGATCGCGCTGACGGCCTCCTTCACGGCCACCGTCAACGCAGACCTGCGCGTCGGCGCCCTCGAGGAGACCATCACGGTCACGGGCGCGCCGCCCACCGTCGACGTCCAGAACGTGGTGCAGCAGCGCGTGATGACGCGTGACGTCATCGACGCGATTCCCGTCGGCGCCCGTTCGGCGGCCAGCCTCGGCGTGCTGATTCCCGGCGTCACCGCCAACGTGCAGGACGTCGGCGGGAGCGCGTTCAGCTCGGCGGCCATCGCCATCCACGGCAGCCGCCTGCAGGAGCAGCAGCAGCTCTACGACGGCATGTACTACAACAACGGCCAGGGCCGCGGCGGCAACTTCGTTGCCATTGCCACCAACGACGCGACGGTCCAGGAGATCAGCCTCGAGACGGCTGGCCTCTCGGCCGAGAGCGAGCTGAGCGGCATCCGGACCAACGTGATTCCGAAGGAGGGCGGCAACACGTTCAAGGGCACGTTCGCCACGGCCTTCACCAACAGCGACCTGCAGAGCGACAACCTCGGCCCAGGCCTGCAGGCGCTCGGGCTCCGGTCGGTGCCGCGGGTCAACAAGGTGTACGACATCAACCCGGCGATCGGCGGCCCCCTCAAGCGCGACCGCGTGTGGTTCTTCGCGTCGACACGCAACTGGGCTTCGGAACAGTCGGTGGCCGGCCTGTTCTACAACCTGACCCCGACCGGGCGCGCCTACACGCCCGACTACAGCCGCCAAGCCGAGAACATCGAGCGCAACGGCAACCAGAGCCTTCGGCTGACATGGCAGGTGAGCGCCCGCAACAAGATCAGCCTGCAGCACCAGAACGCCCAGCAGGACCGGCCCTTCTACGGGTACTCGTGCTGCAACCAGTTCACCTACTCGCCGGAGTCGACGTTTGCCTCCAAGTCGATCCCGTCGTACCTGTCCCAGGCGTCGTGGAACGCCCCGCTGACGGGCCGGCTCCTGCTCGAGGCCGGCATGGCCTTCGCCAACAAGGACTTCGAGACGTTCCTGCAGCCGGGCGTCGACCCGCGGGCCCCGTCCTACACGGAGCTCTCGACGAACATCCGGTGGGGCAACTACTCGGGCGTGTACGGACACAACGGCAGCCACAACTTCAATACCCGGTTCTCGGCGTCGTACGTGACCGGATCGCACGCGGCGAAGGTCGGCGGCACCTTCATGCGCCTGTCGGCGCACACCACGCAGGACGTCGTCAACGACGGCGTGACGCTGCAGCTGCTGAACGGGCAGCCGCGCCAGGTCACGGTGTTCGCCACGCCGCTGAGCCTCGATGAGGTCACCAAGGCCAACGTGGGACTGTTCGCCCAGGATCAGTGGACGATCCGCCGCATGACGCTGAACGCCGGCGTCCGCTTCGACTACTTCAACTCCTACGTGCCGGCGCAGCGCATCGGGCCGGGGCCGCAGGTGCCGAACCGCGACCTGTCGTTCCCGGCCGTGGAGAACGTGCCCAACTGGAAGAACGTCTCGCCGCGGCTGGGCGTCTCCTATGACCTGTTCGGCACCGGCCGCACCGCGGTCAAGGCCTCGGTCGGACGGTACCTGGAGGGGCCGAACCTGACGGCCTTCACGCGTCAGGCCAACCCCGCCAGCGCGATCGTGACCAACGCCACGCGGACCTGGAGCGACACCAACGGCGACTTCGTGCCGCAGGCGGGCGAGCTGGGGCCGATCAGCAACGTCAACTTCGGTCAGAGCCGCATCACCACGCGCTATGCCGAGGACGCCGTCACCGAGCGCGGCTTCAACTGGGAGACGTCGGCCAGCGTGCAGCACGAGGTCGTCACGGGCGTGTCCGCCTCGGTCGGGTACTTCCGGCGGTGGTTCGGGAACTTCCGCGTGACGGACAACACCGAGATCGGGCCGGCCGACCACGACCCGTTCTGCGTGACGGCTCCCGTCGACTCGCGGCTGCCGAACGGCGGCGGCTACCAGATCTGCGGCCTCTATGACGTATCGCCGGCGCGCTTCGGCCGCGTCAACAACAGCATCACGCTGGCCGACAATTTCGGTGAGCAGCGCGAGGTGTACGACGGCGTGGACGTCAACGTCAGCGCGCGGCTGCCGCGCGGCGTCGTGCTGCAGGGTGGCACCAGCACCGGCCGGGTGCTGACTGACAACTGCTTCGTGATCGACTCGCCGCAGGCGCTGCTGAACTGCCGCGTCGCGCCGCCGTTCCAGACGCAAGTCAAGCTGCTCGGCGTCTACCCGCTGCCGTTCTGGGGCATCCAGACGAGCGCGACGTTCCAGAGCCTGCCGGGGCCGCAGATCACCGCCAGCTACGTCGCGCGCAACGCCGAGATCGTGCCGTCGCTCGGCCGCAACCTGTCGTCGGGCGCCAACGGCACCGCGACGGTGCCGCTCATCGCGCCCGGCACGCTCTACGGCGACCGCCTGAACCAGCTCGACTTCCGGGTCTCCAAGATCTTCCGCTTCTGGCAGAATCGGCGGCTCCAGGCGAACGTCGACATCTACAACATGTTGAACGGCGCCGCGGTGCTCGCGCAGAACAACGCCTACGGGTCGGCGTGGCTCGTGCCGAGCCAGGTGCTGCAGGGACGTCTGGTGCGGTTCAGTGGGCAGTTCGACTTCTGAGGAGGCCCAGCATGCGTGCGCTGTTCTGGATCGTCATCGGGGTCGCGGTCGCGGGGATGCCGGCGCCGGGCCAGGCGCAGGCGCCGTCGCGCGGCGCGTCGAGCCAGGCGGCCTACACACCGGCCCTGACGCCGTGGGGCGATCCGGACCTGCAGGGGGCCTATACGAACAGCGACGAGAGCCAGACGCCGATGGAGCGCCCCGACGAGCTGTCGGGCCGCAAGCTGTCGGATGTCTCGCCCGAGGAACTGGCGAAGCTCAACGCCGACCGCAACGCGGCGCGCGTCAAGGCCGACGAGATCCGCTGGGAACTGCGCAGCCCGCTGCACTGGTTCGAGAACCACAGCTTCAAGAACAGCCGCGCCTGGATGGTGACCGACCCCGAGGACGGACGGATTCCGGCGCTGACGCCGCAGGCCCGTCAGCGCGCGGCGGCCAGGGCCGAGGCGCGGCGCGGGCGCGGAGAGGCCGACTCGTGGGAAGACCGCAGCTTCTTCGACCGTTGCATCAGCCGCGGTGTCCCAGGCTCGATGATGCCCACCATCTACGGCAACTCCTACGACATCACGCAGGGACCGGGCGTCGTGGCGATCCGCTACGAGATGATCCACGAGGCGCGGGTGATTCCGCTCGGCAGTGCCCCGCACCCCGCTCCGGCGATCCGGTCCTACATGGGCGACGCGCGCGGGCACTTCGAGGGCAACACGCTCGTGGTGGAGACGGCCAACCTCGACGAGCGGGTGGCCTACCGGGGCGCGGGCGCGCGCCTGAAGCTCGTCGAGCGCTTCACCCCGGTCGCGCCAGGGCAGATCGAGTGGTCGATCACGCTCGACGATCCCGACACGTGGGTGCGGCCGTGGACGTTCGGGATGCGGCTGACGCAGGTCCGCGACACCGAGCCGCCCTTCGAGTACGCGTGCCACGAGGGCAACTACGCGATGTTCAACCTGCTCAGCATCGCGCGGAAGGAAGAAGCCGCGGCCCAGGGCGGCGCCCGGCGCTGAGGGCGCGCGGCGCCGGGGCCGGCCCGGAACGCGTCAGCGGTTGATGTGGATGAGGCCGCGTCTCAGCGCCTCGGCGAGGGCGGCGGTGCGGTCGTGCACGTTCAGCTTGCTGAAGATGTTCTTGATGTGCGTGCGCGCCGTCTCCTTCGTGATGCCGAGCGTGTCGGCGATCTCCTGATTGCCCATGCCCGTCGTCAGCACTTCCAGCACCTGCACCTCGCGCGCCGTCAGCGGCGTCTGCGCCGCCCGCAGCGCGAGGCGCGCCGCGACGTCCGGCGGGATGTCGATCTGCCCGGCGTGCACGTTCCGGATGATGCGCAGCAGTTCGCTCGACACCGAGTCCTTCAGCACGTAGCC
>CAWULT010000084.1:0-19924 GCA_963923455.1 uncultured bacterium
CGTGCTGCGGTACGTGCCGACCCAGCTCGACTTCGTGACCGCGCAGCTCGACGCCTTCCGTGCCGGCGGCATCCGGTTGGGCGTCGAGCTGCGCGGTCACGAAGTCGAGCTGGGTCGGCACGTACCGCAGCACGAAGTTCAGCACGACGATCCGGTCGGCATCGTCGGCCGTGACGGCGCCGAGCAGCGCGATGACGAGCAGCAGGAACGGAAAGAGCGACAGCAGCGCGTAGTAGGCGATCGCGGCCGCGTGCGTGAAGTCGTGGCTCGAGTACAGCTCGACCGCCGCCCGGCGGGCCGCCGAGCCCGACAGGCGCAGTTCGACGCGCAGCCGGCGGATCGTGCCCCGGACCGTCACGCGCCCGCCCCGGCCCCGGACGGGCCGCCCATCACCGTCCTGCCGGCCCCGGCGCCGAACGCCGCTGCGCCCGAGGGTCCTTGATCTGGTGCTTCTTGATCTTGCTGTAGAGCGTCGGACGGTAGAGGCCCAGAATCTGGGCGGCTTCCTGCTTGTTCCAGTTGGTGCGCTGCAGCGTCTGCAGGATGGCCATCTTCTCGATCTCGGCGAGGGTCCGGTTGATCGGGATCGCGCCGTCCTGCACCTGCACCTTGTCGTCGCGCATCGACTCGGGCAGGTCGCCCGGGCAGATGTCGCCGGTCTTGCAGACCAGCACCGCACGCTCGATCGCGTTCTCGAGTTCGCGGACGTTGCCGCCCCATCGGTGCCGGATCAGCAGGTGGTAGGCGTCGGGCGAAATCGACCGGACGCTCTTCTGGTAGCGCTCGTTGAACTTGGCCAGGAAATGGTCGCAGAGCAGCGGGATGTCCTCGCTGCGCTCCCGGAGCGGGGGCACCCGCATCGTAATCGTGTTGATCCGGAAGTAGAGGTCCTCGCGCAGCCGGCCGTCCTTGAGGGCGGCCTCGAGGTCGGTGTTGGTGCTGCAGACGAGGCGGAAGTCGACGCGGACGATCCGGTCGCTCGCAATCGGCCGGTACTCACGCTCCTGCAGCACGCGGAGGAGCTTCGTCTGCACGTACGCCGGCATCTCGCCGATCTCGTCGAGCAGCAGCGACCCGCCCTCGGCCATCTCGAACAGGCCCACCTTGTCCATCGTCGCGCCGGTGAAGGCGCCCCGCTTGTAGCCGAACAGCTCGCTCTCGATCAGCTCGTGCGGAATGGCGGCGCAGTTGATCTTGATGAAGGGCCCGCGCGCCCGGTTGGAGTTGTAGTGAATCGCGTTGGCGATCATCTCCTTGCCGGTGCCGTTCTCGCCCTGGATGAGCACGTTGGCGTCGCTCGGCGCCACGCTCTCGATGAGCTCGAAGAGGTCGGTCATCTTCTTGCTCTGGCCGACGACGTTGGCGAACGTGTAGCGTCCGCTGACCTTCTCCTTGAGCTGCTGGTGCTCGACGCGCTCTCTCGTCCGCGCGAACGCCTTGTCGAGGATGTCGAGCAGGCCCTGCTGGCTGAGCGGGCGCTCCAGGCAGTAGAACGCCCCGGCCTGCCCCGCCTCGACCGCGCGCGCGACGCTGCCCTGCCCGCCGACGACGATCACCTCCGGCCAGGGATCGATGCCCTTGAGCCGGCGCAGCAGTTCGACACCGTCCACGTCGGGCAGCGACAGATCGGCCACCACCACATCCGGATGCCACTGCCGGTAGACTTCCTCCCCCCGGCTGCCGACGAAGGCCGACCGGACTTCGTAGCCCTGGGCTTCGATGACCATCCGCATCCAGTCGATCGCGGCCGGGTCGTCCTCGATCACGAGGACGCGGCGGCGGCGTTTGGTGGCGGCGAGCGCGGCAGGGCTGGACATCGGCGTTCGGGCAGATCCCGGCTGACGGGACCGCGTCCGTGAATCATACAACCCGTCCCGCGCTGGCGCATATTCAGACAGTCTGTAGCAGGGCGATACTCCAGGACACCCGCAGGCACCTGGCCTATAATCGCGCCCGGGCCCGCCCTTCAGCTCCGAGGCCGGCTCGACCAATCACGCCGATGGACAGACTCCCCTCCCACGTCCGCCTCGACAGTCCGGAGTTCACGCAGAACCGCGACCGCATGGCCCGGCTGGTCGACGAACTGCGCGCGCGGGTGGCGGCGGCCCGGCTCGGCGGCGGCGAGCGGCAACTGGAGCGTCATCGGGCACAGGGCAAGCTGCCAGTCCGAGAGCGGCTCGATCGCCTGCTCGACCCCGGCTCCCCGTTCCTGGAACTCTCTCCGCTGGCCGCGTGGGGCCTGTACGACGACGGCGCCCCAGGTGCCGGGCTCGTGTGCGGGATTGGACGGATCTCGGGCCGCGAGACGGTGGTCGTCGCCAACGACGCCACGGTCAAGGGCGGCACCTACTTCCCGATCGCCGTGAAGAAGCACCTGCGGGCGCAGCAGGTGGCCTTCGACAACCGCCTGCCGTGCCTGTACCTCGTCGACTCGGGCGGCGCGTTCCTGCCGCTGCAGGCCGAGGTCTTCCCCGACCGCGAGCACTTCGGCCGGATCTTCTTCAACCAGGCGCGGATGTCCGCGGCCGGCATCCCGCAGATCGCGGTGGTGATGGGTTCCTGCACGGCCGGCGGCGCGTACGTGCCGGCCATGTCGGACGAAACCGTGATCGTCAAGGGCACGGGCACGATCTTCCTGGGCGGTCCACCGCTCGTGAAAGCGGCCACCGGCGAGGACGTGACCGCCGAGGAACTCGGCGGGGCCGACGTCCACGCGCGGATCTCCGGCGTGGCCGACTACCTGGCCGACGACGACGCGCACGCCCTGCACCTGGCCCGGACCATCCTCTCCACGGTCCACACGGCGAAGACGCTGCCGGCGGACCGCACCGAGCCCGAGCCGCCCGCCCACGACCCCGCCGACCTGTACGGCATCGTGGGCACCGACCTGCGCCGGCAGTACGAGGTCCGGGAGGTCATCGCCCGGATCGTCGACGGATCGCGGTTCGACGAGTTCAAGCGCGCCTATGGCACGACGATCGTCACGGGCTTCGCGCGCCTGCACGGCTTCCTCGTCGGCCTCGTGGCCAACAACGGCGTCCTGTTCTCGGAGTCGGCGCTCAAGGCCACGCATTTCATCGAATTGTGCAACCAGCGCGGCGTCCCGCTGGTCTTCCTGCAGAACGTCTCCGGCTTCATGGTCGGCCGGCAGTACGAGCGGGGAGGCATCGCGAAGGACGGCGCCAAGATGGTGCACGCGGTCGCGACGTCGGTGGTGCCGAAGTTCACCGTCGTGATCGGCGGCTCGTTCGGCGCCGGCAACTACGGCATGTGCGGCCGGGCCTACGATCCGCGGTTCCTGTGGATGTGGCCCAACGCCCGGATCTCGGTGATGGGCGGCGAACAGGCCGCCGGGGTGCTGACCACGGTCAAGCGCGAACAACTGGCACGGGAGGGCGCCGCCCTGACCGCCGAGGAGGAACAGCGGATGCGCGCACCGCTGCTCGAGCAGTACGAACGCGAGGGCTCGCCGTACTACTCGACGGCCCGGCTCTGGGACGACGGCATCCTCGACCCGCTCTCGACGCGCGACGCGCTCGCGCTGGGCCTGTCGGCCGCGTACAACGCGCCCATTCCGCCGCCGCGCGTCGGCGTCTTCCGGATGTAGCCATGCTGCGCCGGGTACTCGTCGCCAACCGGGGAGAGATCGCCGTGCGCGTGATCCGCGCGTGCCGGGAACTGGGCATCGAGTCGGTGGCCGTGTACTCCGATGCCGACGCCGGCGCGCTGCACACGTGCCTCGCCGACCGCGCCGTGCGCATCGGCCCGGCGCCCGCCGCCGAGAGCTACCTCTCCGTGCCGGCGCTGATCGCCGCAGCGCGCGAGGCCGGCGCGGACGCCGTGCACCCCGGCTACGGCTTCCTGTCCGAGAGCGACGCCTTCGCCCGGGCCTGCCTCGAGGCCGGCCTGGTCTTCATCGGCCCGCCGCCGGAGGCGCTGGCCGGCATGGGCTCGAAGATCGCGGCGCGCGCGCTCGCCGAGCGTGCCGGCGTGCCGATCGTGCCAGGGCTGACCCCTGCCGACCAGTCCGACGCGGCCCTCGTCGCGGCCGCGGCGCAGGTCGGATATCCGCTGCTCGTGAAGCCCTCGGAGGGCGGGGGCGGAATCGGCATGAAGGTGGTGCGCGAGGCCGCGGACCTGCGTCCGGCGCTGACCCAGGCCCGGCGCGAAGCGCAGGCGGCCTTCGGTGACGGCACGCTGTATCTCGAGCGCCTGGTCGAACGGCCGAGGCACGTGGAGTTCCAGATCATCGCGGACGACCACGGCCACGTCGTCCACCTGTTCGAGCGGGAGTGCTCCATCCAGCGACGCCACCAGAAGGTGCTCGAGGAGACACCGTCGCCGGCGCTGACGCCGGCGCTGCGCCAGCGGATGGGCGACGCGGCGGTGCGCCTGGCCCGCGCGGCCGGCTACCGCAACGCGGGGACGGTCGAGTTCCTCCTCGAAGGCGCCGGCGAGGATGCCCGCTTCTACTTCCTGGAGATGAACGCGCGCCTGCAGGTGGAGCACCCGATCACCGAGACCGTCGTCGGGGTCGATCTGGTCCGCGCCCAGCTGCTCGTGGCGGCCGGCGCCCCCCTGCCGTGGACGCAGGACGAGTTGCGCCAGCGCGGCCATGCGATCGAGGTGCGGGTGTACGCCGAGGATCCGGCCCGTGGCCACTTGCCGCAGGCCGGGGTGCTGGCGCTCTACCGCGAGCCGTCCGGCCCCGGCATCCGGGTCGACGCGGGGGTCGTCGAGGGCTCGACGGTGCCGGTGCACTACGACCCGCTGCTCGCCAAGCTCATCGCCTCGGGGGAGACGCGCGAGATCGCGCGGCGCCGGGCCGTCGCCGCGCTGCAGGACTATCCCGTCCTCGGCGTGCGGACGAACCTGGCGTTCCTGGCCGCCCTGCTGTCGCACGACCGTGTCGCGCGCGGCGACGTGGACACGACCTTCCTCGACGAGGAAGGTGGTACCCTGCTGGAAGGCCACCACGACATGCCGCCTGAGGTGTCGACGATCGCCACGCTGGAAGGCGTTTCCGCTCTGGCGGGCACCGCGTCCCCGGGGGTGCCCGACCCGTGGCAGGCACTACGGGACGTCCGTGTCTGAGACGATCGCGTCGAGGGTGACCCCGCTCGGACGTGGCCGCTACGCACTGGAGCGGAACGGGCGACGCACGCGTGCGTATGCGGCCCGCGTCGGCTCGGCGGTCTGGGTGTTCCTGGATGGCCGGGTGCACGTCGTCGCGAACGAGCCCGAGGCGGTCGCCGCCGGCCACGCCGACGCGCCGGGCAGCCTCTCGGCACCGATGCCCGCCACCGTCGTGGCCGTCGACGTCGTGCCCGGCCAGGCCGTGGCCGCTGGCGACACCCTGGTCCGGCTGGAGGCGATGAAGATGGAGTGGCCGCTCGCCGCGCCGCGGGCCGGCGTCGTCCGAGCCGTGCGGTGCGCGATCGGCGACCTGGTGCAGCCGGGCGAGCCCCTCGTGGAACTGGAGTGAACGTGCCCGCATCGAGCGAGATGACCACGGAGCGCCGCCCCCGCGCCGCCGACACCGCGGTGGAGACCCTCGTTCCGGAACCGACCCCCGACGACCTGGACGGCATCGTGCGCGAGCTGTCGAGCACCTGGAAGGCGACGATCACCCTGAGGCGACAGGCCAAGGACGACGTCGGCTACCGCGAGATCTACGTCTACATCGACGACCGCCCGGCCGTCGTGTTGCGCGCCAACGAGGTGGCAACCGTGGAGGTGGAACCGGGCCCGCACCGCATCCGGGCCACCAACACCCTCTTCCGCAAGATCGTCGAGTGCACGCTCGCACCGGGCGAGCACATCACCTATCTCGCCGCGAACACGGCGGGCCGGGGCACGTACTCGTTCCTGGCCGTCTTCGTCGGCTTCATCGGGGCGGGCCCGCTCTACCTGACCTTCGAGCGCGAGGGCGCGCCCGACACGCCACGGCACCCGGAGCGCTGAATGGATCCCCACATCGCGAAGCTGGTCGTCGAGCTGGTCGAGAAGATGGGGCTCGTGCGCCGCGACATGCAGCAGAAGCACGACCTCGAGCGGTACGAGGCGCGGCTGGCCCGGGTGGAGCAGAAAGTCTCGGCGCTCGCCGAAGGCCTGTCCGAGTCGGACCCCGCACTGGCGAAGGCCATCCGGACGGCCTGGCAGCTTCCGGCGCGCAGCCTTGCGTTCCGCAATGCCGAGCACCAGAAGCCGCCGTCCGGCGGTGTGTAGTCCGCGGGCGGCCTAGTCCCCCTCGCCCGCCGTCTGATTCGACAGGTACGTCTCGTAGCCCAGCTCCTTGATCTGGTGGAGCTGCGTCTCGAGCCACTCGACGTGCTCCTCCTCGTCCTTCAGCAGGATCGAGAAGAGTTCCCGCGAGGTGTCGTCGCCGGCCTCGCGCGCCACCTTGACCGCGTGGTTGTACATCTCGACGGCGCCGAGCTCCAGCTTGTAGTCCGCGTTGAGCTGCGCGCGCACGTCCTGGCCCACGTTGAGGTCCAGGTACTCCATCTTGGGCACCGCGTCGAGGAACAGCAGCCGCTCGATGATCTTCTCGGCGTGCTTCATCTCGTCAATCGACTGCTTCTTGATGAACGCCCCGAGCGCGTAGTACCCCCAGCGGTGGCACATCTCCGCGTGCAGGAAGTACTGGTTGATGGCCGTCAGCTCCTCCCGGAGCGCCTTGTTCAGTTCCGCGATCACCTTGTCGTTGCCGCGCATCCCGCCTCCCTGTTCGCCGCGCGAGCCGTCGGCGCGGACGGGTTCGATGGTACGTCGATTCGGGCGTCCCGCTCAATCGAGGCCGCCGGGCGAGGCCGGGACGCGCGCCTCAGCTGGCCTCCCGCATCGCGGCCGCGAAGACGCTGGGCCGCACCAGGTGCTCGAAGCACACACCAGGGACCTCGTCGCACCCGGCCTTCGACAGCAGCCGGCGTCGCAGCAGCGGCGGGCCGTCGTAGAGCCCCGTGTGCGGGGGCGTCCGCCCCGACGCCGGCCGCGGCGACCACCTGGATGCCCATCGTCCGGAGCCGCATCGGCGCGGTGAAGAGCGACAGCGGTTCCCCGGCGTCGATCACTTCGATCCAGGGCCGCTCCCGCAGCCTGGCCACGAGGCTGTCCGCGACGCTGCCGCGCACCGCGTCGGCGTCGACCCGGACGAGTCCCTCGTGAATCAGGTGCTGGCTCGTGACCCCCGTCGCCCGGATCAGCGCCTCGCCCGTGACGACGTGGCCGCTGGGCAGCCGGCCCACCACCAGGCCGACAGCCGGCAGCGAACCGAGCCTCGCGTCCCCGGAGCGGTAGAACTCCCCGTCGAAGAGGCGCCGGGTCCAGGGGCTGCCGATGGGCACGAGGTCCGCCCCGGCCGTGTCCTGCGCCACGGTGCGCATCGGGCGCAGCCGCGCCGCCTCGGCCGCCTGGGCTCGCCGCCGGGACGACCGTGCTGGCCCGTGTAGGTGCGGGCAGGGTATGCTAGGCTACTGACGCCGATGGCCCCCTTCCGGCAGGCGTGATGACCGATCGGAATGCCGACTAATCTGGGCGACCTCACCCTCGAGCTCGCCCCGCGATCCCGGGTCGACATCGTCGATCTCCGAGCCCACTTCGCGGACGAACACCAGGCGCTGGCGCACTACCCGCGCTGCCTGTACTGGTCATCCCACACGACGGCGGGCTTCCTCGACCGGAGCCTCGCGGCGCGCCTGAGCGCGCAGAACATCCCCGTCTACCTCGAAGCGTTCCGCGCCATCTTCCCCGAGGGGGCGGGTTACGAACACGACCGCCTCGAGCGGCGCACCGATCTCGATCCCGACCAGCGTGCGGTCGAGCCGCGCAACGCCGACTCGCACCTGGCCTTCATCGCGGGCGGGCTGAAGACGTGCGTCACCTACCCGAACCGTCGTGGCGAACCGGTCTTCTTCGTCGACCTCGACGGGGTGACCGACGGCCGGCCCCGCCGGCGCTGGACGCGGGTGATCGGCTTCCACGACGAGCGTCCAGTACGCACCTTGCGGCTCGAGGTCCCCGTCTCCGAACACCGGATTGACTCGGTCAGCCTGAAGGACCCGCGGCTCGGCATCTACGAGCAGCTGAAGGAGTTCGTGACGTCGACCGGTGTCGGCAAAGGCCGCCTGCGCATCTCGCTCGACCCGACCGAGCGGCACTCGGCCCTCACGGTCAACGAGTTCGAGACCCTGCTGATGCGGCACGACCTCACCGAGGTGCTGCAGAACCCGCTGCGCTTCGTGGCCGAGAAGTCGCGCCACGCACTGGCCAACCCCCGGGCGGTGCCCGCCAAGACGCTGGGGTATGCGGCCTACGACTTCGTCCGCCTGCTGAACAAGGGACTCGACACCTTCGGGCTGCAGGGTTCGATCGTGGAGAAAGTGCTCGCGCGCACGCTGGCCGTGCCCGCCGAACGCTTCTTCCACATGCGCCGCTCGGTCAACCTGCTGATCGACGCGACGTCCTCGCCCGCGATCGTCGAAGGCACCTATCAGAGCCCCATCCTGGTGCAGTGGAAGCACGCGCCACGGGGATCCCGGGTCCTGGACGTCTCGCTGACCGAGCTGCGCTGACCCGAGGCGTCCGGCGGGCGCCAGTCGCCTCCCGGCGCCTCACTTCGGCAGGCGCTCGGGCATCTCCGCCACCACGTAGGCCAGCGCCGCGATGGTCGCGGCCGCCTGCGAGACTTCCACGGCCGCGATGCGGTCCACCGTGTCGGCCTCCGTGTGGTGGACCACGAAATAGCGGGACGGGTCGCCCAGATAGGCCATCGTCGGCACGTGCCCGGCCGCCGCGATGGGGTCGACGTCGGCGCCTCCCCCTCCGGGCCCGATCTCCGGCACGCCGAAGGGCGCGAGCCACCCGCCGATCTGCGCCATCGCCAGCCGCGCGGCCACGGAGCCCGTGAAACCGAGCGAGGCCGGCGCGAACACGCCGGAGTCGGCCTCGAGCGCGAACACGTGGTCGGCGGCGCTGGCCGCATAGCGCCGGGCGTAGGCCTCGGCGCCCCGCAGCCCGTGCTCCTCGTTGGTGAAGAGCACCAGGCGCACCGTCCGGCGCGGGCGCAGGCCAAGGGCCTTCATCAGCCGCACGGCCTCCCAGATGGCGACACAGCCCACGGCGTCGTCGGAGGCGCCGGTGCCGACGTCCCACGAATCGATGTGGCACCCGAGCAGCACGACCTCCTGCGGGCGGTCGCGGCCGCGAAGCTCGGCGACGAGGTTCGCCGACGGCGCGTCGGGCCCGGCGCGGCCCTCGGTGACCAGCCGGACGCGCACCGGCCGCCCGCCCGCCGCGAGCCGCCGCAGGCGATCGGCGTCCTCCGTCGCGATGGCCATGGCCGGAATCGGCGGCGTGCCCGGCGCGTACTGCACGCTGCCGGTGTGCGGCGTCCGCAGCCCCGGCGGACCGACCGAGCGCATCAGCACGGCGACCGCGCCGAACTGCGCCGCCGCGCTCGCGCCGCCGGTGCGGTACGTCATCGTCTCGCTGTACGTGGTGAACGGCACGTCGAACAGCACGATGCGCCCGCGGACGCCGGCCTGTCGGTCGCGCAGCTCGTCGAAGCCGTCCACGACGAGCACCTCCGCCTCGACGCCACCCGGCGGGGTCGCCACCGTCCCGCCGAGGCCGATCGCCGCCAGCGGGCGACGCGGCGCGTCCGCGATCTCGGCCAGTTCGTGGCCGCGCACCCAGTGCGGGACGAGCACGCGCTCGGCCCGCACGTGCTCGAGGCCATCGGCCTTCATGGTGTCGGCGGCCCAGGCGAGCGCACGCGCCAGGTTCTCCGAACCGGCAGGCCGGCTGCCGAACGTGTCGGTGAGCTCCGCGAGGCGCCGCCACGCGAAGTCGTCCCTGGTCGCCGCCGCGACGAGCCGCGCGACGTCACCGCGATAGGCCTCGAGCCAGTTGCCGGGCCCGAGCCCTTGGGCCGTCGCCACCGCCGTCAGCGTGGCCGTGACCAGCGTCACGGCGCAGGGTCGCAGGAATCGCCGGGACGGCATCGCCAGCGTCAGGCGCCAGTCCGCCGGCGGGGCGCCGCCGGTCGCGCCGGAGCCACGGGCGAAGGCGGCAGGGGCTGGAAGTAGGCCGGCAGGTCCGATTTCGTCTCGCGCAGGATCTCGACGACCGCGCGGCGATCGTCGGGCGAGAGCACGCGATAGCGCCGATCGGTCTCCCGGCCCGACAGAACCGCCCACATCCGCGCGTAGACGGCGTCCCTGGCCATCGCCGGCAGCGCGGCGAAGGCGTCGCCGTAGACCAGGTAGCTGCATGGGTACTTGAACAGCCGCCGCCGCAGGTCGAATTCCCGCAGCGAGCGGCCCCGGCCGTCCCGCGGCCCCAGCGCCGCGAAGCGCTCGGCGAAGCCCGCCGTGCCCGACACCGAGCCGAGCAGCGGTGCCTCGTCGACGAACAGCAGGTAGTCCACCGCGTCGCGCGCGGCCTCCTGCACGCGCGCCGTCGCATCGGGCGTGCGGCTCTGGGCCGCCAGTCGCGCCTCCCAGCCGAGCCGCGTGATCAGGTTCGTCATCTGCGTCTGGTGCGCCAGGACGAGCAGCGCGACGACGTCGCTGTACGGAGTCGGGTACCCCTTCAGGTCGAACAGGCCGTCGACCGACGGCAGCACCCGCGTCGGGTTGGGGATGCCCTTCCCCTTGTCCATCGGCATCACTGGCACGTTGCCCATGTGGCTCGCGCCGCCATGGTTGCCGGTCACCCACCAGCCGCCCCAGCGCTGGGTCAGTGGGCTGCCCTGCACCGTCGTGAAGCCGTTCGCGTACGCGTTGGGATCGTCCGGCAGCGGGTACATGCTCGTGACCATCAGGCCGGGCACGCCCCGCGTGTCCCACGACAGGTGGCAGCCCAGGCAGACGTTGTTCCGCCTGAACTGGGGGACGCCGGTCGGCTCCTGCACGAGCTCGTAGAAGATCACGCCCTGCCGGGCGTCCTGCGCCGCGACCTCGAGGAGGCTTCCGCCCCGCACCCAGCCGACCGCCACCGTGTCGTTGAAGTAGACCGCCCGCGGGTTGTGAATGTTGATCCGGTCCGCCTGAAAGCTGGTCTGCGAGAACACCAGCGTCTGCGACTCGACCGGCACCGCCAGCGCGTCGAGCGTCGCCCGCAGGTAGCCGCTGACCGGGTCGAACGCCAGCCGCGCGGCGCCGTCGCGCAGCCGGGCATTCAGCCGCGCCACCGCGTCGTCGACCTCGCCGGTCGAATAGAGGATGGCAGGATGATCGCGCGACTCCACGAAGGCATCGCGCCGCTGCGCCGACGCCGTTGCGGCGGCCCAGACGAGGGCCGCCCCGCACACCAGCCACCAGCCCGGTTCGACACGCCGCATCCGGTGCATCCGGGTCCTATTCTGCCCCGACTCCGACTATCATGTCTCGACCTACGGGCGCCGGGCCTCCCGTTCGGGCGACCCTGCTCGTGAGCCGCACACAACACCTCTCCTCGGATGCGCCCATGTCCAGCCCCGTCTCCGTCCAGCCCGATGGCCGCGTTGCCGTCGTCCGAATCGACAACCCGCCCGTCAACGCCTTGAGCCAGGAGGTCGTCGACGGCCTCGCGGCCGCCCTCGACCAGGCCGGCGCCGACGCCGCCGTCGACGCGATCGTCGTCCTCGGGGCCGGCCGGACCTTTGTCGCCGGCGCCGACATCAAGGGCCTCGAGTCGCTGGTCTGGGGTGGCGACTCCGGCGCGCCCGAGATGCACGACGTCCTCAAGCGGATCGAGGACTGCCGGAAGCCGGTCGTCATGGCCATGCACGGCACGGCCCTCGGCGGCGGGCTCGAGGTCGCGATGGCCGGACACTACCGCGTGGCGGTCCCCGATGCCCTCCTGGGCCAGCCCGAGGTGAACCTCGGCATCATTCCCGGCGCCGAGGGCACGCAGCGGCTCCCGCGCCTGGTCGGCGTCGAGACGGCGCTCCAGATGTGCGTGTCGGGCCGCCCCATCAAGGCCCCGGAGGCGCTGCAGATCGGGCTCGTCGATCGCGTGGTCGAGGGCGACCTCACGGCCGGTGCCGTCGCCTTCGCCCGCGAATGCGCCGGGCGCACCTCGCACCCGAAGACGCGGGAGCGGCACGATCGGCTGCCCGCCCTCGAGGCGCTGCCGGCCATGCTGGCTGACGCCCACGCGCTGGCGAAGAAGGTGCGGCGGCATCAGGAGGCGCCGGCCCGCGCGATCGCCGCCATCGAAGCCGCCGCCACGCTGCCGTTCGACGACGGCTGCCGGCGCGAGCGCGCCCTCTTCTTCGAATGCGCGCAGTCCGAGCAGGCCAAGGCGCTCATCCATCTGTTCTTCGCCGAGCGTGGCGTGGCGAAGGTGCCCGGCGTCGACAAGGACACGCCGGCGGCCCCCATCGCGCGCATCGGCATCATCGGTGCGGGCACGATGGGCGGCGGCATCGCGATGGCGTGCGCCAACGCCGGCATCGAGGCGCGGCTGACCGATGCCGACCCGGCTGCACTCGAACGGGGGCTGGCGACGATTCGCCGGAACTACGAGACGTCGGTCGCCAAGGGCCGATTCACGCCGGAGGCCGTCCAGGAGCGCCTGGCGCGCATCCGCACGCAGACCGGCTACGCCGGCTTCGACGACGTCGACCTCGTGCTGGAAGCGGTGTACGAGAACCTCGCCCTCAAGAAGCAGATCCTGGCCGAGGTCGACGTGCTCGCGAAGCCGGGCTGCATCCTGGCGACCAACACGTCCACGCTCAGCATCGACGAGATCGCGAGCGTGACCAGCCGCCGCGGCGCCGTCGTCGGCCTCCACTTCTTCAGCCCGGCGAACGTGATGCGGCTCGTCGAGGTCGTGCGCGGCTCGGACACCTCGGCCGGAACGCTCGCGACCGCTCTCGCCTTCGCGAAGCGGCTGGGCAAGGTGGGCGTCGTCGTCGGCAACTGCACGGGGTTCGTCGGCAACCGGATGATGTTCCCCTACATGTACGAGGCGCAGTTCCTCGTCGAGGACGGCGCCACGCCCGCGCAGGTCGACGGCGCGCTGACCGGCTTCGGCATGGCGATGGGCATCTTCGCGGTCGACGACATGGGCGGCCTGGACGTCGCCTGGCGGATCCGGCAGGAACTCAAGCAGTTCGAGGGCGCCGATCGCGCCCCGCTCGTCTCCGACACGCTGGTCGCCATGGGCCGCCTCGGCCAGAAGACCGGCGCGGGCTGGTACCGGTACGGCGACGACCGCAAGCCCATCCCCGACCCCGAGGTCGTCGCGCTCGTCGAGCGGACGGCGCGCGAGGCGGGCCTGGCGCGCCGGCCCTTCACCGACGCCGAGATCGTCGAGCGGACCATCTACGCGCTCATCAACGAGGGCGCGAAGATCCTCGAGGAGGGCTTCGCGCTGCGAGCGGCCGACATCGACGTGATCTACGCCACCGGCTACGGCTTCCCCGGCTTCCGCGGCGGCCCGATGTTCTACGCCGATCGCGTGGGCCTCGCCACGGTACACGCGCGCATCGAGGCCTTCCACCGGGAGTTCGGCGCGCGCTGGAAGCCGGCGCCGCTGCTGGCACGCCTGGCGCGAGACGGGCGCACGTTCCGCGATCTCGATCGCGCGAGCACGCCCGCCGGAGCCTGAGATGCAGGACGCGGCCCCGCGGCGCATCCGGCCCGTCCACATCAATCCCATCGACGCCGAGGTCCGCCGAGGCGCGGACGGCGTGGTCTATCTACGCTCGCCGTTTCCGCTGCCGGCCTACCCGCCACGCCTCACGGATCACCTCGAGCGCTGGGCGGCCGAGGCTCCCGGGCGCACCTTCCTGGCCCAGCGGGAGCCGGCGGCCGTGCCCGGCGGCGATGCCGGCGACTGGCGCCACCTCACCTACGCCGACGCCCTCACGCGCGTGCGCGGCATCGCCCAGGGGCTGCTCGCCCGGCGTCTGTCGGTGGACCGCCCCGTGCTGATCCTGTCGGGCAACGGCATCGACCACGCGCTGCTGGCGCTCGCGTCGATGTACGTCGGCGTGCCGTACGCCCCGATCGCGCCGGCCTATTCGCTGCAAGCGAAGGACTTCACCGCGCTACGGCAGATCGTCGAGCGGCTCGGGCCCGGCCTCGTCTTCGCGGCCGAGGGCGCGGCCTTCGAGCGCGCACTGGCGCAGGTGCTGCCGCCGGGTACGGAAGTCGTCACGTCGACGAGCGCGCCGGCACAGGTGCCGGTCACTCCGTTCGCCGCCCTGGCGGCCGAGGTCACGCCCGCGGTCGACGAGGCCCGCGACCGCGTCGGGCCCGACACGATCGCCAAGGTGCTCTTCACCTCCGGCTCGACCGGCCGTCCGAAGGGCGTCATCAACACGCAGCGGATGCTGTGCAGCAACCAGGAGATGATCCGGTCGGTGCTGGCCTTCCTCGGCGACGAGCCGCCGGTGCTCTGCTGCTGGCTGCCGTGGAACCACACCGCCGGCGGCAACCACAACTTCGGCCTGGTGCTGCGCAACGGCGGCACGTTCTACATCGACGAGGGCCGGCCCACGCCGCAGGCGTTCGGCACGACCCTCAGGAACCTGCGCGAGATCGCCGCCACCGCGCACTTCACCGTTCCACGCACCTACGAACTGCTGCTGCCGCACCTCAAGGCCGACCCCGTGCTGCGCGACACGTTCTTCCGGAAGCTGCAAATCTACTTCTACGCGGCAGCCGGCCTCGGCCAGCGGTTCTGGGACGAGCTCCGGGCGCTCGCGCTCGACGCCTGCGGCGAGGAACTGGTCATCGTCACCGGCTTCGGCGCCACCGAAACGGCGCCCTTCGCGTTGACGACCGGCAAGGTCGGCGCGGTCGCCGGCATGGTGGGCCTGCCGTGTCCGGGCATGGAGCTGAAGCTGGCCCCGGTCGGCGCGAAGGTCGAGGCGCGCGTCAAAGGCCCGAACGTCACGCCCGGCTACTGGGGCGACGACGAGATGACCCGGAACGCCTTCGACGACGAGGGCTTCTACCGGCTCGGCGATGCGATGACCTTCGTCGACCCCGCCGATCCCCGGAAGGGACTCGTCTTCGACGGGCGTCTCGCCGAGGACTTCAAGCTGTCGACCGGCACGTGGGTGAGCGTGGGACCACTGCGCTCGCGGATCATCGCGCAGGCCGCCGGCCTCGTGCAGGACGTCGTGATCGCCGGCCATGAACGCGACTTCCCCGCCGCCCTGGTCTTCCCGAACCTCGCGGCCTGCCGGGCGCTGGCGGACCTCGCTGCCGACGCGCCTGCGCGCGCGGTGATCGAACACCCGCAGGTCGTCGAGGCGTTCACGCGGGCGTTCGACGCGCTCGTCGCGCAGGGCACCGGCAGTTCGACCGTCGTCGCGCGGGCGCTGGTGCTCGACGAGCCGCCGTCGCTCGACGCCCGTGAGATCACCGACAAGGGCTCGTTGAACCAGAAGGCCGTGCTGCAGCGTCGCGCGGCCGAGGTCGAGTCCCTCTACGCGACCGCGCCCGGCCCGCGCGTCATCGTCTGCGGCGCCCGCGCCAGGGCGGGCGCCTGACGGCCGTCACTTCACCCAGGATGCCGACATGACACAGCCTCTTGCCCTCGACGTCGATCAGCTCACGGCCATCGACGTCCACGTGCACCTCGAACACACCGGCGAGCAGACCGACGCCGACAAGCACGCCGCGGCCTACTTCAAGGGGGGCGCGGCACGCGACGCGGCGTCGCTGGCCGAGTACTACCGCTCCAGGCGGATGGCCTGCGTGATCTTCACGGTCGACGAGACGCTGACGGGCACGCCGCGGCTGTCGAACGAGCAGGTGCTCGAGTTCGCCGCGCAGAATCCGGACATCGCGATCCCGTTCATCAGCATCAACCCGACGCGCGGCGCCGAGGGCGTCCGCGAGGCCCGACGCCTGGTGCAGACCGGCCAGGTCCGCGGCCTGAAGCTGCACCCGCCGATCCAGCAGTTCTCCCCCGACGACCCGATCGCCTATCCCCTGTACGAGGTCTTCGCCGAGGCCAGGCTGCCGGTGCTCTTCCACACGGGGCACAGCGGTATCGGCACCGGCATGCGGGGCGGCGGCGGCATCCGCCTGAAGTACGGCAACCCGATGCCGATCGACGACGTCGCCGTCGATTTCCCGGACATGCCGATCGTGCTCGCGCACCCGTCCTTCCCCTGGCAGGACGAGGCGATCTCGATCTGCCTGCACAAGCCGCAGGTCTACATCGACCTGTCCGGCTGGTCGCCGAAGTACTTCTCGCCGACGCTCGTCCAGTATTCGAACTCGCTGCTGAAGCACAAGGTGCTCTTCGGCTCCGACTATCCGCTGCTGACGCCGGACCGCTGGATGGCGGACTTCGACAAGATCGGCATGAAGGACGAGGTGAAACCCCTGATCCTGAAGGAGAACGCCGTGCGGCTGTTCGGCCTGCGGCCGGCGCCCGCCGCGTGAGCCGGCGGCCGACGCCGCGCGCCGGCCCGTGAAGGCGTGAGACCGCCGGGCCGATATCCCGACCGTGAGCGACGACGCGGCCGCAGCGACCCTGGCGCCGCAGACTGCACGATTCGGCGCACCCGCCCCCGACGTCGGCGACGACGAGGCAGCCCTGCGCGAGCAGAAGCAGCAGCGAAAGCGCCTGCTCGACGCCACGCGTCAGCTGGACGGCTGGGAGCGCTACCGGGCGCTCGTCGACGCCACGGACGAAGCCTACGAACTCATCGACATCAGCAACCGGGAAACGCGGTTCGCCCTCATCCTGATGGGCGCGCTCAACGCGGGCGCGGCCGTGCTGCTGACGCGCGTCGACGCGGCCGCCATCCTGGCGTCGCCGGCCCGCGCCTACGTGATTGGAATCGTGGCCGCCTACGGGGTGGTGGCCCTCGGCTTCCTGCTGCTGGCAATCGAGGCGCTGCGGCCAGGCCACTTCCGGCCGCGCCTCCACGACTGGCCAGCCTCGGAACCGCTGCCCGCCCACGTGCGCTACCACGCGGACGTGATCCAGCGGACCGCCCACCAGCATTGGCGGGCGTGGCAGGACGTGCGGCTGTCGGAGGTCAACGCCGAGCTCGCGGTGCACGTGCACAGCCTCGCCCTGAAGAACAACGCCAAGCACGTCGCGCTGCGCCGGCTCTACCTCGCGTTGCGGATCATGACGCTGATG
Organism: uncultured bacterium; assembly: GCA_963923455.1. Taxonomy (GTDB): domain Bacteria; phylum Acidobacteriota; class Vicinamibacteria; order Vicinamibacterales; family UBA2999; genus CAWULT01. The sequence goes on from CAWULT010000084.1 coordinate 17,107, forward strand.
CTGGCGGCGCTGACGTTCACCTTCGCCTGGCTCGCCTGGTCCTGAGGGCACGCCGGAGGCCGCGTGCGCCGCCGCGACCTCCCACACGGCCGTGCGACAGGCCCCCCCCGGCGCCTCCGTTTCGAGCGACAATCGTTCCCGTCACCGCTGACGTCCATGCTGCCGGCTCCGACATCCGCCCGTCGCTCCCGTCGCCCGCCTGCTGACGCACCCGTGCCATCGGCCCGGGCGGCGAGAGCCAGGGCCTTCGCCGCGCTTTGCCGCGGCTGGCGCACGTGCCTCGTGCTCGTGGCACTGGCGGCCCCGGCCACCGCCGTAGCCCAGGGCGGCGCCGACCCGCTGTCCTTCCGCGCGGGCCGCGCGGTGGAGGTGGACGTGGACGCGTCGCTGCGGGTCGATGCCAGGGACGTCGGAGTGTCGCCGGAGAGCGCCCCCGACCTCCTCGACGTCAGCCGAGCCCGGCTGGGCCTCGACGTCCGGCTGTGGCGGCGCCTCGACCTGCAGGTGGAGCGCGACTTCCGCGACGCCCCCCAGCCGTGGCGCGACGTCTTCGCCAACCTGGAGATCGCCCGGGCGCTCGAAGTTCGCGCCGGAAGGTTCAAGGCGCCTTTCAGCACCGAGCGTCTGAACTCCGGCCTGGCCATCGACTTCGTCTATCGATCGCTCGCCGCCAGCCAGATCGCGCCGGTGCGCGACACGGGCGTCATGGTGCACGGCGAGGTCCTGCGACGCCGCGTGGGGTACCAGGTGGGCGTCTTCCGCGCAGGCGGCGAAGAAGACGACGAGCCGGTGCCGACGGCCGAGAGCCGGGTGACGCGCCGGAGTGGTGCCCTGGTGACCGGCCGCGCCGTCCTGACGCCGTGGGCCCGCGCCCGCCGGCGCGCGCTGCGGGACCTGAACTTCGCCGCGGCGGTCGCCCGCGGCACCGTCCCCGAGGGCCGGAACAGCCTCGACGTCCGGGCAGTGTTCGGCGACCGCCTGTTCCCCCACCTCGAGGTCAACGGCCGGCGCACGCGCGTGGCCGGGAGCGCCGACTGGCGTCACGGCCCGTTCGGCGCCGCGGGCGAGTGGATCCGTTCCACGGACGAGCGCCTCGGCCAGGGCACCGACGACGACGACCTCCCACCCGTCGTCGCGAGCGGCTGGCACGCCCAGGCGACGTGGATGGTCACCGGGGAAGACAAGGACGACCGCGTCGCACCGGACCGGCCGCTGCTCCGCGGCGGGGCCGGCGCCATCGAAGCCGCGGTCCGATTCGAGGAGATTCGGATGGGTGGCCCCGACACCGGCGAGCCGCGCTCCCGCAGCCCGCGCGCCCGGAGCGTGATCGAGCCGTCGCAGCGGGTCTGGACCCTCGGCGTCAACTGGTACCCCGTTCGATGGGTGAAGGTGCAGGCCAACGTGATCCGTGAGGACCGGAACGCCGACGCGGCCGCGCTGACGGGCCGCGCCCGCGTCTGGAGCCGCGTCGTGCGCGCGCAGGTGGGCCTGTGACGAGGCGCCTGCTGCTCTGTCTCGCGGTCGCGAGCCTCTGGCCGATCGCCGCGTCCGCGCAGCCGCAGCCGGCGAGCCCGGCCGACGCGCTGTTCGACGACTCGACGCTGCACGAACTCTGGGTCCACATCAACGCGCGCGACTGGGCCGACCTGCGCGCGACCTACCTCGAGAACACCTGGTACCCGTGCGACGTCGAGTGGCGCGGCCTCAAGGTGCGCAACGCCGGCTGCCGTTCGCGCGGTTTCGGCAGCCGCAGCCCCGTGAAGCCGGGCCTGCTCCTGCAGTTCGATCACTACGTAACCGGCCAGACGTGGCTGGGCCTGAGGTCCCTCGTCCTCGACAACCTGGTGCAGGATCCGTCGATGATGAAGGAGCGGATGTCGATGCGCCTGCTCGATCGGATGGGCGTGCCGGCGCCGCGCGTCGCGCACGCGCGGCTCCACATCGGCAGCGGCCGCGACTACGCGGGCCTCTACACCATGGTCGAGAACATCGACGAGCCGTTCCTGGCCCGGCAGTTCGGCACCGATGCCGGGTACCTGTACGAGTACCGCTGGCAGGGCGACTACCACTTCGAGGATCTCGGCGCCGACTTCGATCCGTACGCGGTGCGCTTCGAGCCGCGGACCCGCCGGGATGAGGCGGCGGCCACGCTCTATGCCCCGATCCGCGATCTCGTGCGGGCGATCGCCGACGCACCCGCCGAGTCCATCGAGGCAGCCGTCGCGCCCTATCTCGACCTGCGCGCCTTCGTCCGGCAGGCCGCGGTCGAGAACTACCTCGCCGAGTGGGACGGCCTGCTCGGCTACGCCGGCCTCGACAATTTCTACCTGTACAAGCCGGCCGCGGGCGCACCGGGGACGGTGATCCCCTGGGACAAGGACAACACATTCGCGTGGCTCGAGATGCCGCCGCTGCACAACCTCGGCACGAACCCGCTGATGGTCAAGGCCTGGCAGGTGCCGGCGCTGCGCCGGCTCTACGTGGACACGCTCGTCGAGGCGGCTGCCGCGGCCGACATCCTGCCCGCTGAGGTCCAACGGGCCTGGGCGCAGGTCGCGGAGGCGGCTGCCGCCGATCCGGTGAAGCCCGTCGGCACCGCCGACGTCGAGGCCGCCGTGCAGGACCTGCTGCACTTCGTGAACGCGCGCGGCGCAATCGTGCGGCGCCTGGCGCAGGACGCCACGGGCACGGAGCTGCCACAGGCCTCGCGCTGATCGCCCGGGCTCAGTGACAGGTGCCCGTGCCGGTGTCGTGCTGGCCGGACACCGGGATGAAGTCCCAGTCGTAGCCGTCCGAGCGCAGCGTCAGCTTCAGGACA
>CAWULT010000085.1:0-19696 GCA_963923455.1 uncultured bacterium
CACCTAAGCCTTCGTCGGCAGCGTCAGATGTGTATAAGAGACAGGTGCAGCGCGACCGCAAGACCTTCACGGCCGACAAGCTCCGGCAGAACTCGACCGTCGTCTCGCTGTCGCAATCGCGCCTGCGCGAACAGGTCGAGGGGCTGCTGACGCGGATGAACAGCCAGCTCGTGCAGCGCGATCCCGCATTCCAGAAGATTGCCGAGCTGCTGCCGCAGGCGGTCACGGCGATGAAGGAGGCCGAGGCCAAGTTGGCGGCGGCCGCGCCTGACCAGGCGCTGCCCGCCGAGAACAAGGCGCTGCAGTTCCTGCAGAAGGCCGAGGAGGAATACGAGCTGCAGGTCAGCGCCGGCCAGCAGGGGGGCGGCGGTGGCGGGGGCGGCGGCAGCCAGATGCAGCAGGAACTGGCGGAGCTGTTCGAACAGGATGCGGAGAAGCTGGCCACCCGGTACGAGACAGCGAGCCAGTCCCAGGAACAGCAGGGCGGCGACCGCGAAGTCGACGAGCTGCTCGAGAAGCTGAAGGAGCTCGCGCGCCGGCAGCAGCAGGAGGCCGAGCGCCAGGCCCGCCGGGCGCAGCTCGGCCAGTCGGGCAGCGGCGGCAACAGCGGGGCCCAGCAGCGCGCCCTGGCCGAGCAGGTGGAGGAGGCCGCGCGTCGCCTCGAGCGGCTCGCCCGCGAGGAGCAGCGGCAGGAGCTGGCCGACGCGGCCCGCCAGATGCGTGACGCGGCCGAGGCCATGCGGCGCGCCGCGGCCGGCGGCGACAGCCAGGGGGCCGCGCAGGCACAGGCGGCCCTGGAACGGCTGCGCGAGACGGAGCGGCGCCTCCAGCGCGGGCAGACCGACCGGGCCGAACGCGACATCGCCGAGGCGAAGGCCCAGGCGGACGATCTGGCGAGACAGCAGGCCGAGATCGGCAGCATGGTGCAGCAGTTGCCGGCCAACGGCGCGGATCGCGCGCAGCAGGGGCGGCGCATCAACGAGCGCAAGGAGGCGCTCGAGGCCCGTCTCGGCGAGCTCGAGTCCAAGCTCGATCGGGCGTCCCGCGATGCGGCCGGCGAGGAGCGGGCGGCGTCGCGGAAGCTCTCGGAGGCCGCCGGTGCCATCCGCGACAACCGGCTGCGCGACCGCGTGCGTTACTCGCGCGCGCTCGTCACCCGGCCGACGCCGGCCGGCGCCGTGACCGCGGCCGAGAACGAGATCGCCGAGGGCATCGAGGAGGTGCGGCAGAAGCTCGACGACGCCTCGGCCGCCATCGGGCAGAACCCGTCCGGCTCGCAGCAGGAACAGGCGCTCGAGCGTGCCCGCCGGCTGGCGCGGACCGCCGAGTCGCTGCAGGCCCGGACGCGGGAGCGCGCCGAGGAGCAGGGGCGCCGCGGGCAGTCGCGCGACGCCCAGGGGCGCGACGCCCAGGACGGCCGCGACGGTCAGGAGACGCGCGACGGCCAGGGCCAGGGTCTCGACGAACGCGGCCGCGAGGCCCAGGGCCGCCGCGGCCAGCAGGGGCAGGGCCAGCAGCAGTCGCAGAACCAGCGCGGGCAGCAGGGCCAGCAGGGCCAGAACGGCCAGCGCGGGCAGCAGGGCCAGGGCGGGCAGGGGCAGCAGGGGCAGGATGGCCAGGGCCAGTCCGGCGATGGGCAGGGCCAGTCGGGCGACCAGCGTGGTGACGGCGGCCAGCAGGCCGGCAACCAGGGCGGCGGCGGCCGCAATGGCGGCTTCGCCAACGGCGGCATCGACCGCGGTGGCGCCTGGAACGGTGAGGCGGGCTGGGGCGGCTGGTGGAACGGCGGGCAGCTCACGCAGGAAGACATCCGGCAGCTGCGCGGTGAGGCCCGCCAGTTCTCGAACGACGCCCGTGACCTGCGCGGCCTGCTGCGCGGCGAGAACATCGACCCGGCGGAACTCGACCGGGTCATGAGCGCGATTCGCCAGCTCGAGGACGACCGCGTGTACCAGAATGTCGCGGAGCTGGCGCGGCTCCAGTCGTTCGTCGCCGAGGGCCTGAAGCGGTTCGAGTACGCCCTGCGGCGCAAGGTGGACGCGGATGCGAACGCGGCGGCGCTCTCCGGGTCCGAGCAGGCGCCGGCCGAGTTCCGGGCGCTGGTCGAACAGTACTACCGGTCGCTCTCGCGGTCGCCGCGGTGACACGGCGCGGACTGCTGGCCGCGGTGCTCGTGCTGGCCATCGCCGGGACGGCCGCGGCGCAGTTCGGGTTCGGGGGCTTCGGCCCGCGGCGCGTGCCGCCGCGCTTTCCGACCGCCGAGACGTTCGGCAGGGGCTTCGTCTTCTGCCGGGGCATCTACCGCAGCGATCGGCGTGAGGCCGGCGGCCAGGGCTGGTCCACCGACTATCCCGACGCCGAGCTGAACTTCTCGATCCGCCTCTCGGAGCTGACCAAGACCCGCGTCAAGCACGACCAGACCGGCAAGCCCGAGTACGTCACCATCCGCCTGACCGACGACGACCTGTTCCAGTGCCCGTACCTCCACATGGAGGACGTCGGTACGATGGCGTTGACCGATCTGGAGGTGACCGCGCTGCGCACCTATCTGCTCAAGGGCGGCTTCATCTGGGTGGACGACTTCTGGGGCAGCTACGCCTGGGAGAACTGGCTGCGGCAGATCGCCCGCGTGCTGCCGCCGGCGGAGTATCCCGTGATCGACCTGCCGCTCGACCATCCGATCTTCAAGTCGCAGTTCGAGCTGAAGGAGTTTCCGCAGATCCCGTCGATCCAGATGTGGCGCGGCAACCCGACCATGACGTCCGAACGCGGCGCCGACAGCGCCGAGGTGCACCACAGGGGCATCGTCGATGCCCGCGGCAACGTGATGGTGTTCATGTCGCACAACTCCGACATTTCGGACGCCTGGGAGCGCGAGGGCGAGGATCCGCGCTACTTCTATCAGTTCTCGCCGAAGGGCTACGGCGTCGGCATCAACGTGATGCTGTATGCGATGAGCCACTGATGCGGCCTGAACTCGAGGCCCTGGCGGCCGACTACGGGTCGGCGCTCGAGCGACTGCGCGCGCTGCGCCGCGCCGTCCCGCCGGAGGCCTGGAGCCGACGTCCGGCGCCCGAGAGCTGGTCACCCGCCGAATGCGTGGCGCACCTGAACCTGACGTCGCAGGCCTACGTGCCGATCCTGCACGACGGGCTGGCCGAGGCGCGTCGGCTCGGGGGCGGCGCGCCGGCGCGGTTGTCCCGCGACGTCTTCGGCTGGTTGATCGCGTGGGTGTCGGGGCCGAACCGCCGGTTCAAGACCAGGACGCGCCCGTCGTTCGTGCCTTCGGGCAACCGGCCCGTCGATGAGCTCATCGCTGAGTTCGAGCGCCTGCAGGCGGATCACCTGGCGTGCCTGCGCGAGGCCGACGGGCTGCCGATCGACCGCGTCAAGGTGTCGTCGCCGTTCGAGGCGCGGCTCCGCTATTCTCTCTACTCGGCCCTGACCCTGATACCGGGCCACCAGCACAGGCACCTGTTGCAGGCAGAGCTGGCGGCCGGCCTGCCGTCACGCTGAGCCTCCGCGTGCCGCCGACGACCGATCCGCGCGTCGACGCCTACATCGCCCGGGCGGCAGACTTCGCGCGCCCGATTCTCGTCAAGGTGCGGGCCGCGGTGCACCGCGGCTGCCCGCAGGTGGTCGAGACGATCAAGTGGGGCACGCCGCACTTCGAGCACCAGGGCACGCTGTGCATGATGGCTGCCTTCAAGGGGCACGCGCTGCTCATCTTCGCGAAGGGCGCGTTGATGACGCACGTCGGGCGCCCGCTCCAGCCGCCCGGGCAGCGCGCGCAGTACCAGTTCGGGCGGTTGACGTCGGCGCAGGCCCTGCCGACGGCCGCGGCCCTGGCGTCCCTCGTCCGGCAGGCCGTGCGTCTCAACGCCGCCGGCGTGACGCTGCCGCGTGCGCCACGGCGGCCGGTGCCGAGGCCGGTGGTGCCGTCCGACCTGCGGGCCGCGCTGCGGGACCACCCCAAGGCATCGGCGGTGTTCGCGGCGTTTCCGCCCAGCCACCAGCGCGAGTACGTGGAGTGGATCACCGGGGCCAGGCAGGCCGAGACGCGCGCACGCCGCCTGGCGACCGCCGTGGAGTGGATCGCGCTGGGGCGCCATCGCAACTGGAAGTACGAGAAGTAGCCCGACCTCGGGCGCTCGTGGTACAAACCCCCCGTGGCCACCCCTCCGGGACGGAAGATCTGCGACAGCATCCTCGACGCAATCGGCAACACGCCGCTCGTGCGCATCAACGCCATCACGCGCGGCGTGGTCCAGGCCACCGTGCTCGCCAAGGTCGAAACGTTCAATCCCGGCAACTCGATCAAGGACCGGATGGCCGTCCGGATGGTCGAGGACGCGGAACGGCGGGGGGAACTGCGGCCGGGCGGAACGATCATCGAGGGCACGTCGGGCAACACGGGCATGGGCCTGGCGATCGCGGCCGCGATCAAGGGCTACCGCTGCATCTTCACGACCACCGACAAGCAGTCGAAGGAGAAGATCGACGCGTTGAAGGCGTTCGGCGCGGAGGTGATCGTCTGTCCGACCGACGTCGACCCGGACGATCCCCGCTCGTACTACTCGGTGTCGTCGCGGCTCGCCCGTGAGATTCCCGGCGCCTGGAAGGCGAACCAGTACGACAACCTCTCGAACACGTCGGCCCACTACGAGTCGACGGCGCCCGAGATCTGGGACCAGACCGACGGGCGGGTGACGCACCTGGTCGTCGGCGTCGGCACGGGCGGCACGATCAGCGGCATCGGGCGGTACCTGAAGGAGCGCAACCCGGCCATCAAGGTGTGGGGCATCGACACCTACGGGTCGGTCTTCAAGAAGTTCAAGGAGACGGGGATCTTCGACAAGAACGAGATCTACCCGTACCTCACCGAGGGCATCGGCGAGGACTTCCTGCCGGCCAACGTCGACTTCGCGATCATCGACCATTTCGAGAAGGTGACCGACAAGGACGCCGCGATCATGACGCGGCGGCTGGCGCGCGAGGAGGGCATCTTCGCCGGCAACTCGGCGGGGTCGGCGATGGCGGGCGTACTGCAGCTCAAGGAGCACTTCGGGCCCGACGACGTCGTGGTCGTGGTGTTTCACGACCACGGCTCCCGCTATCTCGGCAAGATGTACAACGACGAGTGGATGCGCGCGCGGGGCTTCCTCGAAGTGTCGGGCATGACGGCGCGCGACCTCGTCGCGATGGGCATGTCGGGCGAGCTCTTCTCCGTGGAGGCCGCACGTCCCGTGGAGGAGGCGATTCGCCTGATGAGCCACCACGACTTTTCGCAGATCTGCATCACGAAGGGCGGCCGCCTGATCGGCTCGCTGAACGAGACGCACCTCTACGAGGAGATCGTCCGCGACCCCGACGTGAAGAAGAAGCCGGTCGAGGCCATCATGCAGCCGGCCTTCCCGTTCGTCGACGCTTCGACCCCCGTCGAACTCCTCTCCACGATGATCGTCCCGGGGAACCCCGCGGTGCTCGTCCGCGACTTCAAGAGCGACAAGACGTTCATCATCACGCGGTCCGACATGATCCGCGTGCTGATGTAGCGTTCCCGCGCGGGCGGCTGCCGGCCGCCGCCGGCCCGGTCGCTCGCACGCCGACCCTGCCCGCCGGCTGCCTCCCGGGGCTCCGCCAGACGCGCCGAGCCACCGGCACGGCAGCCCAATTTGGGTGATTTCGGCTGCCACGGCCATCGGGTATCGTGGGCCCGTCCAGGTGCCCGGGCGTCCGGTCCGGCCGAAAGGGAGTTGCATGTCCGCTCGATTCGTCCGTCTGGCAGGCCTCGTGACCCTGTCGTGTCTCGCTGCCGCCGCCGTCGTCACGGGCCAGGCCGCGCAGGCGCCGCCGGCCGCAGAGCCGCCGGCGCCGAAGATGGCGGCGCCGATCCGGCAGGAGGATCTGCCGCAGCGAAAGCGGGCAGCCGGCCCGGTGAACGCGAGGGACTACAGGGCGCCGCGCACCGCCTGGGGCGATCCGGACATCGGCGGCGTCTATTCCAGCAGCGACGAGAGCGGCATCCCCTTCGAGCGTCCGGCCGAGTTCGAGGGGCGCACACTCGACTCCTTCACGCCGGCCGAACTCGCTGCGATCGTGAAGCAGCGGCAGGAGCAGACGATCCAGCGGGCGCCGACGCTCAGCGAGTTCCCGGGCGCGACGAGCCCGATGCACTGGTTCGAGTTCTACAACGCCGGGAACAGCCGGGCGTGGCTGGTCACGGACCCGAAGGACGGCAGGATTCCGCCCACCACGCCGGAGGCGGACGCCAGGGCCGCCGCCCGCACGGCGGCCCGGCGCGGGCGTGGACCGGCCGACTCGTGGACGGACCGGAGCCTGTGGGACCGCTGCATCACGCGCGGCATCCCGACGTCGATGCTGCCGACCCTCTACGGCAATTCGTACTTCATCAACCAGAGCCCCGACGCGGTGACCATCACCTACGAGATGGTGCACGACACCCGGGTGATTCCGCTCGAGCCGAGGCCGCACGTCGGCGGCACCATCCGCCAGTACCTGGGCGACGCCCGCGGGCACTGGGAGGGGGACACGCTCGTCGTGGAGACGACGAACTTCACCGACAGGACGGCCTATCGCGGTTCGAGCGAGCACCTGAGGATGGTGGAGCGCTTCCGTCGCGCCGGACCGCAGACCCTCGAGTGGTCGGTGACCTTCGACGACCCGCACACCTGGACGCGCCCGTGGACGTTCACGATGAACCTGACGCAGGGCGACGACAGCCAGCAGCCGTTCGAGTACGGCTGCCACGAGGGGAACTACGGCTTGCGCAACATCCTGACGGCCGCCCGGACGGACGACCGGACCGCGGCCGCCGCCGCGGCCCGGGGGGAAGCGCGGCCCGCCCAGGCCGTGGAGTTGTCGGAAGAGGAAGAGGCCGCCGCCGGTCGACCGGCCCGACGGTGATCGGGCGCGCCCGAACGAACGCGGCCGGCGTCGACGAACGGCGCCGGCAGGGGCGGCGCGTCCGGCTTCGCCTGTATGATTGGTCCGCGGCCCCCCGATTCCGGGGCGCCCCTTCGCGAGAGAGCTCCAGTTCATGGCTGACATCACCGTCCTGAGTCCCGGCCGCATCGACGGCTTCGAGACCCGTAATCGCATGTTCATGGCTCCGATGACCCGGAGCCGCGCGCTCGCCGGCGGCGTGCCGTCCGAGCTCGCCATCGAGTACTACCGTCAGCGGGCGTCCGCCGGCGTGATCCTCACGGAGGGCGTGGCGCCGTCGGCCGTCGGCCTCGGCTACGCGCGCACGCCGGCCATCCACACGACCGAGCAGATCGCCGCGTGGAAGAAGATCGCCGACGCCGTGCACGGGGCTGGCGGCCGCATCTTCATGCAGTTCATGCACGTCGGGCGCATCGGCCACGCGGCCAACCGGTACACGAGCGCCCCGCTGATCGCGCCGTCGGCCGTCAGGGCCGCCGGCCAGATCTGGACCGACGCCCACGGCCTCCAGGACAACGACATGCCGCGCGCGCTCGAGACGGGCGAGATCCGGGGCGTGATCGAGGACTACGCACAGGCGACCCGCAACGCGCTCGAGGCCGGCATGGACGGCGTCGAGCTGCACTCCGCCTCGGGCTACCTGCCGATGCAGTTCCTGTCGACTGGATCGAACCGGCGCACCGACGGCTACGGCGGCAGCGTGCAGAACCGCATCCGCTTCGTCGTCGAGGCCCTCGAGGCGATGACTGCGGCCGCGGGCGACGCGTCGAAGGTGGGCATCAAGATCAGCCCGGCGATGCCATTCAACGACATCCAGGACGACGACCCGGCCGAGACCTACACGCACCTGGTCAAGGCCATCTCGCCGATGGGCCTGGCCTACCTGCACGTGCTGCAGACGCCACCGATGCCGAACGCCTTCGAGCTGCTGCGCCCGCTGTTCAAGGGCCCGTTCGCCGCCGGCGGCGGGTTCACGCAGGAGACGGGCAACGCGTTCCTGGCGGCGGGGAAGGCCGACTACATCGTGTTCGGCAAGCTGTTCACGTCGAATCCGGACCTGCCGGTCCGGTTTGCGACGGGCGCGCCGATCGTGCCGTTCGACGCCTCGACGTTCTATACGCCCGGCGCGAAGGGCTACACCGACTTCCCGTCGATCTAGCGCGTACGCGCGAAGGGGGCACGCGAGTGCCCCCTTCGTGTCCAGAGCCCGCGTGCCCGCTCCGGGCGCGGCCTATCGCAGCTTCAGCGTTTCGCGGATCTGCCGGGCCGTCATGCCCTTCACGTAGACGGCGGTGTCGCGGTCGAACTCCTTCGCCCGGGACAGCCCGCCGACGATCACCGGGTCGAAGCCGGCGTCGGTGACGAGGCGCGCGACGATCTGGACGGCGTCCTGGTCGTCGCCCGCCACGGGGATGCCCAGCCGTTCGCCGGGGCGGTGGGCTTCCTTCTCGAGCTGCACGAAGCTGAGGGCGTTGAACGCGCGCACGAGCCTGGTGCCCGGCAGGTACCCGGCCGAGGCCACGCCGGTGCCCTTCGTCATCGCGTCCTTCGCCATCGGGCCGTCGCGGTCCTCCCGCGGGTTGCCGCAGTCGATCACGACCTTGCCCTTGAGCGCCGGCCCGTGGTCCTTGCCGACCTGCGGCAGCGCGCCGTAGGGGACCGCGATCAGGACGACGTCGCCGAACGCGGCCGCCTCCTGGGGCAGCCCCGCGCGGGCGTTCGGACCGGCCTTGGCCACCAGGTCCTTGAGCTCCTCGGGATGGCGCGAGGAGAAGAACACCTGGTGCCCGGCCTTGGCCCACAGCAGCCCGGCCGTGCCGCCCTGGCGGCCCGAGCCGATGATGCCGATCTTCAGCGGGCGGCCGCCGGCGGCTTGCGCCGCGAGCGGGACCGCGCGGACGGCGAGGGCCGCCGCGGCCGAGCCCACCGCTGCCAGGAAGCGCCGCCGCGAGCCGTGTCGGGTGTGCCGCATGACCGTCTTCTCCGTGAGGTGCCGCGTTACTCGAGCGCCTTGACGATGTCCTCGACCACCTTCTTGGCGTCGCCGAACACCATCATCGTGCGGTCCATGTAGAACAGCGGGTTGTCGATGCCCGCGTAGCCGGATGCCATCGAGCGCTTGTTGACGATGACCGTCCGCGCCTTGTGCGCCTCGAGGATGGGCATGCCGTAGATCGGGCTGCCGGGCGTCTCGGCCAACGGGTTGACGACGTCGTTGGCGCCGAGCACGAACGCGACGTCGGTCGTGCCGAAGTCGCTGTTGATCTCCTCCATCTCGAGCACCTGGTCGTACGGCACTTCGGCTTCGGCCAGCAGCACGTTCATGTGGCCCGGCATGCGGCCGGCCACCGGGTGGATCGCGTAGCGGACCGTGACGCCCTTGTGGATCAGCTTTTCGGCCAGTTCGTTGACGGCGTGCTGCGCGCGCGCCACCGCCAGGCCGTAGCCCGGCACGATGATCACGCTCTCGGCGTTGCCCAGCAGGAACGCGACGTCGTCGGGCGAGCCCGAGCGCACGGTGCGCTGCTCGCCCGTGCCGGCCGCCGAGCCTTCCGCGGCGCCGAAGCCGCCGAGGATCACGCTGAAGAACGACCGGTTCATCGCCTTGCACATGATGTAGGACAGGATCGCGCCAGACGAGCCGACGAGCGACCCGGCGACGATGAGCAGCGGGTTGTTCAGCGAGAAGCCGATGCCCGAGGCCGCCCAGCCGGAGTAGCTGTTCAGCATCGAGATCACGACCGGCATGTCGGCGCCGCCGATCGGGATGATCACCAGCACGCCCAGGACGAAGGCGAGGGCCGTCATCGCGATGAAGGGCGGCCACTTGGCGTCGGGCGGCGCGAAGAAGAAGGCCAGGCCGAAGCCGAGCATCGCCAGCGCCAGCACGAGGTTGGTGAGCTGCTGGCCCTTGAAGACGATCGGGGCGCTCGAGAACAGCCGGAACTTGTTGCCGAGTCCGGCCAGCTTGCCGAACGCGATGATGGACCCCGAGAAGGTCATCGCGCCGACGAAGGTGCCGATGAACAGTTCCACCCGGTTGCCGGCCGGGATCGGGTCGACGACGTTGAAGGCCGCTGGATTGTTGACGACGGCGACGGCGATGAGCACGGCCGCGAGCCCGACGAGCGAGTGCATCGCCGCGACGAGCTCCGGCATCTGCGTCATCTCGACGCGCTTGGCCACGACGTAGCCGATGACGCCGCCGACGGCGAGCGCGCCGATCGCGAGGTCGAGCCGCTGGGTGACCGCGAAGGTGGTCAGCACCGCCAGCAGCATGCCGACGATGCCGAAGCGGTTGCCCTGCCGGGCGCTGAGCGGATGGGAGAGGCCTTTGAGGGCGAGGATGAAGAAGACGCTCGCCACCAGGTAGAGCAGCGCGACCGCGTTGGGACCCAGTGTCACCGCTGCTTCTCCTTCGGTTCCTTCTTCTTGAACATCTCGAGCATCCGCTCGGTGACCAGGAACCCGCCGAACGTGTTGATCGCGACCACCGCCACCGCGAGGGCGCCGAGGATGCTGCCGAGGTCGACGCTCCCGGAACCGGAAGCGAGGATCGCGCCGACGACGATGACCGAGCTGATCGCGTTGGTGACGCTCATCAGCGGGGTGTGCAGCGCCGGCGTCACGTTCCAGACGACGTGGTAGCCGACGAAGACCGAGAGCACGAAGACCGTGAGGTTGGTGACGAGCGGATCGAGCGGAGTTCCGTGCACGCGTCAGCTCCTCGCCGGCGCGCCGTCGGCGCAGACCAGCGTGCCGTTGATGATCTCGTCGGACCGGTCGATGCGGAACTCGCCGGTCTTGGCGTCGAACATCAGGTTGACGAAGTTCAGCAGGTTCCGGGCGTAGAGGGCGCTGGCGTCGGCCGGCAGCGTCGCGGGCAGGCTCGACGGGGCGACGACCTTGACGCCGTGGCGGACGACGACCTGGTCGGCCACGCTGCCCTCGCAGTTGCCGCCCTGCCGGACGGCGAGGTCGACGACGACCGAGCCCGGCTTCATGCCGGCCAGCGTCTCGTCGGTGACCAGGCGCGGCGCGGGCCGGCCCGGGATGAGCGCCGTCGTGATCACGATGTCGGCGGCCTTGGCCCGTTCGGCGATCAGCACGGCCTGGCGGCGCTTGTAGTCGTCGCTCATCTCGCGGGCGTAGCCGCCGGCCGAGGCCTGGGCCTCGAGCTCTTCCTTCGACAGCTCGACCTCGACGAACTTGGCCCCGAGCGACTCCACCTGCTCCTTGACGGCGGGCCGCACGTCGAACGCCTCGATCACGGTGCCGAGGCGCTTGGCCGTGGCGATGGCCTGCAGGCCCGCGACGCCGGCGCCGAGGATCAGCACGCGCGCGGCCTTGACCGTGCCCGCGGCCGTCATCAGCATCGGCATGAAGCGGCCGTACTCGTAGGCCGCGACGAGGACGGCCTTGTAGCCGGCGATGTTGCCCTGCGAGGAGAGCACGTCCATCGCCTGCGCCCGCGAGATGCGCGGGAGCAGCTCCATCGCGAACGCGGTGACACCGGTTCGGACGAGGGGGCTGAGGTCCTCGTGCGGCGACAGCAGGCCCACCAGGGTGCTGCCGCGCCGCACCAGGGGGAGCTCGGCGTCGAGCGGGCCGCGAACCTTCAGGACGATGTCCGCCTGCGCGTACACCTCGGCGGCGCCGGGGACGATGGTCGCGCCGGCCGCCTCGTAGTCGGCGTCGCGGATGGCGGCGGGCACGCCGGCGCCGGCCTGGACCAGGACGGCGTGCCGCCCGCCCGCCGTCAGCTTCTTCACCGTCTCGGGCGTGGCCGCGACACGGGTTTCACCGGGATAGACCTCGGCGGGAATGCCGATGCGCATTGAGTTGAACCCCTTACCACGCCCGGATTCAACTGCGTGCGCCGGCCGCGGGTTGCGGCCACATTCTATACGGATCGCCTGGGATTGGAAGGCGCAAGATCCCGCCAGGCGCTCAGCGCGTGGCGAAGGTGTCGCAGGCGGCGGGATCGCCCCGCTCGAGGCCGCGCCGGAACCACGAGACGCGCTGGGACGACGAGCCGTGCGTGAACGACTCCGGCACCACTCGCCCCTGGGCCTGACGCTGCGGCGATCGTCGCCGATTGCGGCGGCGGCCATGCAGGCCCTCTTCGACATCCCCTGGTTCCAGGAGGCCCTTCTGCGCCGCGTGGGCCCCCCAGATGCCCGCGTAGCAGTCCCGCGACGTCTCCCGCCGCCCCCGATCCTCGACGTTCCCGCTCTCGGAGCGCCCTTCCCATTTCATGGTCCGATATCATGGCCCCATGAATCTGGAGTTGAGGGACAAGGTCGCGATCGTCACGGGTTCGAGCCGCGGCCTGGGGCTGGCCAGCGCGAAGGCCCTCGCCGCCGAGGGCTGCCGGGTGACGCTGTGCGCCCGGCAGGCCGCGCCGCTCGCCCGCGCCGCGGCCGAGGTGGGGGCGGTGGCCGGGGACCCGTCGCGCGTGATCGCGGTGGCGGCCGACGTGTCGCAGCCGGCCGGCGTCGAGACGATCGTCGAGCGGACGGTCGCGGCCTTCGGGGGAATCGACATCCTGGTCAACAACGTGGGCCTGGCGCGTGGGGCCGGCCTGCTCGAGACGTCGGACGCCGACTGGCACGAGGCGATCGACCAGACGCTGATGCCGGCGGTCCGGGCGTCGAAGCTCTCGGTGCCGCACATGCAGCGGCGCGGCGGCGGCGCCATCATCCTGATCGCATCGATCTACGGGCGCGAGGCCGGCGGCCGCATGACGTACAACGCCGTCAAGGCGGCCGAGATCAGCCTCGCCAAGTCGATGGCGCAACAGCTGGCGCCCTCGGGCATTCGCGTCAACAGCGTCTCGCCCGGCTCGATCCTGTTCGAGGGAGGCTCGTGGTGGAAGCGCCAGCAGGAGAACCCGGCGTGGATCGCCGACTTCGTCTCCCGCGAGCTGCCGTTCGGACGCTTCGGCCGGGCCGAGGAGGTCGGCGAGGTCGTGGCCTTCCTGGCCTCGGCGCGGGCCAGCTGGATCAGCGGGACGTCGATCGTCGTCGACGGCTGCCAGAGCCGGGCGTTCTAGTCAGGCGGGGCGGCCGCTCACGTGCGGCGGCCGACCGCGGCGAGCGACAGCCCGATCGGCGGGACGACGAGGCGCTCGAGGGGCAGCGCCCAGGGGGCGACCAGCGTCTCGAACAGGCGGATTTGTCGGGAGCTGTGGGCGTTCGATCGCGCCACGTGCGCCTTGTACATCCAGCCCAGCAGGCCGATGGGGTTCGTGTAGCGCAGGGACACCACCTCGAGCCCGGCTTGGCGGAAGGCGTGCCGGAGGGACGCCTTCGAGTAGCGGCGGAAGTGGCCCAGCTCCGCGTCGAGGGGCCCGTAGGCCGCCATCAGGGCCGGCACCCAGATCAGGACCTTGCCGCCGGGGGCGACCACGTCACGGAACAGGCGGAGGGCTGCGACGTCGTCCTCGATGTGCTCGAGCACGTTCACGCAGAACACCGTGTCGAACCGGTGCGAGGCCAGTTCGGCCGGGTCGCACGATTCCAGGTGGCAGACGCGGAGCGAGAACTTCGGGTCGTTCCGGAGCTGCTCCTGCACGCGCGCGGCGCAGTTCACGTTGGGCTCGATGGCCAGCACCTCGTCGGCGATGTCCGTCAGCCGGCGGCTCATCGTGCCGATCCCGCACCCCACTTCCAGGACGCGCCGGCCCACATGGGGCCGCAGCAGCCCGAACAGGTGGCGGCCGTAGCGGCGTGCCTCCTGCATCGTCTCGAGGTCGTCCGCGGCGTATTCCTCCTCGGTCTGACTCTGGCGGCGGTCCGTGTACGTGGCGTCTGTGGTGCGCATGGGGGCGACCGCTCAAGGTACCATACGGACGCAGTCCGGGCCTAGTCCGGGCCGGCCGGGAGGGGCGAACGGATGAGACGGATGTGGGGGGGGCTGCTCGCGAGCCTGCTGGCGTACACGGCGCTCACGGCCGTCCAGGCCCGGGACCTGCTGGCCCATCCATCCACGCTCATCGTCCACGACGCGGGCGATCCGATCCTGACCGCGTCGATCCTGTACTGGAATGCCTGGGTCCTGCCACTCTCCGACGCCTGGTGGCAGTTTCCGAACTTCTACCCGACGACCGACACGCTCGCCTTCTCGGAGCACCTGCTCGGGCTCGGTCCCCTCGCCACGCCGCTCGAGTGGCTCACGCGGGATCCGATCGCCACGGCGAACCTCGTGGCCCTGCTGACCTTTCCGTTGTGCGGCGCCGCGGCATTCGCGCTGGTGCATCGCCTCACGGGCCACGGCGGGGCCGCGTTCGTTGCCGGCCTCGCGTTCGCGTTCTCGCCCTTCCGCGCGACCCAGCTGCCGCACCTGCAGATGCTGGCGACGTTCTGGGCGCCGCTGGCGCTGCTCGGCCTGCACGGGTATGTCGACACGCGGCGGCGGCGGTGGCTGGCGCTCTACGGCGTGGCCTGGCTGCTTCAGGTGTCGGCCAACGCCTACTACCTGGTCTTCTTCTCGGTGCTCGTCGGTCTCTGGGTGCTGTGGTTCGTGGTCCTGCGTCGCGACTGGCGGGGGCTGCTGGAGGTGACCGGCGCCACGGCGCTGGCGGCCGTGCCGCTCGTGCCGGTGCTCTGGCGCTACGTCGTCGTGCACGCACGACACGGGTTCCAGCGAGGCCTGCCCGAGGTGCAGGCCTTCAGCGCCGACCTGCTCGGAGTCCTCTGCGCGTCGGAGCACCTCACCTTCTGGGGCTGGCTGCGGATCGGGTGCCGGATCGAGGCGGAGCTCTTCCCTGGGCTCACCCTTGCCGCCCTGACGGCCGTCGCGCTCGTCCACGCGCTCGGGTGGTGGCCGCGGGTGGCCGTCCCCCGGACCTCCATTCCCGTCACGGTGACTCGGCGGATCGCCGCCGCCGCGGCTCTTCTCGCGGTGGTCGTCGCTGGCGCGGTGTTGGTCCACGGTCCGTTGCGCTACCAGGCGGGGCCGGTGCGCCTGTCGGCCAGTTCGATCGGCAAGCCCCTCGTGATCGCCGTGGTGGCGACGGCGCTGGCGTTCGCGCTGTCCCGCCGCGCCGGTGCGGCCCTGCGCCGGTCGGAGACGATGACCTTCTACCTGTTCGCCGCCGCCGTCACCTGGGTGCTGTCGCTCGGTCCGGCGCTGACGGCGGCCGGCACGCTGCGCGGGCCCAGCGTGATGCCGTTCATGGCCCTGATGCAGCTGCCGGGTGCGAGCGGCGTGCGGGTGCCGGCCCGGTTCTGGATGATGTCGACGTTGTGCCTGGCCGTGGTTGCCGGCCTGATGGTCGCAACGCTGGCCCGGCGCCGCCTGACCGCCGCCGTGCTCGTGGCCGTCGTCGGGGCGGGCATCGTGGCCGATGGCTGGATGGGGACGATCCAGGCCGGGCAGGCGCCTCCGCCGGTCGAGGATGCCCGCGCGCTCCGGGGGACGGTCGTGCTGAGCCTGCCCGCGGGCACCGTCCGGGACATCGCTCCCCAGTACGCGGCGGTGGTCGGCGGGTGGCGGACCGTCAACGGCTACAGCGGCTACGAGCCCCCGTACTACGCGGCGCTGCTCTTCGCGATGCAGCAGGAACTCGACGACCTGTTCGAGCCGCTTCGCCGTCGCGTCGAGCTCCATGTGGTCGTGGAGGACGAGGCCGGGCGGCTCCGCCAGCTCGTCGAGCGGCAGCCGGGTGCCGTGCGGGTGTCCCGGGCGGGCACGACCACGATCTACCGACTCCCGCGGCGCGACGCGGGGCCGCTGCCGGCCCTTGGCGAGGGACGGCCCATCGCAGCCGTTCGCTCGGAGTGCGAGCCGGGGATGACGGGGCTGGCGACCGACGGCGACCCGGAGACCCGGTGGTACTGCGGGCCGCAGGCCGGCGCCGAAGTGCTGAACGTCGACCTGGGCGGGGAGACCGTCGTCGGCGCCGTGCGCCTCGGGCTCGGTCGGTTCGTCGCGGAGTTCCCGCGCGCGCTGACGATCGAGACATCGCTCGATGGGCAGGCGTGGCAGCCGGCCAGCCAGGGACCGGTGGCGGGCGCCGTGATCGAGGCTGGCCTCGTCGAGCCCCGGTACCCGGCGCCGGTGATCGGGTTCTCACCCCGCCCCGCCCGGTTCGTGCGCCTCCGGCAGACGGGCGTTAGCGAGTTCCTCTGGAGTGTCGCCGACCTGGCGGTCGGGTCGGGCCGCCGCTGAGCGGTTGAACTCCCTCGGAACTTCGCCTTATATTCGTCCGGTCATGCTTCCCGCCCGGCGCACCGATCCCGCTCATGCCCACGCGCTGGACTCGGTCCTGAACCGGCTCGTCGGCCCGAGCCTCGACCGGCCCGACACCCCGGACGACTGGATCACGGCCGTGCGCCGGTTGCCGGCGCGCGAGGCGCGGTTCGCGCCGTTTCCGGATGGCGTCGACGCGCGACTGCGCGACGCGTTGCGCGGACGCGGGGTGGAGCAGCTCTATACGCACCAGGCCGCGGCGATCGAGCACGCCCTCGCCCGGCGGCACGTCGTCATCACGACGCCGACGGCGTCGGGCAAGACGCTCTGCTACAACGCGCCGGTGCTCAGCACCATCCTGCGCGATCCCTCGGCGCGGGCGCTCTACCTGTTCCCGACGAAGGCGCTGGCGCAGGATCAGCTCGCCGAATTGCACGAGCTCTCCGACGAGCTGTCGGGCCGCAGCGAGCTCGAAATCGGGGTCTTCACCTACGATGGCGACACGCCAGCCGACGCGCGGCGGGCGATCCGCGGGCGGGCGCACGTCGTGCTGAGCAATCCCGACATGATCCACTCGGGCATCCTGCCGCACCATCCCCGGTGGGCGAAGCTGCTCGAGAACCTGCGCTACGTGGTGATCGACGAGCTGCACGCCTACCGGGGCGTGTTCGGCAGTCACCTGACCAACGTGCTGCGCCGCCTGCGGCGGCTGTGCGCGCACTACGGCTCGGACCCGACCTTCGTCTGCTCGTCGGCGACGATCGCCAACCCGGCGGAGCTGGCCGAGGCGCTCGTCGAGAAGCCGTTCGAGCTCGTGGCCGAGAGCGGCGCGCCCGCGGGTGAGAAGGTCTTCGTGTTCGTGAACCCGCCCGTCGTCAACCAGCAGCTCGGCATCCGCCGCTCGTACCTCTCGGAGACCCGGCGCGTCGCGGCGGAGTTCCTGAAGCGCCGGCTGCAGACGATCGTCTTCGCCCAGAGCCGGCTGGCCACCGAGATCCTGACGACGTACCTGAAGGACGACTTCGCCGGGCCGCCGGGCGCGCCCGACGAGATCCGCGGGTACCGCGGCGGATACCTCCCGCAGCGCCGCCGCGAGATCGAAAAGGGGTTGCGCGACGGCTCGGTGCGGGCCGTCGTCTCCACGAGCGCGCTCGAACTCGGCATCGACATCGGTGCGCTCGACGCGTGCGTGATGGCCGGCTACCCCGGCACGATCGCGGCCACGTGGCAGCGCGCGGGCCGGGCCGGCCGGCGCAGCGGTCGGTCGGTGGCCGTGCTGGTCGCGAGCAGCGCGCCGCTCGACCAGTTCGTCGTGCGGCACCCGTCGTACTTCTTCGACGCGCCTGCCGAGCACGCGCTGGTCAATCCGGACAACCTGCACATCCTGGTGGATCACGTGAAGTGCGCGGCCTTCGAGCTGCCGTTCACGACGAGCGAGCAGTACGGCCGGCACGACGTTCAGGAGGTGCTCGGCATCCTCGAGGAGAGCGGCTTCGTGCATCGCGCCGCCGGCGAGGAGGGCGGCGAGGGCACGTGGCAGTGGACCAACGAGTCCTACCCGGCCGACGCGGTCAGTCTCCGGTCGATCTCGTCCGACAACTTCGTCATCGTCGACCTCACGAGCGGGTCAGACGTGATCGGCGAGACGAGCTTCACGAGCGGTCCGTCGACGCTGCACGAGAAGGCGATCTACATCCTCGAGGGCGTCCTCTACCAGGTGGAGCGGCTCGACTTCGACGGGCGCAAGGCGTACGTGCGCCGGATCGACTGCGACTACTACACCGACGCGATCACCTACACGAAGGTGAAGACGCTCGACACGTTCGCGACCGACGCGGCCGGCGGCGGCGCGGCGCCGCCCGAGGCGCGCGGCGTGCGCTCGCACGGCGAGGTGCATGTGTCGTCGCGCGTCGTCGGCTTCAAGAAGATCAAGTTCTACACGAACGAGAACGTCGGTTCGGGCGAACTCGATCTGCCCGAGCAGCAGATGCACACCACGGCGTACTGGCTGACGATCCCGCGGGCCGTGATGGCGTCGTTGCCGTTCGCCTCCGACGACCGGCGCGACGGCGTGGTGGGCCTGTCGTTCGCGATGCGGCAGGTCGCGCAGCTGCTGCTGATGTGCGACCGCCAGGACGTGGGCATCTCGATCGGCAGCGGCGACGAGGCCGACGACGTGGACCGCCCGCGCGCCGGGCAGCCCGTGACGATCTCGGACGAGCCCCGCATCTTCGTCTACGACAACTACCCGGGGGGCATCGGTTTCAGCGAACCGCTGTTCCGCATGCATGCGGACCTGCTCGTGAGGACGCACGAGGCGATCGCCGGCTGTCCCTGCGAGCGGGGCTGCCCGACCTGCGTGGGCCCGGTCGGCGACACGGGCCCGCTCGCGAAGGTCGTCGCCCTGCGGATACTCGATCTGCTCGGCGTGCGCGCGCTGGCCGCCGCCGGCGTGCCGGGCGCGGCGCTGCAGGAGCCGGCGTGAGCACGCTGGCCGATCGCCTGCGCGGCGTGCTCCGGCCGTCGGGACAGGGTTCGACGCCACCCACCCCGGTGCCGCCGTTCCCGCCTGGGGAGTCCGTCGCCCCGGGAACGATGGGACGCGCGCCGGAGCCTTCGGCCATGCCGGACGGTCCCCGCGCCGGCACCCGGGCGGCCGACGCGGCCGAGGTGCTCGGCGGCGCCTGGCAGGACGTGCGCGGGCACCGCTTCGCGACGGTGGATCGCCGATACCTGCCGGGGCACCGGCACGGCCGCGTGGCTGTCGCCGACGGCATGCCGCCCGCCGGGGGATGGGCGCGGCTGCCGCTGCTGGCCGGTGGCGCGTGCGGCAGCCGGCTGCTGTTCGTCGACCTCGAGACGACAGGGCTCGCCGGCGGCGCGGGCACGCAGGCGTTTCTCGTCGGGTGTGGATGGTTCGACGGCGGCACGTTCAGGATCCGGCAGTTCCTGCTGACGGCACCCTCCGCGGAACGGGGCATGCTCGAGGCCGTGGCAGGGCTCGCCGGAGCGGCGGACACGGTCGTTACCTTCAACGGCAAGACGTTCGACCTGCCGCTCATCGAAACGCGGTATCTCTTCCAGCGGATGGAGACGCCGTTTGCCGGCATGCCGCACGTGGACATGCTGCACGCGTCGCGGCGGTTGTGGCGGGCGGACGAGGGCGACGGCGGCGGGTGCCGCCTGAGCGAGCTGGAGCGTGCCCTGTGCGCGCACGAGCGCGAGGGCGACGTGCCGGGGTTCGAGATTCCGGCGCGCTACTTCCACTTCGTCCGGACGGGTGACGCCCGGCCGCTCGAGGGCGTGCTCGAGCACAACCGGCTCGATCTGCTGTCGCTGGCGCTGCTGACGGCGCGCGCGGCCCAGTTGCTGGACGAGGGCCCGCACGCGGCCCGCACGGCCCGCGAGGCGCACGGCCTGGGACGGTTCTACGAGCGGGCAGGGCTGCTGGCCGACGCGCGCGCCTCGTTCGCGCGGGCAGCCGGGCTCGAGGGGGAACGGCTGCCGGGCGACGACGCGACACGCGCCGAGGCGC
>CAWULT010000086.1:0-19692 GCA_963923455.1 uncultured bacterium
CCGCGCGCGCGGCTGCCCCGTGGCGTACCTGGCGTTCGAGGGCGAGCAGCACGGGTTCCGTCGCGCCGAGACGATCGTCCGCAGCCAGGAGGCGGAGCTCTACTTCTACGGTGCCGTGTTCGGGTTCACGCCGGCCGATCGCCTGGAGCCCGTTCCGATCGACAATCTGCCGGAGGCGGGCGGGAGGGCGTCATGAGCGGACAGCGTGTCATGCGGTCGTCACGGGGTCTGACGGGAGCCGTGGCTCTCGGGGGGCTGCTGCTCGGGGTGCCGGCGCACGGGCACCATTCCTTCGCCGCCTACTATCACGAGGACCAGGAGGTCGTCGTCGACGGCGTGATCACCGAAGTGCAGTTCCGCGCGCCGCACGCGTGGGTGCACGTCGCCACGATCGACGCGTCCGGCCGGGCGATCCAGGTCGCGGCAGAGTGGTCCAACCCGTCCCGCCTCGAGCGGGACGGCATCTCGCGCGACACGCTGCAGGTGGACGACCGCGTGCGCATCTGGGGCAGCCCGAGCCGCAACCCCGACAACCGCATGCACCTGAAGCGGATCGCCCGCAGCCGCGACGGCTTCCAGTGGACCGGCGGGCGCCGCCGCACCCGCTGATTCGGCGACACGATGGCGGATCGGACGTGGCCCTCGGTGCCCGCGCCCCTCGCCGCGCGGTTCACGCGCGCCGTGGCCGGCCTGCGCGACGTGACGACGCGGCGGATGTTCGGCTGTCCTGCGGCGTTCACCGCCGGCCACATGTTCGCCGGCCTGTTCGCGGACTCGATGTTCCTGCGCCTGCCGGCCGCCGAACGCGACCGGTTCATCCGCGCGTTCGGCGCCGCGCCGTTCGAGCCGGTGCGAGGGCGCGTGATGCGCGAGTACGTCGTCGTGCCGCCGGAGGTGCTGGCCGCGCCGAGGACGCTCGCGGGCGCGCTGGCCAAGGCGCACGCGTACGCGTCGTCGCTGCCGCCGAAGGCGCCCCGCGCCGCGCGGGCGCCGTAGCCGCCGCGTGCTCACGCGCCCACGGCCTCCAGTGGGACGACGCGCCTCGTCCGGGTCGTGGCCCTCTCCCGGATGACAACGTCGGCCCGGGTGGGAACGAACGCCGGGTGGGGTAGGATGCGCGCATGCGGAAGCGGCTCCTGTCCGGAATCGTCCTCGCGGGCCTCGTGGCGCTGGCTCCGTCCCTGTCGGCCCAGTGGCCGGCCTACCCGGAGCGCAATGTTCCGCGCACGGCCGACGGCCGGATCGACATGCGGGCGCCCGCGCCCCGGACCGCGGACGGCAAGGTGGACTTCAGCGGCGTCTGGGTGAACGCCTGGTTCGTCGACGGGCAGGTGCGCCCGCTGCCGGTGTCGCCAGCCGGCGAGCCGCCGGCCGCGACCTTCGGTGACGTCTTCGCGAACTTCACCGGGCCGCTGCCGCTGCAGCCGTGGGCGGCGCAGCTCAAGGCCGCCCGCAAGGAGCAGCAGAGCAAGGACAACCCCGACGCGCACTGCCTGCCGATGGGACTGATGCAGTTCCACATGCATCCGCAGCCCCGCAAGGTGATCCAGAGCCGCGACGTGCTGGCCATCCTCTACGAGGGCAACTCAGGCGTCCGGCAGATCTTCACCGACGGGCGCCCGCTGCCGCCGGCCGACGCCCAGCCGTGGTGGTACGGCTACTCGGTCGGGCGCTACGAGGGCGACACGCTCGTCGTGGAGGCGGGACGGTTCCGCGACGGGGGCTGGCTCGACATCGACGGCAGCCCGCTGACCGACGCGGCGCGCTGGACCGAGCGCTGGACGCGGCCGACGTTCGGGGCCGTGCAGATCGACATCACCATCGACGACCCGAAGGCGTACACCCGCCCGTTCTCCGTGCGCGTGCACCACCGCCTGATGACCGACACGGCCGCCGCCGACGCCGACCTGATCGAGTTCATCTGCGAGGAGAACAACCAGGCGCCGCGCCTGATGGTGGGCAAGTAGGCCTGACGACACGAGTGGCGACGCAAGAGTAAAGAAGAGTGGACAGGAGGCCATCATGGGTGGTCGCCCAGCACGTGCTGCTCGCCATCACCGTGGCGTACCTCGTGAAGTGCGGGATGCAGATCCACTACTACCGGCGAGGGCTCTGAGATGGGCTGCCAGGTTCGGAACCGCCTCCGCGACCTGCGGGCCGAGCACGGCGAGATGTCGCAGCAGGCGCTTGCCGAGCGCATCGGGGTGACGCGTCAGACGGTGATCGCGATCGAGCTCGGCAAGTACTCGCCGTCGCTCGAGATGGCGTTCCAGATCGCCGAGGTGTTCGGCGCCCCGCTCGAGTCCGTCTTCCAGTTCGACCCCAAGGGAAGCCGTCGGTGACGGATCCGCGGTGGTGCGCCTCCGGGAACGAGTGGCACCGCGGGACGCCCCGGCGGCGCTCCGCGCCGCCGGGAGATCCTCGACGGGGTGTCGTCTACTGCGCGGAGGTCAACTCCGCGTACAGCTGCCCGACGAAGCGATCGGCGCTGGCGGCCGCGTTGCCCGTCCGCTCGTCGAAGTCCTTCGTCGGCTTCGCGGCGACGATCTGCTCCTGGGTCTTGCCCTCCTTGATCAGCCGCGCCACGCGGTCGCGCACCGCGAGGGCCATCCGCCTGTGCGCGACGATGGCCGCGCGGTTGGTGACGGGGCCGTGCCCGGGCAGCACCCGGGTCTTCGGTCCCGCGGTGGCGATGAGCGTGTCGAATGCCGCCAGCATGCCCTTCAGCGAGCCGCCGTTGGCGCGGTCGATGTTCGGGTAGCCGACGGAGCGGAACACGTCGCCGGTCATCAGGACGTCGTTGCTCGCGAACTTGACCGCCGTGTCGCCGTCGGTGTGCGCGAAGGGCAGCGGGATCAGGTCGATGGTCTCGCCGTTCATCGACAGGCGCGTGCGGGTGTCGGGCGTGTAGACCGGCAGCGCCGCCCGCGCCGCGGGCTGGGCCGGCGGGGCCGGCTTCTCGAGCCGCTGCTTCAGCAGGGGCCGGGCCACGATCGTCGCACCCATCCGGGCGAAGTTCTCGTTGCCGCCGGTGTGGTCGCCGTGGACGTGCGTGTTGACGAGCATGCGGATCTGGCCGGACGACACCTGGCGGATGGCCGCCGCGATCTTGTCGCTGAGCGGTGCGAACTGCGAATCCACCATGAACACGCCGTCGGGGCCGGTCAGCACGCCGATGCGCCCGCCCTGGCCCTCCAGGCCGTAGAAGTTGTTCGAGATCTTCGTCGTGACGATCTCGACCTTGCTGAAGTCCTGCTGCCCCTGCGCGGCAGCGGGGGCCGTCCAGAGCCACCCGAGAGTGGCAGCGCACGCGAACGAACGGGTGAGGTGTCGGGTCATGTCGGGCTCCTCAGCGCCTGGCGCCGGAATACTCCAGCATCTGGCTGGTCAGGTCCATCGGATACGAGATCGTCACGTCCGTGATGGCGCCGTCGGGGCCTCGCACCGCCGTCAGCTTGGGCATCACGAAGCCGGTGTACGACGGCAGCTTCAGGGCGTCCACCCGCCTGACCACCTGGTCGCGCAGCGCGCCGTCGAAGTGGATGCCGTGCGTCTCGAAGAGCGCGCGGGCCGCGGCGCGGTCGCCGGTGGACTTGATGCGCTGCACCTCGGCGAGCAGGCGGCCGACGCCTTCGCGGAAGGCCTTGACGTCCACCATCGTGTAGTACGTCTTGCCGTCGCGCTGGCGCACCTCGATGGCCCTGGTGTTGGCCATCAGCCAGCGCACGATCATCTGGCGGTTGCGCATGTGGTCTTCCTCGATCTGCGTGCCCTCGCGGACGCGGCGCAGCTGGACGAGCGCGTTGCGGGTGTAGGCCTCGTACTCGGCTCGGACGATGGCGTCCTGGTCGGCGGCCGGGATGATGCCGAGCTCGGGCAGCCTGGGGTCGGCCAGGAAGTACAGGCCCACGAGGTCCGCGCGGCCCTCCTCGAGCGCCGAGAAGAACTCGCCGATGGACTGCTGCGGCGAGCCCTTGAAGCCCTCGGCCTGCCGGCCCGACGCGTGGCCGATCACCTCGTGCATGTCGGTGTGCAGCTCGGCGGCCAGCGCGCCCCACTTCGTGGTGCGGTCGGCTTCCTCCTGCGTCCACGAGAACTCGGCGCGCATGTTCGTCGGTGCGGCGTTGTCCGACGCCTCCCGGACGTTCGACAGCGACACCGACTTGCTACCGTACTGCTCGCGGATGCTCTGATCGTTCGGCAGGTTGATGCCGACCGGCGTCACCGGGCCCGAGTCGCCCGTCTCGATCACGACGTCGATGGCGTTGGCCACGATGCCCCTGACGTCGGGCTTGCGGTACTTCGGGTCGTAGGGCATGTGGTCTTCGAACCACTGCGCGTTCTCGGCGAACTTGCGGATGCGCGCGGTCTTCTCCCGGTTGACGTAGAAGACGAGCCCCTCCCAGCTACCCTTGATGCCCCGCGCGTCCAGGTAGACCTCGATGAAGCCGTTGATCGTGTCGACCGGAGAGTCCTTGTCGGCCACCCAGGCGATGTCGTACTTCGCGCGGTCGGCGTCGTCGCCGGTGCGGTACCACTGGATGAGCGCGCGCAGCGCATCGGCCATCGGCTCGGTCGCGAAGGGAATCGCGGCCTCGAGGTGCCGGACGACCTCGGTGATCTCCCTCGAGTAGCGGCCGCCGACCTTGTAGACCTCCTCGACGAGCTGGCCGCTCTGCTTGACCAGTCGCGAGTTCAGACCGTTCTTCTCGCGGCCGGCCTTGGCGAAGGCGCTGGCCTCGGCCAGCGTGACGCCGGAGTAGAGGTTGTTGGCGCTGCCCGTCAGGATGTCCTTGCCGGGGCCGGGCGTCTTGTTGGTGACGATCGGGTCGACGGCCGGGTCGAAGAACATGCCCTGCAGCCGCGCCAGCATCGCGTCGACCGTCTCGCCCTGCCGCGTCGCCACCGTGGCGCCGTTCCGCACCGCGGCCTGCACGGCCGCGGCGAAGGCCGCCGGCGTCGTCTTCAGCACGAACTTGCGGGCGGTCAGGTTGTTGTAGGGCCCGTTGTTGACCCAGAACAGCTTCGTGTAGCGCTGCACCTCGGCCAGCGTGGCCGCGTCGATGCCCTGGGGATGGGCTACCACGGCCTCGATGAGGCTGCGCATTTCGAGCGCGCTCGCGTGCTTCTGGTCGAGGAAGATGTCGCGGCCGGCGAGCGCCGCCTGCGTCAGGTGCCACACCAGCGTCTTCTCGCGCAAGGGCAGCGCGGCGAATCCGTCGGCGTAGAGCTGCACGACGGCGGCGTCGTCGACCGTCTCGAGCAGATACTTCCGCGGCGCCGTCGCGGATGCCGCGGGAGCGGCCGTCTGGGCCGGCGTGTCGGCCGGCCGCGAACAGCCGGCCGCCACGGCCGCCGTCAGGAACAGGGCAAGTCGCGCGTGTCTCATCAAACCACCCCTGGTGAACCGGTCCCCTAGCTTACCGCCGACACGGCCGCTGGTAGTATTGGCCCTGCATGCATTACCTGCTGATGTACGACGTGGTGGACGACTATGTGACGCGCCGGGCCCCGCACCGGGCGGAGCACATCGGACTGGCGCGGGCGGCGGTGGCGCGGGGCGAGCTGGTGCTCGGCGGTGCCCTGGCCAGCCCGGCCGACGGCGTCGTGCTGCTGTTCCAGGGCGACTCGCCCGCGGCGGCGGAGGCCTTCGCCCAGGCCGATCCCTATGTGATCCACGGCATCGTCACGCGGTGGCGGGTGCGCGAGTGGACGACGGTGGTGGGTGCCGGTGCCGCGGTGAAGCTGCCCGACAACCTCTAGACGATGTCGAGGGGCGCCGACGCCCCGCCTCAAGGAGAAGTCGAATGCGGAAGACGATGATCACGGCGGCGGCCTTCGTTGCGACGTTCGCGCTGGGGTTCGTGGCCCGGGGCGTCCTGCCCGCCGAGCCGGTGGCCTACGCGCAGGCGCCGCGCGTGTTCGAGCTGCGCACCTACACCGTGGGGGACGGCAAGCTCGACCTGCTGCACGCCAGGTTCCGGAACCAGACCGGGAAGTTCTTCCAGCGGCACGGCATGACGCAGGTCTGGTACGGCAAGCCGATGGACGCGCCGGCCTCGGCCAACTCGATGACCTACCTGCTGGCGTTCCCGAGCCGCGAGGCCGCGACCCGGAGCTGGGCGGCCTTCCGGATGGATCAGGAGTGGGCCGCCGTCGCCAAGGAGTCGGGCGTCGGCCAGGTGCAGATTCAGTCGGTGTTCTTCGAGCCCGCCGACTACTCGCCGCTCAAGTAACCCCGCCGGCCGGGGCGGCACGGGCCGCCCCGGGGCCGGCGGCGTCAGTCGGCCAGCGCCTGCGCCTCGACCGAGAGCCGCACGTGGTGGTCGGCGAGCTGCCGGCTCTCGCGCGCCGCGCGACGGGCGTCGAGCGCCTGCTGCTTCGCCTGCGTGACCTGTGCCGGCGCCATCGCCGGCCACTTGTGCGCGATGCCGGGCGCGTGCGCCGCCAGCCGTGCAGCCGTGGCCTCGTGCTCGGCTGCCTTGGCGTCGAACGACTCGGCCTGCAGCCGGTAGCGCCGCGCCAGCCCGGCGTGCTCCGCCGGCGTGCGGGCTTCACGGGCCAGGGCCGCGAGCCGTTCGGGCGTGTCCTGCGCGTGGGCCGCGGGAACCCCCGTGGTCAGGCCGGCCATCACGGTCAGGGCAATCAGGGCGTGACGGAATGTGCGTGTCATCTCGAACCTCCAGATGACCCCATTCCAGCAGCCGGCCCCCGTGTCCCGGTATCCGAAAAACTACGGAGCCCTGTCGACGGCCACCAGGCCGTGCCGGACGGCGTACTGGACGAGCTCGGCGGTTGTCCCGATGCCCAGGTCGTCCATCATCTTGTATTTGTGCGTCTCGGCCGTGCGCGGCGAGATCCCGAGGATGGCCCCGATTTCCTTGGCCGATCGCCCCTCGGCGAGCAGCTGCAGCACCTCCTGCTGGCGCGGCGTCAGCTCGACCCGCATCGGCGCCCCCGGCTCGCGGACGAGCCGTTCCTCGACGGCGGGGCTGCGCAGCGCCGGTGACACGTAGGTGCGTCCGGCCAGCGCGTCGCGCAGGGCCGTCACGAGTTCGTCCGACGCCGCGTGCTTCAGCACGTAGCCCGAAGCGCCGGCCTCGAGCGCGCGGGTGGCGGAGGTGACGTCGGCGTGCATCGTCAGGAACACGACGCGCGTCCGGTCGCCCTGGCGGCGCATCCGTCGCAGCGCGTCGATGCCGTTCAGCACGGGCATCGACACGTCCGCCACGACGACGTCGGGCTTGCGCGCGGCGCACAGTTCCACCATCTCGAGCCCGGTCTGTGCGACGCCGACCAGCTCGAAGTCGGCCGCGAGCAGCATCCGGAGACCTTCGACGACGATCGCGTGATCGTCGGCGAGCAGAACCGTCGGCTTCGCCATCAGGCGCCCTCCAGCGGCAGGTGCACGGTGACACGGGTGCCGCGGCCAGGGCTCGCATCGACGGCGAAGGTGCCGCCGAGCAGGCGGGCGCGCTCCTCCATGCTGGCCAGGCCGAGGCCGGCCCGCCACCCAGGCGTGCCGCGCGCGAACCCCTTGCCGTCATCGGCCACGTCGAGTGTCACCCCGGCCGGCCCGCGACGCAGCGTCACGCGCACGTCGGCGGCACCGGCGTGCTGGAGCGTGTTGCGCAGCGCCTCCTGCACCACGCGGTACAGCGTCAGCGCGACCGGCGTGGGCAGGCCGTCGACCGCGCCCTCGATGCGGACCTCCACCGGCGGTCCCCCGCGCTCGGTGAAGGCGCGGCACTCCTTCTCGATGCCGGCGAGCAGGCCCTGCTCCTCGAGCGTGGCGGGGTGGAGCCGGCGCGACAGCCCGTGCACGTCCTCGGAGAGCACCGCCAGCGTGCGCTTGAGCGCGGCGAGCCCGGCCTGCTGCTCGGGACTCGGCGCGGGGAGCCGCTCGAGCCGGCCGACCTCGATCGCGGTGGCCGCCAGCCGCTGCACGAGGTCGTCGTGCAGCTCGCGCGCGACACGCCGGCGCTCGTCCTCCTGCGCAGAGATCAGGCGGCCGGCCAGCACCTCGAGCTCGGTCTTCGAGACCGTCGTGCGCTCGAGGTCGGCGCTCATCCGGTTGAACGCGGCGGCCAGCTGACCCACCTCGTCGCTCGAGCGGACGGGCACCGTCTCGCCCCGCTGGCCCGCGCCGAGGCGGGCCACGGTGCGGGCCAGCTCCAGCACCGGCTGGGTCACCGACGCACCGAGCCAGCCGGCCACGACGAAGAACAGCCCGGCGACGGTCAGACCCACCGTCAGCAGCCGCGCCTGCAGCGCGCGGACCGGCGCGAGCGCCTCGTCCGCGTCGATCTCGGCCACGAGCGTCCACTGCAGGTCGGGGATGTCGACCGCGGCGTGCGAGCGGAGGACCCGCTCGCCGAACAGGTTGACGCCGAACTCCGCGGCGTCGCCACCGGCCGGCTCGACGACCCGCAGGTCCATCGGCAGGCTCAGCACGGTGGTCTGGGCCCGCCGGATGCGCTCGAGCGCGTCCGCGGGTGTGCCGGCGGCGCGCAGCCGCGCCTGCAGCCCGGCCGGGTCCTCGGTCTGCTGGCGCAGGTCGCTGCGCAGCGTGCCGTCGGCGCCGACCAGGTACGCCTGCCCGGTGTCGCCGAAGCCCGCTTCGCGCCAGTTGCGCGCGCCGGTCATCACGCGGTCGACCTCTCGGATCGACAGCTGCATGGCCAGCACCCCGATCGTCGCGCCGGCCACCTGCACCGGCGAGGCGACGAAGGCCGCCGGCGCGAACGACGAGGCCACGTACGGCGCGTAGTCCTCCAGCACGACGCGGTCGTCGGCGTCGCGCCCCGCGCTCGCCAGTGCCCGCGCGTAGATGCGGCCCAGGCGCGTCGACCGGTACGGCTCCTCGGTCAGGGCCATGCCGAGGTCGACCTCCTTCATCACCGAGTAGAGCACCCGGCCTTCCGGGGCCGACACCAGGAAGACGTCGTAGAACCCGAAGGCCGTCTGGTAGCGATGGAACGTCGGATGGTGCCGCGCGTGCACCTGGCCCCAGTCCCCCGTGCCCGGGACCTCGAGCAGCAGGTCCTTCGAGCCCGGAGGATGCGGGTTGCCCGAAATCGCCGCGTGCTGCAGGCGCCACACCCGCGGATCGCGCGGGAACCACGTGGCCATCAGGGATTCGGCGTCGAGCGTTCCGGCGATGCGCGGCGCGAGCGTGCCCCTGTAGAAGCGCGCCAGCCCGTCGCGGGCGGGATCGTGCGCCGGCAGGCCGTCGAGCCGCCGCCAGGCGGCCTCGAACTCCTGGAGGGCCAGGACGGTCGTCTCGCTGGTGGACAGCGCCGCGACGTGCCGGGACAGGTCCTGGAAGTACTGCTCCAGGGCATGGCTCCGGGTCTCTCGGATCGCCGTCAGCCGGTCGTACGTGGCCTGGCGCAGCGCCGTCGTGGCGCCGGTCGACGCGATCCAGCCGGTCACGCCCACGGCCGCGCAGGCGAGCAGCACGACCGTGGCCTGGAACCTCGTGCGAATGGACGCCGGGCGGGCCATCGTCTCCAACTGTAACCCGTGGCCGCGGGCGCCGGGGCGCGCCGCCGGGCGCTATACTGCGCGTGTTCGTGTCGACCGCCGCTGCCACTCCCACCACGTCCGGTTCGCACGCCCGGCGTGTGATCTTCATCGACCTGGCGCGGGCGCTGGCGGTGGTCTTCATGCTGTACGGCCACACGATCGACGCGCTGCTGGCCGCGCCGTACCGGACCGGCACGTGGTACGACGTCTGGCAGTTCCAGCGGGGCCTGACCTCGAGCCTCTTCCTGCTGTTGTCCGGGTTCGCGTTCAGCGTGGCCACGGGCCGGCACTGGGCGTCGCACACCACGTGGTCGCCCGCGGTGCTCAAGCGGGTGCGCCGCTTCGCGACGTTCGTGCTGCTCGGCTACGCGCTGCACTTTCCGGCCGCGCGGTTCGTCGAGATGCCGAAGGCCAGCCCCGAGCAGTGGCGGATCTTCTTCTCGTCCGACGTCCTGCAGCTCATCGGCATCACGTTCATCGGCGTCCAGGTGCTCGTGCTGCTGACGCGGTCCCGGACCGTGTTCACGGTGGCCGGCCTCGTCCTGTCCGTCGCCATCGTGCTGGCCGCGCCCCACATGTGGGCCGTGGACTGGACCCGCTGGCTGCCGATGCCGATCGCCGCGTACCTCATGCCGATCCTGGGGACGCAGCTGCCGCTCTTCCCGCTGTTCCCCTGGTCGGCCTTCGTGCTCATCGGCGCGAGCCTGGGCCAGATCTACGCCCGGTGGGGCAGTTCCGACTTGACCCGGTTTGCGTGGAGCGCGCTGCTGCTGCCCGGTGTCGTGCTGGTCGGCGTGGCGCTCGGGCTCCGGTCGTCGAGGGCGGCCGACTGGTGGACGGGGCCGGGCGCGTCGCTGCCAGGGGACGTGACGATCCGGGTGGGCACCTGCCTGCTGATCCTCTCCGCCATCGCGTTCGCCAGCCGCCGCGTGACGAGCCTGCCGCACGTCTTCAGCGCCGTCGCCCAGGAGACGCTGGTCATCTATTTCGTGCACCTGTGCCTGGTCTACGGGTCGGTCTGGGCGCCGGGGCTGTGGCAGATCTACGGGCCCGCGCTGGATCCGCTGCAGACCTTCAAGTTCGTCGTCGGCCTGATCGCCTCGATGGTGGCGCTGGCCTGGTGGTGGAACTGGCTGAAGCACGCCAGGCCGCGCGCCGCCCGGGCGGTAGCCCTGGTCACGGGAGCCGCGCTGTTCGGCCGACTGCTCTGAGGCCGGGCCTACCCGATTGGGGGGCGGCGACGGTCCGCGACATTCTCCACCGCTGCATGTACAATCGCCCCCTCAATCACCCCAGGCCGCGGCGAACCCCCGATGTTTGAGTCCCTGTTCCAGGCGCTCTTCTCCTATCGGCCCGTTGTCTTCGAGCAGGGAGAATTCCGCTTCGACGTCACGACGGCGTCGCTCGTCGCCGCCATCCTCGTGGGGGCCGTCGTGGCGGTGGCCCTGTTCACCTACCGGCGGGTGTCGGTGGCGGACGGCCGCCTGCGCGACCGCATCGTGCTGACGGGCCTGCGAATCGCGGCCCTCGCCGTGGTCCTGTTCTGCCTGTTCCGGCCCACCCTGGCCGTCCGCGCGGCCGTGAACCAGCAGAACGTCCTGGCCGTGCTGGTGGACGACTCGCGCAGCATGCAGATTCCCGACATGGCGGGTCAGCCGCGCGGGCTGTTCGTGCAGCAGCAGTTCGGCGCGGCCGACAGCGCCCTGATGAAGTCGCTGTCGGACCGCTTCCTGGTCAGGACCTTCCGCTTCTCGTCGACGGCCGGACGGGTCAGCGGGGTCAAGGATCTGACCTTCGCCGGTACCCAGACGAAGATCGGCCCGGCGCTCGACGGGGTCCGCGAGGAACTGGCCGGGCTGCCGGTCGCGGGCCTCGTGGTGGTGTCGGACGGAGCGGATACGAGCGAGGGCTCCGTCGCGAAGGCGCTGCTGGGGCTGAAGGCCGAGAAGATCCCGGTCTTCGCCGTGGGCATCGGCGGCGAGCGCCTGCCGCGGGACGTCCAGGTGGACCGTGTCAACACGCCCCGGACGGTGCTCAAGGGGGCCTCGCTGCTCGTCGAGGTCGTGGTGTCGCAGACCGGCTACGCGGGCCGTCCCGTGACGGTGGACGTCGAGGACGAAGGACGCATCGTCGGGTCGGAGAAGATCCAGCTGCCGGCCGACGGCACGCCGCTGCCGGTCCGCATTCGCGCCGTCGCCTCCGAGTCGGGCCCGCGGCTGTTCCGCTTCAAGGTGTCGCCGCAGGAGGGCGAGGTCGTGACGCAGAACAACGCGCGCGACCTGCTCGTCAACGTCCGCGACACCCGCGAGCGCCTCCTGTACTACGAGGGCGAGCCGCGGTTCGAGATGAAGTTCCTGCGGCGCGCCGTCGCCGACGACAAGAACCTGCTGGTCGTCGCGCTGCAGCGCACCGCCGACAACAAGTACATGCGCCTCGAGGGCGAGCCCGACGAGGTGGCCGGCGGCTTTCCCCGGACGCGGGAAGAGCTGTTCCGCTACCGCGGCCTGATCCTCGGCAGCATCGAGGCCGGCGCGTTCACCGGCGACCAGCTGCAGATGATCGCGGACTTCGTCGACAATCGCGGCGGCGGCCTGCTGATGATCGGCGGCGCCCGCTCGTTCGGCGAGGGCGGCTATGGAGGCACGCCCGTCGCCGACGTGCTGCCCCTGCTCATCGATCCCCGGACGCGCGCGACGCAGACCCCGGGCTTCGCGCGCCTGAAGGTGGCGCCCACCCGCGCCGGCGCGGCGCACGCGGCCACCCAGATTGCCGACACCGAGGCCGCGTCGGAGGCGCGCTGGTCGAAGCTGCCGCAGGTCACGAGCGCCAACGCGCCGCTGCCGGCCAAGCCTGCCGCCACCGTGCTGCTGACCGGCACCGACGAGCGTGGCCGCGCGCACAACGTGCTGGCGTCGCAGCCGTACGGCCGCGGCAAGGCGATCGCCTTCACGGCGCAGGATTCCTGGCTGTGGCAGATGCACGCGTCGATTCCACTCGAGGACCAGACGCACGAGCAGTTCTGGCGCCAGCTGCTGCGCTGGACGGTGGACGGCGTGCCCGACGCCGTGGACGTCCGCCTGTCCGACCGCGTGGAGCCGGGGGAGCCGGTGACCATCGAGGCCACCGTCGTCGACAAGGCGTTCACCGAGTTGAACGACGCGACCGTGGTGGCCACCGTGGCCCGGCCGGGCGGCACCACGACGACCGTGCCGTTGCAGTGGACCGGGGAACGCAACGGCCAGTACCGCGGCACGTTCGTCAGCACCGAGGCCGGCGCCTACGAGGTGGCCGTCGACGCGACGCGCGCCGGGCAGGCCGTCGGCAGCGGCGTCGGCTACATCCGGGCCGGAGCCGGCGACGGCGAGTTCTTCGATCCGACGCTGCACGCCGCGCCATTGCGGCGAATCGCCGAGGAGACGGGCGGCAAGTACTACACGCCGGCGACGGCCGGCACGCTCGCCGAGGACGTCCGCTACGCGGGCCGCGGCGTGACGGCGCTCGAGGAGCGCGAGCTCTGGAACATGCCGATCGTCCTCATCGCCCTGATGGGGCTGGTGTTCGCCGAGTGGGGCTATCGGCGCCTCGTGGGGTTGCAGTGATGCTGCGCGTGTTCCTGCTGATCGTCGTGGGCCTGGCCGGGGAACCGGAGCAGGGCAGGCTGTTCCACAAGTGGGGCAACACGCTGGCGCAGGCGTCGGCGCGGCTCGGCGTCACCGACGAGCGCCTGGTGTACCTGGTGGATGCGCCCCTCGAAGGCGACGTGAAGGTGACCGGCCGCTCGACGCGCGAGGAGGTCACCAGGGCGCTCGGCCGCTTCGCGGCGGACGCCACGCCCGACGACCTCGTGTTCGTCACGCTGATCGGGCACGGCACCTTCGACGGCCGCGCGGCGAAGATCAACCTGCCCGGGCCCGACATGGGGCCGGCCGACTTCAACGTGCTGCTCCAGAAGCTGCCGACGAAGCAGGTGGTGTTCGTCAACACGGCGAGCGCGAGCGGGCCGTTCCTGGCCGAGATGTCGGGACAGGGCCGGACGCTCGTGACGGCGACGCGCAACGGGGCGGAGCAGTACAACACGCTGTTCGGCGGCTTCTTCGTCGAGGCGCTGACGTCGGAGGCGGCCGACACCGACAAGAACCGCCGTGTCAGCGTGCTCGAGGCGTTCCAGTACGCCAGGGCCGAGGTGGCGCGCAGCTACGAGCGGGAGGGGCTGCTCGCCACCGAGCACGCGCTGCTCGACGACAACGGCGACAAGGAGGGCAGCCAGGACCCGTCGCCGACCGCGAAGGACGGCAAGGTCGCCGCCGTGATCTCGCTCGGCGCGACGGTGGCCGACGACCTGCCGGCGGACCCGAAGCTCCGCGCGCTGCACCTGGAACGCCGGGAGCTCGAGCGCCGCGTCGAGGCGCTGCGCCTGTTGAAGGATGGAATGGAGCCGGCCCGCTACACCGCCGAGCTCGAGAGGCTCGTGACGGCCATCGCGCTCAAGACCCGCGAGATCCGCGCCGCCGAAGGACGCTAACCAGGAGTGATGCCGGGAGCCCGATGCCGATGAGTGACAAAGGAACCAACGTGGTCGATCTGGATTCGCCGGACGACATCGCGCTCGCCGACCGGATGAACGCGGGCCGGCAGCAGATCGTCTCGGAGCTGCGCAAGATCATCGTCGGCCAGGACGAAGTCATCAACCAGGTGCTGATGACGCTGTTCGTCGGCGGCAACAGCCTGATCGTCGGCGCCCCGGGCCTCGCCAAGACGCTGCTGATCCACACGATCTCGCGCGTGCTCGACCTGAAGTTCTCGCGCATCCAGTTCACGCCCGACCTGATGCCCTCCGACATCACGGGCACCGACCTCGTGCAGGAGGACGTGACGACCGGCCGCCGGCAGATGGTGTTCGCCCCGGGCCCGATCTTCGCCAACATCGTGCTGGCCGACGAGATCAACCGCACGCCCCCCAAGACGCAGTCGGCGCTGCTCGAGGCGATGCAGGAGCACCGCGTCACCATCCAGGGCCGCACCTATCAGCTGACCGAGCCGTTCTACGTGTTCGCGACGCAGAACCCGATCGAGCTCGAGGGCACCTACCCGCTGCCCGAGGCGCAGCTCGACCGCTTCATGTTCCACATCGTGATCGAGCACCCGCCGTACGGCGAGGAGCTCGACGTCATCAAGAGCACGACCGCGCTGCGCAACCCCGAGCTGCACCGCCCCGTGTCGGGCGAGGATCTGATCTCGTTCCAGCGCCTCGTGCGGAAGGTACCGGTGGCCGAGCCGGTGATGCGGCACGCGCTCGACATCGTCCGGGCCAGCCGTCCGAAGGACCCGGAGTCGAAGGACTTCATCAAGAAGTGGGTGGCGTTCGGCGGCAGCGTCCGCGCGGCGCAGTACCTCGTGCTGGCGGGCAAGGCGCGGGCGCTGACGAGCGGCCGCTACCACGTCAGCTTCGAGGACATCCGCGCGCTCGCGCACCCCGTGCTGCGCCACCGCATCATCACGAACTTCCACGCCCAGTCCGAGGGCGTCACGACCGACCAGATCGTCGACCGCCTGCTCGAGGTCGTGCCGCTCCCGCGCTCGGGGATGTGAGATGGCCGTCGAGATCCACGCCGTCCCCGGCGCCCGTTTCATGGACCCGAGCGTGCTCGCGCGCATCGGGAACCTCGAGCTCGTCTCGCGCGCGGTGGTCGACGGCTTCATCAACGGGCTCCACAAGGCGCCGTACTTCGGCGCGTCGGTCGACTTCGCCGAGCACCGCGGGTACGTGCCGGGCGACGACATCCGCCGGCTCGACTGGCGCGTCTGGGCGCGCACCGACCGGTACTACATCAAGGAGTACGAGGCCGAGTCGAACATGAACTTCTCGGTGCTGCTCGACGTGTCGAAGTCGATGGACTTCGGCAGCCGGGGCATCACCAAGTTCGACTACGCGCGCATCCTGACGGCGTGCCTGACCAACCTCGTCCACCATCAGCGCGACCGCGTCGGCTTCGTGGCGTTCGACACCGAGGTCGTGGAGCACGTGCCGCCGTCGGCCAAGCACATGGAGACGGTGCTGCACGTGCTGGACCGGCTGAAGCCCGGGCGGCCCGGCAACCTGCAGGGGCCGTTGCACAAGCTCGCCGAGCACTTCGGGCGGCGCGGCATCGTGGTGGTGATCTCCGACTTCTACGAGGAGCCGGGCGCGGTGCTCGAGGCGCTCTCGCCCTTGCGGTTCCGCGGCAATGACCTGATCGTGTTCCACGTGATGGATCCGGCCGAGCTCGAGTTCGGCTTCGACGACGCGCAGCCGTTCGAGGACCTCGAGTCGGGTGAGCAGATTCCGGTCGTGCCCGAGGCGTTCCGCGAGGAGTACCGCTCGCTCGTCAAGGCGCACGTCGACACGCTCGCGCAGAGCTGCGCGGCCGTCCGCGTCGACTACACGATGGTCGACACGTCGAAGCCGCTCGACCACGCGCTGTTCGCGTACCTGAACGGCCGGGCGCGCCGGATGAAGAGCCGCTGAGGGAACCCCAGGGTCGCCATGTCCTTTCTCGCCCCGCTGTTCTTCGTCGCGCTCGCCGGCCTGGCGATTCCCGTGCTGCTGCACCTGACGCAGCGGGAGAAGAAGCAGGTTCAGCGGTTCCCCTCGCTGATGTTCGTCCGGCGGATTCCCTATCAGTCGGTGCGCCGGCGCAAGATCCAGAACTGGCTGCTGCTGCTCGTGCGGATGGCCGCGCTCGCGCTCATCGTGCTGGCGTTCGCGCGGCCCTTCCTGTCTCGCCCCGACGCGCCCCTCGTGCCTGGCCAGGGCGCGCGCGAGGTGGTCGTGCTGCTCGACACCAGCTACAGCATGGGGTTCGGCGACCGCTGGGGGCGGGCGCAGGCCGCCGCCGCGCAGGCCGTCCAGGGGCTCGGGTCGTCGGATCGCGGGTCGGTGGTGCTGTTCTCGTCGTCGGCCGACATCCTGGTGCGCTCCTCCGCGGAGCGTGAGCGGCTCGCGTCGGCCGTCGCCGGCGCCAAGCCCGGCGCCGGCAGCACGCGTTATGCCCCGGCCCTGAAGGTGGCCGGCAGCATCCTGGCCGAGTCGCAGCTGCCTCGGCGCGAGGTGGTGCTCGTCAGCGACCTCCAGCGTGGGGGCTGGCGCGGCGAGGAGGGCGCGCGTCTGCCGGCCGGCACGACGTTGACGCCCGTCGTGATCGGCGGGCCCGTCTCGCAGCCGAATCTCACGGTGACCGGCGTGTCGCTCGCGCGGTCGACCTTCGCCAACCAGGAGCGGGTGGTCGTGACCGCGGGCGTGTCGAACCGCTCGGAACAGCGGGTCGCCGGCGCGTCGGCCACGCTCGAGATGGGCGGATTGCCGATCGGCACCAGGCCGCTGACGCTGGAACCGGGCGCGAGCGCGTCGGTGACCTTCGACCCCGTGACGATCGGCGGGCGCAACATGCGCGGCACCGTCGAGCTGAGCGCCGACGCCCTGGCGGCCGACAACCTGTTCCACTTCGTGCTGTCGCCGGCCGAGCCGGTGCGCGTGGCCGTGCTGGACCGCGGTGGCGCCTCGTCGTTGTACCTGTCGCAGGCGCTCGCCATCGGCGAGGCGCCGCGCTTCGAGACGGTGGTTCGCCAGCCGGAGGCCCTCTCCGACGGCGAACTGCAGCGCAGCGCCGTCGTGGTGCTGAACGACGTCGCCGTGGCCGACGCCCTGGCGAGACGGCTTGCGGCGTTCGTCGAGCGCGGCGGGGGTCTGCTCGTCGCGGCGGGCGCCCGGGCCAGCTGGCCAGGCGGCGTCGACCTGCTGCCGGCGTCGATCGGCGCGCCGGTCGACCGCACCCGCGGCACCGCGGCGCGGATGGGCGCCGTCGAGTACGCCAGCCCGGTGTTCGAACCTTTCCGCGCGCCGGGCAGCGGCGAGTTCGCGACCACGCGGATCTACGGGTACCGGAGCGTCTCGCCGGTGTCGGCCGCGCTGGTGCTGGCGCGATTCGACACCGGGGCGCCCGCGATGCTCGAGCGGCGCGTGGGCAACGGCCGCGCGCTGCTCTGGACCTCGTCGCTCGACCAGTCGTGGAGCGACCTGCCGATCAAGCCGGTGTTCCTGCCGCTGGTGCACCGGGCCGTCAGCCATCTGGCCGTCTACCGCGAGCCCCAGCCGTGGGTGACCGTGGGCCAGGTGCTCGAGGCGTCCGCGGCCGGGCGGCCCCGCGAGCGCGTCGTCTCGCGCGTGGTGCTGACGCCGTCCGGGGAGCGCAGCCCCCTGGGCGACGAGGGCGAGGGCGTGCTCGAGGTCCGGGAGCAGGGCTTCTACGAGATTCGGGGGGCCGCCTCGGACGTGACCGTCGTGGCCGGCAACGTCGACCCCGCCGAGGGAGACCTGACGCCGATGGATCCGCAGGACATCGTGGCCGCTGCGGCCGGAGGAAGCGCCGAGACCGCGCGGGCAGCCGCCGTGCCGCAGGGCCCCGAGGCACAGGAGCGTAACCAGCGCATCTGGTGGTACTTGCTGTGCGCCGGGGTGGTGCTGTTGGGGGTCGACACGGCCCTGTCGAACCGGACCGCGAAAGCCTGAGCGGCCGATTCGGCGAAGGCGTATGCTACGTACTCCACCCGGGGCCAGCGCAACCCGGGTTTCCGCGGTGCCGCCGGCCGGCGCCGCGCCGGCAGTCAGGCGTCAACCATGAGGGGACTCATGACCGAGTACCTGGGGCGTCGCGCGACGCCACCGTCCACGCTCATCGAGATCATCAGCGACGTCCGTCGCCGGTGGCGCCTCAAGCTCGCCCTGCGCGGCGCGGTCCGCGTGGCCGCGGCCGTCGTGGCGCTGGTGCTGCTGGCGGCCTATGGCCTCGAGTGGGCGCGCTTCAGCCCCACGGCGGTGATGGCGGCCCGAGTGGCGCTCGTCGGCGCGCTGGCCGTCGCGCTCTACGCCTTCCTGGTCCGGCCGCTGCAGCGCAAGGTCACCGACGAACAGGTGGCCCTCTACCTCGAGGAGCACGAGCCCTCCCTGCAGGCCACGCTCGTCAGCGCGGTCGAGGCGAGCCAGCAGGGCCGGCCCGCCTCGGCGGCGCTCGTGCAGCGCGTGATCGAGCAGGCCGTCGAGAAGTGCGCCAGCGTCAATGCCACCCGCACGGTCGAGGCGCGCCCGCTGCGCCGGTACGGACTGACCCTCGCCGCGGTGGCCGCGGTGGCCGTGATCGGCGTGCTCGTCGGACCGGCGTTCATCCGGCAGGCCCTGTCGGCGATGTTCCTGGTCACCCGGATCGAGGCGGCCGTGCCGTACCGCATCGAGGTGACGCCCGGCACGCA
This sequence comes from uncultured bacterium, assembly GCA_963923455.1. Classification (GTDB taxonomy): domain Bacteria; phylum Acidobacteriota; class Vicinamibacteria; order Vicinamibacterales; family UBA2999; genus CAWULT01. Next base: position 18,811 of record CAWULT010000086.1, read on the forward strand.
GACGGTGCCGAAGGGCGCCGACCAGACGGTGACCGCGCGCCTGTTCGGCTTCGAGGCCGAGGACCCGGTCGTGATGGTGCGGCGCTCGGCGACGGGGGAGTTCGAGGCGATGCCGCTCGTCCGCAACCAGGACGGGTCCTTCGAGGGGATGATCTTCGACATCGCCGCGCCGCTCGACTACTACGTCGAGGCCGAGGGCGTGAAGTCGTCGACCTTCGTGCTGAAGGTCGTCGACGTGCCCTACGTGCAGAAGCTGAAGCTCGAGTACCGCTTCCCCGCCTACACGGGGCTCGAGCCGCAGACGATCGACGACGGCGGGGACATCGCCGTCACCAAGGGTACCGAGGTCCGGCTGGCGATCACGACCACGATGAAGGTGCCCGGCGGGCGCCTCGCGCTGAACGAGAAGGAGTCGGTGCCGCTCGTGCTGCAGCCCGACGGCTCGTTGACGGGCAGCTTCGTCGCCAGCAAGGACGGCTTCTACCGTGTCGAGCTCGAGGTGCCGAACGGGGAGCACGTCATCGGGTCCCCGCAGTACACGATCGACGTGCTCGACGATCAGGCGCCGACGATCTCGTTCATCCGGCCGGGCCGCGACACGCAGGTGTCGCCCATCGAGGAGGTCTTCGTCGAGGCCCGCGCGCAGGATGACTTCGGTGTCCGCGATCTCGAGCTCGTCTACTCGGTCAACGGCGGCCCCGAGAAGACGGTGAAGCTGTTCGAGGGCCGGCAGCGGCTGCCCGAGGTGATGGCCGGGCACACGTTCTACCTCGAGGAGCTGGGGGTGGCGGCCGGCGACTCGGTGTCGTACTACGCGCGCGCGCTGGACAACGACGGCGTCAGCGGCGCCAAGCGCGCGACGAGCGACCTGTACTTCCTGCG
>CAWULT010000087.1:0-19670 GCA_963923455.1 uncultured bacterium
GTCCGTCCTGACCGAGGCCGAGCCGCCGCAACGCCCGGAGCGCGGCCTCGACCCGCGGCGGCTCGGCCTCGGTCAGGACGGACCCGAGCCGCACCAGCACGTTCACCAGGTCGTAGAGGGCACGCCGGTCCTTCGGGTCCTCGGCGCGCGGCAAGCGCGTCGGCCAGGTTGCCGTAGCTGATCGCGAGGTTGTGGCGGAATTCCGCGTTGAGCGGTTCGGCGTCGGCCAGGCGCTCTCGAATCGCGACGACCTGCCGGAAGCGCGCGGCCGCCTGCGCGGGCTGCCCCATGCCGAGCGCCAGCGTTCCGACGACGTTCTGCGCGGTGGCGGCGCCGTCCTCGTACACCCGGTTGCCCGGCCCGAGCGCCAGCAGCCGCTCGCTGTGGGCCGTCGCCTCCCGGCTGCTGGCCTCCACCGTCGCCATGTCCCGCAGTTCGAACGCGATTCGCGCGCGGGCGGACGCAATCTCACCGGCCAGGGCGAACGCGCGAGCCTCGTCGGGGTGCCGCGTCACCTGGTCGCGGGCCAGTGCCGCGGCCTCGCCCAGGCTGGCGAGCGCCGTGGCGGTGTCGCCGCGCGCACGCTGGACCACGGCCAGGTGCAGCATCGTCTCGGCCAGCCGGCGCCGCGCCCCGTCGTCCCCACGGTCCGCCAGCGGCCGCAGCAGCGCGATCGCCCGCTGGTAGCTCTGCACCGCTCCCGCCGTGTCGCCCAGATTGGCCTGAACGGGCAGCCCCTGCGCCGACCCGACGCGATCGTAGGCGTCCGCCAGCTCACGGGCCAGGCCGGGGTCGTCGCCGACGTCCGTCCGCAGGCTCTCGAGGTAGCTGAGCGCGGTGGCCACGATCATCCGGCGGACCTCCGTGCTGCCGGGCAGCGCGGCCACCCGGTCGTGCACGTCGAACACGAACACGTGGGCCAGCGAGCGAACCTCCTCGAAGCGTCTGGCGGTGCGTCGCGCCTGGAGCAGCGTCGAGGCCAGGCCCGCGAGGCCCACCGCGGCGACGAGCAGCGCGGTCCCGACCGCCGCCCGGTGCCGGCTGACGAACTTCCCTGCCCGATGCAGCGCACCGGCGGGCCGCGCCAGGATGGGCCGACGCGCCAGGTAACGTCCGATGTCGTCCGACAGGGCGGCGGCCGACGCGTAGCGCTCGGCCGGATTCTTGGCGATGGCGGTCAGGACGATCGTGTCCAGGTCCCCGGCCACCTGCCGCGCGGCGGCCCGAGCGCCCCGCGCCAGCAGCCGCGCGCTCGGAGGAGACGGGACGGCCTCGCAGACCGAGCGGTCCAGCGCGAGCAGCGACGACACGTCGGCCTGCTGCGCCCGCTCGCCGCAGAGCAGTTCGTGGAGCACCAGCCCGAGCGCGTACACGTCCGTCCGCGGCGTGATCGCCTGGCCACGCACCTGCTCGGGGCTCACGTAGTCCGGCGTCCATGCCTGACCGAGGGTCTGCGTGCCGCCGGCGGCGGCCAGCGGCGTCAGCACCTTCGCGATGCCGAAATCCACGAGCTTCGGCACGCCCTGGGCCGTGACCAGGATGTTCGAAGGCTTGAGGTCCCGGTGCGCCACCAGGTGGTCGTGGGCGAAGGCCACGCCGGCGCAGACCTGCCGGAACAGCGCAAGCCGATCCGGAATCGGCGCCTCCACGCGCGCGCAGTACGAGGTGATGGGCTCGCCGTCGACGAACTCCATCGCGAAATACGGCGTGCCCTGCTCCGTGCCGCCGTCGAGGAGCCGCGCGATGTTGTCGTGCTCGAGCCCGGCGAGAATCTGCCGCTCCACCCGCAGCCGCTCGGCCGCCCCGACATCGCCGCGCCAGCCGGTTGCCACCTTCAACGCCACCCGCTTCCGGTACTCGTCGTCGGCGCGGACCGCCTCGAAGACGACCCCCATGCCTCCGCGTCCGACCTCGCGCACCACCTCGTAGGGCCCGAAGCGGCTGCCAATCGCGGTGGCCTCCACGAACGCGGCGGCACTGCCTTCGACGGCGCGCGCGATGGCACCGGCGGCGGCGGCGTGCGTCAGCATCCGTTCGAGCAGCGCCCGCAGCTCCGGATCGTCGGGGAGTTCGCGATCGAGGGCCTCGGCGCGCGCCTCGGCGGGCAGGCCCGCCAGCGCAGGAAACAGCGTCTCGACCCGCCGCCACTGGTCCGGGGTCGGCACGCTCATGGCGTCAGGCGCCGGCCGCCATCGCCTGGCCGAGCCAGGCTTCCGCGACCCGCTGATCGCGGCTGACGGTGCCAATCGACACCGAGAGCAGTTCCGCGACCTCCTGGACGTTGAGGCCGGCAAAGTAGCGCATCTCGATCACCTGGGCCTGTCGCGGGCTGACGTGTGCCAGGTCCGTCAGCGCCCGATCCAGCGAGAGCAGCGCGTCGAGCGGCGGCGCATCGACGAACAGCCCGGCGGGCAGTTCGGTCCGCAACGCCGAGCCGCCCCGCTTGTCGGCGCGGGCCGCCCGCGCGTGATCGACGAGGATGCGGCGCATCACCTGCGCGGCCAGGCCGTAGAACTGCCGGCGGTGCGCGAAGGAGGCGTTCTCCTGCCGCACCAGCCGCAGCCACGCCTCGTTGACGAGCGCGGTGGGCTGCAGGGTGTGGCCGGCGCGCTCGCGCCGCAGGTACGCATCCGCGATGCGCCGCAGTTCCCCGTAGACGAGCGGCATCAACGCGTCGAGCGCCGCGCGGTCGCCCGCCGCCCAACGGCCGAGCAGTTGGGTCACGTCCGTGGGTGCGCCGGGAGCCGCCATCGCCTGAGGGTCTATTTAACACAAGCGCCGTGCAGAAACGACGAGGGCCAGGGTTGCCCCTGGCCCTCGTCGCACGGACGCGATGGCCGGCGCCTAGAAGTTGACCGTGAAGTTCAGGCGCACGAACCGCGGGCTGTAGATCGCCGTGGGCGTACCCCAGCCGCTGGGGCGCGGCGTGTTGTCGGTGTTGTAGATGTAGGTCGTGTTGAACCCCGTCGGGTAGCTCGTGTTCAACAGGTTGTTCAGGTCGACCCCGATGTCGGTGCGGGTGCCGCCGAACCGCAGGACCTTCGCAAAGCGCATGTCGACCTGCGTCCGGCGCTGATCCGTCCAGACCCGACGCTCGTTGTCCGTCAGCGCGATGCTCGTCGTGCCGTTGGCCAGCGCGCCGGGAGGCAGCTTGCCGTAGGCCTGCTGGATCACGGTGTTCGGCACCTGCCAGGTCGCGGTGATCTGCTGGAACGGCTGCGACCGCACGGTCGCGCTGACCAGCACGTCGATCTTCGGAATCGTGTAGCTGGCCAGGCCGCGGACCGTGGACTGCCACGGCTCCACGTTGTTGCAGCCGCGCGGGTCGGGGCCCTGGCTGCCGGTGTTGGTCGCCGCCGTCGGCCAGTACTTGGCGATCACCTCGCACGTGTTCACCTTGGCGCGGCCCGTCTGCGAACCGACCTGCGTGGTCAGCCCGCCGCGCAGGCGCGCGTTCACGGTGATTTCGAAGCCGTCCCACACGCTGTCGCGCTCGGCGCCGAGGTCCGACTCCCGGAACAGGAACGGCACCGCCGCCAGGGCGTTGGCCGCCGTCGTCGGCACGTAGACCGTCACCGGGTAACCGCCTCCACCAGGCAGGCGCGAGTCCTGCGGCGCGGTGAGCGTATAGGTTTCGTAGGAGACGGCCGGGCTGCCGCTCAGCACGCCGCCGGCGTGCTTGCTGAGATCCGTCGTCAGGAAGAAGCCGCGGAACGTGCGGTGCGTGAAGCTGAACTCCGCCGACACGCGCGGGAACACCTGCTGCTGAATCGAGCCCGTGTACTGCGTGTCGCCCGGGCGCACGCCCCAGCCCTTCAGCACGCCGGGATCGACGCGCGTCTGGGTGCCGAGCTTGCCGAAGTTGGCCGCGGCCGACGACGCCGCCGCGCACTCACCATTGGCCGCCGGATTGAGCAGGTCGCAGTCCACGACGTAGTCGCGGTCGGCATCGCTCCAGCCGCGGTTCTGCACGTTGCGGACGATGGTCGCCCCCGGGTTGGTCGAGGTGTACGGCGAGTCGTTGGCCGCATAGGCCAGGTACCGGCCCCAGTTGAACTTCAGGGCCGTCTTGCCGTTGCCGAACAAGTCGTACGCCACGCCGACGCGCGGCGTGAGGTCGTTGTAGGCGTCGACGCCCGCGGTCTTCTGGATGGTGATCGGGGTCGGGTTCAGGAACGAGGTGTTCGTCGTGCCGTTCAGCTCCGTCGGCGCGTAGCTCGATGCACGGTCCCAGCGCAGCGCGCCCTGCAGGGTCAGGCGATCGCGCGTCCAGCTGTGCTGCACGAACAGGCTGTGGGTCTGCGTGATCGTCCGGCGGCCGAAGTCCGGCAGGTAGTAGCTGACGGCGTTCGGCACACCCTGGTTGAAGCGGTAGCCGAGCTGCGAGGAATTGGCCACGTCCTTGTCGAGCAGGTCGAGCTTGCGGTACTGGTAGCCGAACTTCGAGCTGTTCGCGCCCGTGATGTACGACACGGTGGCCTGGGCGTCGTCGGTGTTGCCCTTGGCCGGGCCCCAGCTCTCCACGCCCCGGTACCGGTAGTTGGCCACCGGCGCGTACGGCAACCCGGTGGCCGGGTTGATCGCGTTCGACTGCTCCGTCACCGGAATCAGCGACGTGTCGGCGTCGGGCGCCGGGTGCCCGAAGATCGGCTGGTACCGGAACGGCGTGTAGCCGGCCTCGAGCAGCAGCTTGTTGGTGGCCGGCAGCGTCCAGGTGAACTGGTTCAGGTAGAACGGCACGTCGAAGTAGCCGCGGCCGGCCGTCGACGTCGCTTCGGGCGACATCTGCGGCGACCCCGTGTTGTTGCCGAGTCCGATCCAGTTCTCACCACGGTTATGGCAGCCCTGCGTGCCGACCTTGAGCGGCGTGCCCTCGCAGCGCGCCTGGTACTCGGAGTTGACGCGGATGCGGTTGGCGCCGAACTGGCCGGTGATGCGGCCGATGATCATCGTGCGGTCCGTCACCAGACGGGCCTCCGTCGGCGCGCCGACCCAGTCCCAGCGCGCCGGGTTGCCGGCGTTGGCGTTCTCGTAGATGCCGAGCATCGGCACCTGCGTGCTCAGGTCGCGATAGCTGCCGAAGAACCAGAGGCGGTTCTTCATGATCGGCCCGCCGAACGCCGCGCTCCAGTCGTAGGCGCTGTTGACGCCAGGGTTCGACCGGAGGTTCGGGTTGAGCGCCTTGATGTCGCTGTTCAGGTTGTCGCTGCTCGACCACTTGCCGGCCGTGTTCAGGAACACGTTGCCGGAGAAGTCGTTGCCGCCCGAACGCGGGATGATGTTCATCACCGGGCCGCCGATGTCGCTGTCGCCGAGCCCGCCGCCGACCGAGATGGCGACTTCGTCGGCGTTGACCGTGTCGTAGACGTAGGACGAGAAGCCGCCGCTGCGCGCGGCCGTCACGGGATAGCCGTTGACCGCGTATCGCCCTTCGCCCGCCACCGAGCCGGAGTTGATCGTGCTCGACCGCGCGTTGAACGACGTCATCGTCGGCGAGAGGGCCAGCCCCGCGTCACTGACCTGGACGCCAGGCGTCAGGTTCAGGAGGGCGCCGGCCGCCCGGGTGACCGGCAGCGTCTCGATGACGGAGTTGTCGAGGACGACCTCGCGCCGGGCGTTCTGCACGTCGACGACGGGCGTCTCGCCGGTCACGGTGATGGTCTCTTCGAGGCCGCCGACCTTGAGCTCGGCGTTGATCGTGAGTGTCTGCGAGCCCGTCAGCTCGACACCCTCGCGCTTCACCGTGTTGAACCCGGGCAGCGTGAAGGTGAGCGAATAGGTGCCGGACCGCAGGTCGACGATACGAAACTGACCGGTACCGTCGGTGACGGCGGTGCGGGTCTTCTCGATGAGCGCCGGGCTCGCGGCCTCAACGGTGACGCCGGGCAGCACGCCGCCCGACGCATCACGGACGGTTCCCGTGAGAGAGGCCTGGGCGAGCGCGGTGGCCGGAAGCAGGAGCACGACGAGGAGCGTCAGAGACTTCAGAACAGTTCGCATACGTGGCGAGTCTTCCCTTCGGTGTTCCGGAACAACATCGGAGCGTCATCGTCGAACGGGGCGATGGCGCAAGTCACGACCGATCGGCTGCACACGACAGTCTGTATACAGCAGCAGTTGAGGGTAATGACCTGCTAGCCCGTAAGTCAAGCAACAGAAGCCACTTCTAGCCCTCGACTCCCCCTGCCGGGAGGGGTGCCTGCATGCAGAATCGGCCGCCCGAGGCCCTCAATCCAAGAATTCGGATTGCCGACCTGCCTGTTTTCAGTAGGATTCGAGCGCCGATCCAACGAAGCGTAGAGGACCCCGCCGATGTCGAACGTCGTGCCGCCCACCGCACCGCCACAGGCCCCTGTCCCCCGGCAGACCCCGTCGGACGTCGATTCGCAGACGAGCCGCGCCTTCTTCCGCCTTCGGGAGTCGCTGCTGCGGGGTGAGTTCGCGCCGGGGGAACGGATGGCCGAGCTGCCGCTCGTGACCCTGCTGGGCGTCTCCCGAACGCCGATCCGGCTTGCACTCGAACGGCTCGCCCACATGGGCCTGCTCGACCTGAACGCCCACGGGGGCTTCACCGTCCGGGGCTACACGCCGGCCGATGCGCTCGACGCGATCGAAATCCGAGGCGTCGTCGAAGGCACGGCGGCGCGCCTGGCGGCGGAGCGCCTGGTCCACGGCGGTGAGGTGGCGCAGCTCCGGCACTACGAGGACCAGATGACACGGCTGGGCCCGCTGACCCTCGACACGTTCGGACCCTACATGGACCTGAACGAGGCCTTCCACGACACCATCGTCCGGCTGGCCAAGAGTGACATCCTGCGCCGCAGCTACACGCAGGCCGTGTCCCTGCCGTTCGCGTCGCCGAGCGCGATGGTGTACCCGAACGCGCAGCTCGCCCGCGCCGACGAGCGGCTGACGCTCGCCCGGGAACACCACCGCGCCCTCGTCGAGGCCATCGCCACACGGCAGGGCGCGCGGGCCGAGCACCTGGCCCGCGAGCACGCCTTCATCGGGCGTCGCGTGATGACGATCGCGCTCGGCGACGGCGAGGCGATGCGAAACGTGCCAGGCGCGCCGCTGATCAACCGCGCGGAGCGCTGACCGGCTCCACTCAGGAGGCGGGTATCCACCCCGCCAACCGCGCCACGAGCACCCAGAAGGCCATGGCCGCCCGCTGCTGCGCCATCCCGTTGCTCAGGTGTCCGGCCACGGGTTCGGAGGCGTACTCGCCGCAGATCACGGGCACGCCGTCGACCGCGCACGCGGTCCCGTCGGGCCGATGCGACTCGATGTCGGCCAGGTCCATCAACGGCAGACCGCGCGCGGACGCGTACATCCGCATCTGCTCGTTGAACTGCGCGATGTGCGTCATCGGCACCTTGGCCAGCGCGGCGGTCCAGTACACGAAGCGCACATCGGGATGAGCCGCGGCCGCCGCCTCGACCTGCGCGATCGACGGCGTACGCGCGCGGTCCCAGAAGCGCGCCAGCGTCGGGTCCTCGACGTAGCCGAACTTCCAGGTGATCACCTGAAAGCCGGTGCGTGTCTCGACCGCCGTGAGGAAGTCCTTCACCTTGCCGTACCACCCAGGGTTGCCTCGAAACTCCACCAGCCAGTTCGTCCGGTCGTACTGCGGCTGGCTGACGACGGGCACGCGCGCGGCCGGCACGGCGAACCCGGTGCGGCAGTGGTTGGGCCGGTTGTCGGCGAGGCAGTCGAGGCCGACCCCGATGTTCGCGCCCACGCTGCCCGACCGCAGCAGGACGCGCGTGGCGCGCGCGCGGGCGAGCACGTCAGCCGGCAGGCGGTCGAAGAGCGCCACGGACGTGTGATCGACGACGATTCCCGCGGCCCCCGGTCCGGTCCGCGCCGGGAGGGCAGGCCCTGCCGTCTGCCCGGACACGCGGGCGAACCCGAACGCGGCCGGCCACGCGAGCCCGAGCGCGATCGCGATCGCGAGGTGGCGCCCGCGGTTCACCGCTGCGCCCCCGCTGCGGCAAAGGCCTGATACGTGGCGTATCCGCCCGACAGATTGCGCACGCGGTAGCCGTGCTGCAGCAGGAACCGCGTGGCGAAGTACGACCGCTGCCCCACACCGCAGTACACCCACAGCTCCCGGTCGCGGTGGAGGTCGGCCATGGCGGAGTCTACTACCATCGTGGCGTTCGATCAGCACGCGACGACGTCCTCCATGGGGCATCTTGAGTGAAGCGGCGCGCATGGCGACGCCCATGCGGAACAGCCCTCCGTCCGGTCGGACGCCAAGAATTCGGATTGCAAATGGGCCAATCTTCAGTAGGATTCCAGCGCCGAACCACCGAGGCGCAGAGGCCGCCGTCGATGTCGTACGTGCATCAGCCCGCCCCGCAGTCGCCGGCCTCCGCCCCGCGGCAGGCCCCGTCGGACATCGATCCGCAGACGAGCCGCGCCGGCTTCCGCCTGCCAGAGTCCCTGTGGCGGGGTGTGCTCCCGCGGGGGAACGGATGGCGGTGACGCTGCCGGGCCTCTCGCGGACGCAGATTCGGCTCGCACTCCAGGGACCGCGCACGGCACCGGGGGCACCGCTCATCGGACTCGCCACGCGTCCGTGAAGGCCACACCGCCCATCGAGGCACTCTTCACGGTCTACTTCGCGTGCGCGGCTGTGGCGGCCGCCGCCCTCGACGCGCCCGTCTCGTCGCCGCTCGGCGCGGCCCTCGTCTGCGGCACCCTCGCCGTCTCCCGGGCACGCAACTTCTTTCGCGGCTCCGCGCCGTGGCGAGCGGTGCAGGACTGGCTCCCCTTGCCGCTCGTCGTCCTCGCTTACCGGCAGATGGACCTCCCAGCCTCCCAGGCCGCCCAGCGACAGTTCGGCGAACGGGTGCTGTGGCTCGACGACATCGTGCTCAGCCGTGTCGGGCTCGGCGAGGCCGTTCGCGCGGGGGGTCCGGCCGTCGCGGGAGCGTTCGAGCTCGTGTACGCGATGACGTATCTCGTACCCGTAGCGGCGGTGGCAATGCTCTACCTGTCCGGCCGACGCGACCGGGTTCCCCGCTTCCACTACACATTTCTGGCCGGTACGCTCGCCGCCTACGCGCTGCTGCCGCTCTTTCCATCGGAGTCGCCACGGCTGCTCTTTCCGACGCACTGGCCCCCGCCCGACACCAGTCTGCGCCTGGTCAACATCTGGGTCCTCGACCACGCCGACATCCACCGCAGTGTGTGCCCCAGCGGCCATGTCGCCGCCGCCTGCTCGGCAGCCCTCGGTATGCAGGTTGCTTTACCCGAGCGCACGCGATACGCCGCGGTGCTCGGAACCATGGCGGCCGTGATCGCCGCGGCGACCGTCGTCGGCCGGTACCACTTCGTCGTCGATGTCGTAGCCGGCATCGCGGTCAGCGCGGTCGCTTGGCGCGTCACCAGCGCTGTTCTTCGCCTCGGGGAGATGAGAACTGGATGACAAGACACGACAGTTTCCCGTCGGTCGCACGCCCGGCCCCGCTTCCGCTGGCGCGATCGGGCCACATCACCACCAGGGCTCTCGGCCGCCTCATGTTGCTCGCGACCGTGCTGCTGGCTGGCGGCGGTCAAGCCGTCGCCCAGCCTGACAGCGACGCCGCCTCGCCCTCCTTCTCACCCATCGAGCAGTTCGCCCTCGCCCGCGCTTTCGCACCGGTGTTCCTGCTGCACCCGGACGAGGCCTACCTGCCAGTGGCGCCGACGTTCCCCGAACCGTTCGGGACGACCCCGGAGGGCACGAGCCCCACCGACACGCCGACAGCCGCCCGCAGCGCACGCGACCGGGCCGGCCTGTACGATGCACTCTCGCGCGAGGATCGGCTCCGTGCGGCCGCGGTCGGCTACCGCGTCTACCCCGTCCGACGGCACGGCCGGTCACAGGTCGTCGTCGAGTACTGGTGCCACTACGTCTTCAACGCGTTCACCATCCACGTGCCATGGCTGCCGCACTCGTTGCCGGGCAATCACCTGCAGGACCTGGAGCGGCTGTTCGTCGTGCTCGACGAGGACCCGGCGGAGGCCTACCTCCGCGCCGGCGACCGTGAGTCGTGGGTGCGGGCCGCCTTCACGGTGAGCCGCATCGTGGCCAACGCGCACACCGGTGGCGTGCCACCGAACCTGTACGATACGGAGGTCGGCGGGCCGGTCGCACTGCCTCTCGCGGTGCTGGTCGAGCGGGGCTCCCACGCAATGGCGCCCGACGTCGACCACGACGGACGATTCACACCCGGGGTCGACGGTACACCCACCGGCAAGCTGCTGTGGGGTATTCGCGACGACGGGCGGCTCTGGGGCTGGACGCGGCGGTCTGCAACGCCAGAACGCGATCCGGCCAGCGGACTGCGGCTGTGCCACGGCCCAGTGGACGACGCCGCGTGCGCCCCCTACGCGCTCTACCCCGTGGACCGCGTGCAGCGGTGGTTCGCGGCCCTCGACCTGCCGAAGCAGGACCGCCTCGCTCTCACGGGCCGGACGTCGCTCTTCTGGAAGGTGTTCAGCGACGTACGCGTCGAGGACCTCCTGGTGGCGCACGACCCGCCCGATGGCCTCGCGCTCGACTCGATGCTCAACCGCCGGCGCCGTGCGTCGCAGGGCATATTCGCGGGCAGCACGTCGGTATCGGGCGCGCCGGCGCTCGTGATGGGCGTGAGTCGCTACTGGGATGTGACATCGCGACGATGGCCCGACCTCGGGGTCGAGGGCAATTTCGTGCTGCCGAGCGGCAGGCGTGGCATCCCCGAGTTGCTGCTGTTCGGCTCCTATCCGGTCGACGCCACCGTCAACGCGTTCGCGGGTGTCAGCCTCACGTCGAACCGGAACACCAATGCGGACATCCTGCTCGGCACCGATATCCGGGTCGGCATCGTCCGGGTGCGTCCCTTCCGGCGTATTCGGGATGGTGTGACCGGCGCACGCATCGCCGTCGCATTCTGACGTGCGCGCGAATGTCCGCCGATCCGTCCCCTTCTGCCCCGGCTGCCGCGAGCAGCGGTGCCGCCCGCGAACCGCCATCCATGTCGGCCACGACCTGGCGGGCGCGGGCGTCCTCGGTCGAACGCCTCCGTAAGGGGCCGCCACCAATCCGGTCACTGGGCTCGTGACGGCGACTCTCGGCGCCGAACCAGCCCCGACGCGTGACAGGCACGATACGTCGCGTATCCGCCCGACAGATTGCGCACGCGGTAGCCGTGCTGCAGCAGGAACCGCGTGGCGAAGTACGACCGCTGCCCCACGCCGCAGTACATCCACAGCTCCCGGTCGCGCGGCAGCTCACCGTGCCGCTCCCGCATCTCGGAGAGGGGCAGGTTCTGGGCGCCCGGCACGTGCCCCGCCGCGTACTCGCCGGGCTCGCGCACGTCGACCACGAGCGCGGGCGTCTGCGCCACGTCGCGCCAGGAGGCCATCGGCATGTCGCCGTTCAGCACGTTCTGCGCCAGCATGCCGGCCAGGTTGACCGGGTCCTTCGCGGCGCCGAACTGCGGCGCGTAGCACAGCTCGGCCTCGGCCAGGTCGTGCACGGTGCCGCGGAACTGGATCGCCGTCGCGATGACGTCGATGCGCTTCTCCACGCCGGCCTCACCCACCGCCTGCGCACCCAGAATCCGGCCGTCGGGTACCGAGAACAAGAGCTTGAGGTGAATCGGGCTCGCGCCCGGGTAGTAGCCCGCGTGATGCCCCGGGTGCAGGTACACGGTCTCGAAGTTCGTGACGCCGGCGCGGCGCAGGCCCTTCTCGCCCGCCCCGGTGGACGCCACCGTGAGACCCAGCACGCCGACGACGGCGGTCGCCTGGATGCCTCGAAACCTGGTGGGCCGCCCCGCGATCGACTCGGCCGCAATGCGGCCCTGCCGGTTCGCAGGGCCCGCCAGCGGCAGCACGGTGTCCTGCCCCGTCACGACGTCGGACACTTCCACGGCGTCGCCCATCGCCCAGATGTGAGGGTCCGACGTCCGCATCTGCTCGTCCACGACGATGCCGCCGCGCGGGCCGAGACGGAGGCCCGCGGCGCGGGCGAGTGCCGTCTCGGGCCGCACGCCGATGGCCAGGATGACGAGGTCGGCGGGCAGCGTCGCGCCGCTCTCGGCCACGACGACCAGGCGGCCGTCAGGCCCCTCGTCGATGCGCGCCAGGCCGTCGCCGAGCTGCAGGCGCACGCCGTGCGCCTCGAGGTGCGTCCGGAGCGGCGCGGCCACCTCCGGATCGACCGACGGCATCAACTGCGGGGCCTTCTCGAGCACGGTGACCTCGAGCCCGCGATGGCGCAGGTTCTCCACCATCTCCAGCCCGATGAAGCCGCCGCCGACCACCACCGCTGCCGTCGCCTGCCGCTCCGCGATCCACGCGCGGATGCGGCGCGAGTCGGGGATGTTCCGCACGGCGAACACGCCGGGCCGGTCGACCCCCGGAAGCGGCGGCCGGATCGGCGCCGCGCCGGGCGACAGCACCAGCACGTCGAAGGGCTCGGTGCGCATGTGGCCCGTGCGCAGGTCGCGCACCTCGATCGTGCGCGCCGCCGCGTCGACCGCGACGACGTCCGACTCGGTGTGGACGTCGATGTTGAAGCGCTGGCGGAAGAGCTCGGGCGAGGCCACGAGCAGCGTGCGCTCGTCGGCAATCACGTTGCCGACGTAGTACGGAAGCCCGCAGTTGGCGAACGCGACGTACGGGCCGCGATCGAAGACGGCGATCTCGGCGGTCTCGTCGAGGCGCCGGAGGCGCGCGGCGCACGAGGCGCCGCCGGCGACGCCGCCAACGATGAGCACACGACGGCCGGGGCCGCGCGACGGATCCGTCTCGGAACTGGTCATGACACGCTCCACAGGTGTGCGCTCGCGGCGCGGCCACGTCTGGGCCGCACGCGCGGGCCCCGGCGCGTCACCGCTGCACGCGCGAAGGACCGCGGGACCAGATGATTGTAGGAGCAGGCGACTCCGACCGCCCATCTTGCATTCGGGGCCGGATCCGGTTGAAATCGTCCGCATGATTGCCATTCGCAAGAGCGCCGAGCGCGGCTTCCGGGACCGCGGCTGGCTGCGATCCCACCTCACCTTCTCGTTCGGCGACTATCAGGACGGGATTCCGGCCTTCCGTGCCCTGCGGGTGCTGAACGAGGAACGCATCATGCCGGGCAAGGGCTTCGGCCCGCACAGCCACCGCGACATGGAGATCCTGTCCTTCATGATCGACGGACACCTGGCGCATCGCGACAGCCTGACCGGCCCGCACGTGCTCGGACCGGGTGAACTGCAGGCGATGACGGCCGGCGACGGCATCGTCCACAGCGAGTTCAACGCGTCGGACACCGAGCCGGCACACCTGCTGCAGATCTGGATCGCGCCACGGTCCGAGGACCTGACTCCGTCCTATCAGCAGATCGGATACAGCCCCGAGGACGCCCGCAGCCGGCTGCACCTGCTGGCGGCGCCGGAGGCGGCCGACCGGGAACGCACCGCGGTGATCAACCAGGACGCGCGGGTCTACGTGGCCGACATCGAGGCGGGCGACCGGCTGACCCATCCGCTCGGCGACGGACGGCACGCCTGGGTGCAGGTGTTCCGCGGCACCGTCGACGTCAATGGCCGCTCGCTCGAGACGGGCGACGCGGCCGCCATCAGCGACGAGGCGTCCGTCGCCCTGTCGGGCGCGGGCGCCGTGCTGCTGTTCGACCTTCCCTGAGGCAGATCATGGCGCAACCCTCCGTCGTCGTCGCCTTCACGTCCCGCTGCGGCTCCACCGAAACGCTGGCGCACGCGGCTGCCGTCGGCACCGTCAACGCGCGGGCGCTGCCCCGCCTGCGGCGGCTCCCCGACGATGGCGCGCCGGTGCCGCCGGAGTGCGCGGCCACGCTCGCGCGCATGCAGAAGGAATACGTGGCGCCCACGGACGCCGACCTCACGAATACGCCCGGCCTGATCGTCGTGCCCAGTGCGGGCATGACACCGGCGTCCGAACCATGGCGCCCGCTGATGCAGACGCTCGAGCGCCTGTCCGCCTCGGGCGCCCTGGCCGGCAAGGTGGGCGCCGTGATCGACACGGGCGACCCCGCCACGACCGCCGCGTTCTCATCGGCGCTCGCGGGGCTGGGGATCTCGCTCGTGTCCGTCGAGGGCGCCGCGCGGGCGCACGGCCGGGCCGTGGGCGACACGCTGGCGGCGCGCCTCGCGCAGCCGCCGCGCTGAGTCCGGACTCGCGCAGCCGGCCTACTGCGGCCAGGTCGCGTTCGGGTCGTAGTTGATGATGGTCTGGGGCGGCGCCGTGGGCACCATTGGCCTGAGGTACGGCTTCCCGACGGCCTTGTGGCACTGGTAGCAGCCTTCGAGCATGTTCCGGTAGGCCGTCTCGAACGCCTTCGGGTCCTTCTTCTCGACCGACTCCCTGAGCGGCGTCACCAGGGCTTTGTCGATGCCGTCGAACAGCGCCTTCATGTCCACTTCCAGGCCGTCCTGGCTCTTCCAGGTGGGCCGAATACGCAAGGTCCAACGAATGCGGTTGCGCGTTTCACTGGCCTCGAACGCGGCCAGGGGCCAATTCTGCTGCCTGGCGGCGAACCACAGACTGCTCATGTGATAGCCGACGTCGATCATCGTGTGCGACTGAGCGGGCACGATGTCGTTGAGGTGCGCGACGTCGCGTTCGAGCGTCGACGCGCCGGCGGCTTCCGGTGCGGCAGGCGCCGCCTGGGCCGCCTGGGCCGGCTGCGCGCTGCCTGCTGGGGGTTGCGTCTGACACCCGCCGCCAGCGAATGCGACGAGGATCGAGACCAGGAGGAACGATGTCGGTCGACGACGCGGGAACGTGATCATGCGCGCCGAGTGTATCGCACCGTGCCGGCGCCGAGGACCGGATCCCGGGCGCCCCGAGTAGACTGCTCCCGCACGGACACGTGACCGAGTCCCATCGGGACCTGGCGAGGACATCGAGAGACCCTGCGCACCCGGATCGTCGCGCAGGCCTGAACGAAAGAAGGGGCTTCGAATGGTCACCGAAACGGGAACGCAGGCCGGCGAGCGGTGCGGCGCGATGACGGTCAACGACGTGATCGACGGCCGGCCGGTGTCGCGGTTCCAGGCGCTGACGATCCTCGCGTGCGGCGTGGTCCTGCTGCTCGACGGGTTCGACACGCAGGCGATGGGCTTCCTCGTGCCACCCATCGCAGAGGAATTCGGCGTCCCCTTGAGCGCCTTCGGTCCGGTGCTCTCCGCGGGACTGTTCGGGCTGATGCTCGGCGCGATGGGCGTCGGTCCAATCGCCGATCGCTGGGGACGCAGGGCCGCGATCATCGTGTCGGCCCTCATCTTCGGCGGCTTCTCGCTGGCCACGCCGAGCGCCGACACGGTTGGCGAACTGGCGGTGCTTCGCTTCCTGACCGGGCTGGGCCTCGGCGGGGCAATGCCGAACGTGGTCTCGCTCGCCTCCGAGTACGCGCCGAGGCGGCTGCAGCCCGTCCTCGTCACGCTGATCTTCGTCGGCATGGGCGGCGGTGCCGTGCTCGCCAGCCTGGTCGGTGGCGCGCTACTGCCCGTCTGGGGCTGGCGCTCGGTCTTCTACGTGGGCGGGGTCCTCCCGCTCGCGCTGGCGCTCGTGCTCGCCAGGACGCTGCCCGAGTCGGTGCGGTTCCTCACCGAGAGGGGCGCCGACCCGGCGCGCGTCCGCGCAATCCTGCTCCGCATCGCGCCCGACCTCGGCGACACACCCATCACCGCGGCCCCCCCGGCCCGACGCACCGGCGTCGCCGTCACGCAGCTCTTCACCGACGGGCGCGCGGCCGGCACCCTGCTCCTGTGGGTGCCGTTCTTCATGAACCTGCTGATCCTCTACTTCATCCTGAGCTGGCTCCCGAGCCTGCTGCGCCAGGCCGGCATGCCGGTCTCCGCCGGCATCACCGCCGTGCTCTCCTTCAGCATCGGCGGCATCGTCGGCACCACCCTCCAGGGACCGCTCATGAAGTCGATGGGCGTCTTCGCTGCCATCCTGAGCGAGTTCGTGGCGTCGCTGGGGCTCGTCGTGCTCGCGTCGGTGATCTTCGCGAACTTCCCGGTGATGATGGCGGTGACCTTCGTGCTCGGCATCACGGTGCAGGGCGCCCAGGCCGGCATGAACGCGCTCTCGGCCACCTACTATCCGACGACGATCCGCTCGACGGGCGTCGGCTGGGCGCTCGGCGTGGGCCGGATCGGCTCGATCGTCGGGCCGATGATCGGCGGCGTCATGCTGTCGATGGCGTGGACGCCCCAGCAGATCTTCATGGCCGGGGCGGTGCCCGCGCTCTGCGCGGCACTGGCCGTAATGGTCAGCGGGCGAGCCCAGGGGACCGCCAGTCCCTTCCGGCAGGACCCCGCCGCACAGGCGGGGCCGGCGCACTGACGGCCTGTCGGGATGACGGGCGCTCGGCCGTGCCAGCATCCCGAAACTCCTTGACAGCTCATCCGCACGCAGCCACGATCCCCGACCATGGAGCCTCACGCAACGAAGGCTCCCTCTCGGGATCAACGGCGCTCGGTCTCTCCTCGTGGGCACACGTCAGTCAACGTACTTCTCTTCAAGGCGAGTAGAGGGTGCGGGTAGACGTATGAGGCGCAAGCGGCTCGCACCGGCCATGGCAGTCTCCGCGATCGCGTTCCTGGCGATCACACTCGTGGCTCAAGGGAACAACGGTCCGAACGCCACGTGGAAACAGAACACCGCGAAGTCGACGTGCACGGTTGCAGGCCCTGGCGGGACGTGCGCCGCGGCCCCCAAGGTGCCGACCACGCGCACCATGCAGGACTATGGCGGGGGTTTCGTCCGCATCACGAACGACGGTGTCAGCGCGACGGGCCAGCGGACGGGCAACCGCATCGTGGCGAGACGCGACGGGCAGGAGTATCCCATCGCGGCGATGAACCAGACCGGCTTCGTCACCATTGCCTTCACGGTCAAGTCGACCAGCCCCTGGACGGCTGACTACGTGACGAAGCTCGACGGCAAGGTCACGTCGACGGCGACCGAGACCATCACCGCCGACGGAAAGACCATGACGACGACCATCAAGAACCTGAATCCGCAGACCGGGCAACCCACGACCAACGTGGTGCAGGTCTGGGACCGGCAGTAACGGGCGAAGGCTCGACGACGTCAGCGGTGGTGAAGGGTGACACCCTCCACCACTGCCCTGACGTGACGTGTGACCCTCAGACTCCTGCTACCGGATCCGGCTGACGTCTCCGGGGTTCACCAGATCCGGCACCGTCCAGCCGTCCAGGTCGTACTCGGCCATGCAGCGTTCGGCGAAGGCCCTCATCTGCGCGTTCGAGCCCGTCGCCTCCGAGACCATCAGCATCTCGAACCGGATACTGTCCTGGTTGCCGAAGTAGTGGCGTTCGTACAACTCGTGACGGCCGCCGAACTCGGATCCGATCGCGTCCCACAGCAGCTTCATCAGCTTCACCCGCTGTTCCGCGCTGTAGCCGTTCGACCCGCGCACGAACTGGTCCAGATACGGACGAATCTCGGGCACCTGGAACTCGAGCGCGCTGGACGGCAGGTAGATCAGCGCGCTCGCCAGCGTGTTCTCGATGATCTCCTTGACCTTCGGGTACGCGGTGCTGGCCGCGATCCGGTAGGCCAGCCCGTAGTCGAAGTTGGGCAGCACGTAACCTTCGGTCCAGGGCACGGGCGTGCGGGCCATGGCGTCGCTGAGCGCCCAGAACAGGTTGCGCCACGCCAGCACTTCCCCGACCTGCGCCTGGACGCCGCGGAAGTCCTTCGCGCCCGTCGCTTCGACCGCCTTGAGCAGCAGCCCGGCCAGGAAGTCCATCTTGACCGCCAGCCGGGTGCATCCCTGGAGCATGGCCCGGTTGAGGAAGCCCGACCGCGGGAAGAAGTCGTTGACCTTCTCGATGTCGCCGTACGCCAGCACGTTCTCCCACGGGACGAACACCTTGTCGAAGACGATGATCGAGTCGTTCTCATCCATGCGGCTCGACAGCGGGTAGTCGAACGGCGTCCCCATGGTCGCCGCCGTCATCTCGTACGACGGACGGCAGAACAGCTTGAGTCCTGCGGCGTTGGTCGGCACCATGCAGACGAACGCGAACGGCTTCGTCTTGATGGGCAGCGCCCCATTGTTGGCGATGAAGTTGTAGTGGGTCAGGCTCGACGTGGTCGCGACTACCTTCGCGCCGCTGATGACGAGGCCGGCATCGGTCTCCTTCTCGACGTGCATGTACACGTCCTTGACCTCGTCCAGCGGACGGTTGCGGTCCACGGGCGGATTGACGATGGCGTGATTGACGAAGGTGACCTCCTCCTGAGCACTCGCGTACCAGCGGCGCGCGTTCTCGTCGAACGGCGCGTACGCCGCGGGGTTGGCCCCCATCGTGGCGAGGAACGCCGCCTTGTAGTCGGGACTGCGCCCGATCCACCCGTAGGACAGCCGGGCGGTCTCGGCAATCGCGTCGCGTGCCGCGACGAGTTCGTCGGCGTTTCTCGACGCCCGATAGAATGGGTGCGTGTACCCGCCGCTGCCCGTGTCCGTCTCGGTGGTCATGACCGCCTTGCGCGCCGGGTCGTGCAGCGCGTCGTAGAAGCGGGCGATCATCCGGACGGTGTTCCGGAAGGCCGGATGGGTCGTGACGTCCTTGACCCGCTCCCCGTAGATCCAGATCTCGCGGCCATCCCGGACGCTCTCGAGGTACTCGGCACCCGTCAGCGGGCGCGACCGTGGCGCGCTCGTCGTCGGGCGCCCCGTGCCGATCGGCTCGGTCGCCATGCTCACCTCCCCGGCTGGCCGGCCGCCAGCCCTGACTGCTGTCGCTGTTTCAGGCTTCGCCGCGGGCGGGGTAGTCGTGCTTCACCGCAAAATCGATGGCGGACAGGATCTCCGTGAAGTGCGGCCTGGCGAAGGGCATCGTCGAGACGTTCGCCCAGAAGAGCGTGCCGTCGGGACGCACGAGGAACAGGCCCGGCTCAGAGAAGAGCGGAGGCTCCTCGACCCCCACGCTGGTCTTGCCACGGCTGCTCGAGATGTACAGGCCCCAGGCCCGCGCCTCCTGAATCGGGAGGCCGTAGGCCAGGTCGATCCGCTGCAGGTTCCATCCCGTCCGCGTCTGCTCGGCCCGCTCGCGCGTGTCGGAACTGGGCACGATGACGCCCACGCCACGCGCCGCGAACTCGGGCATCAGACCATCCAGTTCCGTGACGTACTTCCGGCACACCGGGCAATGGTAGCCGCGGTAGAACACCACCATCGTGAAGCGATCGGGGGTCTGGTCCGCCAGCGTGACCCGCCCGCCGCCGAGGGTCTCGAGACTCAGCGCCGGAACGGGCTGGCGAGGCATCAGGCGCATCGGCACTCTCCTCCAGGGGCGCCCCACCGGCCGGAGTCGACGGGCAGCGCGCGGCGGCTAGTGTATCGAGAACCTGGCCCCGACACAGCACATCCCGCCGACTCGAGGGCGTTCCCCGTCTCGCCGGAGCGAACGGTCACCCATCATTCCGGAATGGACCTCTGAAGGTTGGAGGCGCCGCCCGGATTTGAACCGGGGATGGAGGTTTTGCAGACCTCTGCCTTACCACTTGGCGACGGCGCCGATCGGTCTTACAGGATTTCCTCCCCTGGAGGGGAGGTCAAGGGAAGGAAGATGGAGCGGGAAACGGGATTCGAACCCGCGACTTCGACCTTGGCAAGGTCGCAC
>CAWULT010000088.1:0-19416 GCA_963923455.1 uncultured bacterium
GGATCGACGATCACGACGCCGAGGCCGCTGGCGAACCACAGGTGACCGTCCTCCGCGAGGACGCCGCCAGGCCGGATCAGGGGGCGGATGCCGCCCTTCATGCCGTCGGAGACGTCGAACAACTGGTACTCGACCTGGTGCGCCGGATCGACCGTCAGCCGGTCGAACTGCGCCGGGTCGAAGCGCACGACGGCGGCGCCGTTGTCGATCCCCAGCCACAGGAATCCGGCGTCGTCCTCGACCAGGGTGCCGATGATGTCCTCGAACGGACCGTTGGCGCGCGTGATCGTCGTGAAGCGGCCGTTGCGGAACCGGCTGACGCCGTTGCGCGTCGCCACCCACATCGTGCCGGTCCGGTCCTCGTGAATCGCCGCGACGTCCCCGGTGGCCAGCCCTTCCGCGACCCCGTACGACTGCGCGGCGCCGTTGGTGAACACCGCCACGCGCGCGTCGGCGAAGCCGGCCCAGACGCGGCCCGCCCGGTCGGTCTGCGAGTAGGCGCAATTGCGGGTCGAGACTCCCGGGATGTCCGTGACGGCGGTCAGCGCCCCATCGCGCCACCGCATCAGGCCTTCCTGCGAACTGCACAGCCAGAACGTGCCGGCGGGATCGGTCGAGATGGTCGAGACGCGGTCCCACCGGACCGGACCGGGCAGGGTCACCGGCACGGGCCGCCCGCGCTCGAGGCGGTTCAGGCCATTGGTCGTCGACACCCACAGCGAGCCGTGCACGTCCTGGAGCAGTTGGCGCGTCTGCGCCACGTCGAAGACCTCGCGGCGACCGTCCGCGAACCGGTGCAGGCTGTAGCCGGTCCCGACCCAGACGCTGCCGTCGCCCGTCGCGAGCAGCGCGCGCACGCCGTCGTTGCTGAGGCCCTCGAGGGGCACGTCGGTCGTGATGAACTGCGGTGCCAGGCGCAGCAGGCCGCCCGGCCTGAGGCCCACCCACATCGCGCCGTCGCGGTCGAGGAAGAGCGACCGCGGCGCGCCGGTGATCGTGCGCTCGTACGGCACACGCTCGATCGCGGGCGCCGTCCCCTGCGTGAGCCGCAGCAGGCCGCCGCCGAGCGCCGCGATCCAGATGGCACCGCCCGGGTCGCGCATCAGCCGCCAGCCGCTCTGCGGGACGCGCACGTCGGCCGCATGACGGGGCGCCCGGCGCCCGCCGAGCGGGCGCACGATGTCGCGGAAGTCGGCCATCCACAGCGTGCCCGCGGCGTCCTCCGCGAAGTGCTGGACGAAGCGGGCCGCCGGGTCGCGCAGCTCCGGCATGTCACCGGCCAGGGCCAGCACGCCCTCCGCCGCGCCGATCCAGATCGTCCCTGCGTGATCCTCGAACAGGCTCACCACCTCGCCCGCGCGATAGACCGTCTCCCACCGCTCGCCGCGGAAGCGGGCCAGGCCGCCGAGCGCCCCGACCCAGATGGTGCCCTGGCGGTCCTGCAACAGCGCCGACACGGGCCCCGACGGCAGGCCGTCGCGGTCGGTGAACGTGACGACCCGCGTCCCTCGAATACGACTGACGCCGCCCGCGCCGTTGTGGCCGAGCCAGAGGCTGCCGTCTCGCGCGCTGGCGATGGCGGGAATCCCGCGTCCAGGCAGCGTGGGCTCGCCGAACGCGCCCCAGCGGACGAAGTGGTCGCCGTCGAACCGGACGAGCCCGGTGCTGGTGCCGAGCCAGAGATAGCCGTCGAGATCCTGGGTGATGGACAGAATCTCCCCGGGTGGGAGGCCGTCCTGTTCCATCCACGCCGTCATCGTGTAGGCGGGAGGCGCCTGGGCGGCGTTGGCTGGGGGAGCGAACACCAGCGCGGCGAGCACGAGCAGGAGCGCCACGGCAGTCACGATTCTACTGCTGGCGCCGCGGCCGCCACCGGCCGCGCGCCGGGTCAGCGGCCCTGCGGACGCTGCGCCGTCCGCTCGTCCGCCCGCGCGCCGCTCAGCAGGTTCCGCATCGCGTAGTTGCCTTCGTGGCAGCTGTATTCGAACAGCAGGTAGCTGGAGTCGCGCTTCCACGGGAACGCGATGGTCCACGGGCGCGTCCAGGTCTGCGGATCGTCGATCGTCACCTGGTACTGCAGCATGTCCGGCCCGGTCAGCGTGAACCGCTCGACGAGCGTCGCCGCCTCCGTGTGGCGGAAGCCGCCGCCCTGGTTGACGCCGGTGCGATCGGTCAGGTTGGTCGTCTCGACGACCAGCGTGTCGCCCTCCCAGTGGCCGCGCGAATCTCCCATCCACTGCCGGATCGCCCCGCTCAGGTGCGGGCGCCGGTCGAGCGGCACGATGCGCGCCTCGTGGATCATCTCGTTGCGGATCACGACGTAGCCCGGCGCCTGCACGATCTCGTTGCCGTTGTTGTAGATGACGGGGAGGATCGACCCGGTGACGCCGCGCGTCAGGCAGCGGTCGTAGAGGCTGCGATCGAGATAGGAGTCGGCCGGGCCGCGCCCGCGGCGCGCCGCGTCGAGCGCCGCCTGCCGGGCCTGGGCCGCAGGGGTCAGCGGCGGCATCCGGCCGTCGGGCGGATCCACGATGAGCGAGGCCTGGCGCGACGGCTTGCCGCGCTCCTGCCAGTGCGGGGGCGGCGACGTGGCCGAACCCACCTGGCCGGCGTTGGACGTGTCGGCGGTCTCGAGGTCGAACTCCTCGTTCATCGCGTCGAGCTGCCGCTGGGCGTCGCGGGCCCGCGCCTGGAACTCCTCCTCGGTCAGCAGCGCGCGCGTACCAAGCTTCGGATCGCGCTGCAACGGGATACCGAGCGACTCGGTGCCGGGCCACATGCCCTGCAGGTCGGGGTCGCCCCACGGCGTGCGCGGCACGCTCCACCTGGGTGCAGCAGGCGCCGGATCCTGCGCCCGCAGCGCGGCGGTCGAGAGCGCCGCGGCGCCCGACAGGAGACAGGCAGCGACGATACGAGCGGACTTGCGGTGCATCGAATCCTCCGAAGCGGGCGGACCGGCGGCCGCTGGCGCCGCCGGCCGGACCAGCCGGCCTCAGTGCGCGAAGTACGGTTTGGTGCCGGGCCCGAGGGGCGTCTGGTCGAGTGAAACCATCATCGAGGAGATCTGGTACAGGCCCATGGTCCCGACGAGGTCCACGACGCCGCGGTCGCCGCCGAGGACGGCCTTGGCCGCCTGGAGCGTCTGGTCGGTGACGTTGCGCGTCGTCATGAACTCGGTGGCGAAGTTGTAGACCGCCTCGACGTCCTTCTCCATCGGGCCTGGCCTGCGGCCCACCCGGATCGCCTCGACGAGATCGGCCGGCAGCCCCATCCGGACGCCGTAGCTGTGGTGCGCGTTCCACACGTACTCCGCGGACCAGTGTTTCGCCACGACGAGGATCGCCAGTTCGTTGAGCTTCGGCGGCACGATCCCGAAACCCGGATCGCCGGAGAATCGGGCGTAGGCGAGCGCCTTCTGCGACAGGTCGCCGAGCGTGGGGCTGACCATCATCACGCCGAGCGGACCGGTGATGCTGGCCCGCGGCCCGCTCAGGATGCTCTTCACGTAGGCCTGCTGTTCGGGCGTCAGCCTGTCGTAGTCGTTCGGCGTCGCGATCCGGTTGCCCCTCAGGCTGGCCACGGTGCGCCGCATCTGCTCGAGGGTCGGCGGCCCGTCGTTCTGGGCGCGCTGGCCCTGCTGGGGCGGACGGCCCTGTCCGGACACGACGACGGCGAGCACGGTGACGAAGGCGGCCAGGCTGGCCCCGATCAGTGTCGAGCGCATGCGCATTCCCCGGGCCTACCGGCCCTGCGGCTTGCTGGTGATCGTGATCCGCATCAGCGCGTTGACGTCGGTCGGCAGATCGACCGTCCCGGTCGGGCTGCCGTTCACGCTGAGCAGGTAGCTGACGAGATCGACGTAACGCTGGTCGCCGAGGCTGTCGGGCGCATTCTGGGGCATCGAGCCGCGGATGGCCGTGATCATGTCGTGGGCCGAGCCGCCTGCGTACCGGTCCATGAACGACGCTCCGAGCAGCGGCGGCGACACCGCATCGCCCTTGAGGCTGTCGAGATGACAGGCCGAGCAGGCGCGTGCGTAGACCTCCTGCCCCCGCCTGATCTGGGCCGCCGAGACGACGCCGTCCCAGTTGCTGCGAGCCGGGGCCTCTCCCGCCGGCTCGGCCGGCGCGGTGGTCCGGCCGCGGACGATCCGCCCGGACTCGTCGGCCTCGATGCCCTGCCTGCGCATCGCCTCGCGCAGCAGTGCCGCGGCGTCCGGATAGCGCCGGATGCCCGAGCTCGCGTAGACGACGCCCTCGGCCGCGAAGAGCGGCGACCACTTCTTGCTGTTCTCGACGTCGAGCCGCGCGCCCTTCTCGATCAGGAACTTCAGCACCGGCACCGCGCCGCCACGGTAGACGGCCCCATGCAGCGCCGTCTCGCCGTTCCGGTCCACGTCGTTCACTCCGCCGCCGCCCACCTCGTAGGCGAGCTTGACGGCCTCGAGCGCCTCGTCGGCGGTGCCGGGACTCTCGCCGGGACCGTAGACGCCGACGCCCGCGGCCACCATCAGCGCGGAATCGCCGTCGACGTTCGTCAGCTTCGGATCGGCCCCGGCGTCGAGCAGCGCCCGCATCAGCGGCACGTCGGCCGACTTGGCGGCCATCAGGAACGGCGTCGAGCCGATCCGGTTCAGCATGTTGCGGTTGCCGTCGCGCGGTTCCCTCGTCATCCGCGCGTTCAGGTTCGCGCCCCTGGCCACGAGCTTCTTCACGAGCTCGAGGCTGTCGAGGGCACCGGTCGGCACGGCGCCCGGCAGGTTGAACCCGCGGTTGGGCCGGCGCGACCACGCCAGCTGGTGCAGCGCCGTCCAGCCCTGCTTCGCCGCGTTCGGGTCGGCCGCGCGGTCGAGCAGGAACGAGGCCAGCTCGTAGTGCGCGTTGTAGATGGCCAGCACGAGCGCGCTCATGCCGTCGGGCATCGTGTCGTTGACGTCCGCGCCGGCGTCCAGCAGCGCCCGTGCGGCCGGGATGTGGCCGCCGCGCACGGCGAACAGCAGCGCCGAGAACTGACCGGTCGATCGCGCCCGGATGTCCGCGCCGGCCGTCACGAGCGCCGCGATCGCGGCCGGGTTGTTCTCGGCCGCGGCCCACATCAACGCCGTCTGCCCCTTGCCCGCTTCCTTCGCGTTGACGTCGGCCCCGCCGGCCAGGAGCGCCGTGATGGCCTCGGCCCGGCCGCTGCGCGCGGCGGTCATCAGCGGCGTCTCCCCGCCGGGCAGCGCCGCGTTGACGTCGGCTCCGGCCGCGACGAGCCGGGCAATCAGGGCCGCGTTGCCGTTGGTGGCCGCGACGTGGAGCGGGGTCACGCCGTAGCGGTTGGCAGTCCGCGCGCGCGCGCCCGCTTCGATGAGCGCCGTCGCGATGGGAAGGTCGTCGTGCTCGACGGCCCAGTGCAGCGCGGACGTGCCGTCGGCCTCCGTCGCGTTCACGTCGACCTTGCGGGAGATGAGCGTACGGGCCGCGGCCATGTCACCGGCCTTGACGGTCTGCACGAGCGAAACCTGGCCGCGCAGGACGCCCGCGCTCGCGGCGACCAGCAGCGCCGCCAGGGCCGTGCCCGAGGCGGCGCGGCCCGCGCGGCCCCGTCGACCTGCTCGACCGAACATCCCACGCACCCGCATCACACCCCGGCGAGCGGCTCGAGGGGCAGGCGCCCCGTGCTGTCGCCGAGGGAGTCGGCGTGGACGCCCACCTTGTCGAGCAGCGTCAGCAGCAGGTTCGTCATCGGCACCCGCCCGCGGACCACCATGTGGCGACCGCCGTCGATCTGTCCCCCGCCGGCCAGCACCAGCAGCGGCAGGTCGTTGTGGGCGTGCGTGTTGGGGTTGCTGAGGCCGGCCCCGTAGAGGAACAGCGAGTGATCGAGCAGCGTGCCGTCGCCCTCGGGCGTCTCCTCGAGCCGCTTCAGGAACCACGAGAAGAGCTCAGCCTGATAGGTGCCGACCTTGGCGTACTTCGCGATCTGCTCGGGCCGATCCGCGTGATGTGACAACCCGTGGTGCCCCTCGGTGACGCCGACCTCCGGGTACGTCCGGAAGTTCAGTTCGCGTCCCAGCATGAAGGTGACGACGCGGGTCAGGTCGGCGCGGAACGCGAGCCACTGCAGCTCGTACATCAGTTTGACGTGCTCGTCGAACCGCTCGGGAATGCCGCGCGGGCGCTCGAGCACCGGCAGCTCCGCGTCGGCGCCCTCGACGCCCTGGATGCGGCGCTCCACCTCGCGCACCGCGTCCACGTACTCGCTCACCTGCGTGCGGTCGGCCGGGCCGAGCCGCCGCTGCAGCCGGTGGAAGTCCTCGAGCACCGAGTCGATGATGCTGCGGTTGCGGCGGATCTGCGCGGCGCGCTGCTCCTTGCTGCCGCCGTCACCGAACAGCCGCTCGAAGACGACGCGCGGGTTGTTCTCGGTGGGCAGCGGCGTCGTCGGCGACGTCCACGCCAGCGTGTTCAGGTAGGCACAGCTGTAGCTGTTCTCGCACTGGCCCGCCAGGAAGTTCAGGTCGATGGCGAGTTCGAGCGACGGCAGCGCCGTCTCCTTCCCCAGCACCGAGGCCGCCACCTGGTCGGCCGAGATGCCGTTGCGGACGTCGGCGCCCTCGGTGCGCTTCGGATAGACGCCAGTGAGCCACGAGCTCGTGCCGCGCGTGTGGTCGCCGCTCGCGCCGTCGTCGCCGGCCTCGGCGTTGTTGTGGTCGAGCCCGCTGATCACGACCATCCGGTCGCGGTAGGACGACAGTGGCGCCAGGATCTGCGAGAACTGGAAGTTGCGGCCCTCGCCCGCGGGCGTCCAGTAGTCGATGCCCGAGTGGTTCATCGCCACGCCGTTCGGCATGTAGACGAACCCGAGCCGCTTCAACGGCTTCGCCGGCGTCTGCGCCAGCGCGGTCATCGACGGGACCATCGCGTCGAGCAGCGGCAGCGCGAGCGCGGCGCCGGCCCCACGCAGGAACGTCCGTCTGGGCAGCGCGACCTTCGTCACGATCATGAGTCGGCTCTCCTCATCTGGAACGGTGCGCTCCGGACGATCTCGCGGATGATCGTCGACATCCGGTAGTCGTGCCTGGCGGCCTCGCGGACGATCGCGCGGACGGCCGGAGCATCGTAGTACTCCAGCCCGCGCCCGAGCGCGTAGGTCAGCATCTTCTCCGTCATCGTCCGGACGAACACGTCGTTGCGCAGCAGCGCGTCGGTCAGCCCTTTCGCGCCGGCGAACTTCGTGCCGTCCGGCAGCGAGCCCGACGCGTCGATCGGCGCGCCCGACTCTTCGCGGGTGCGCCAGCGGCCCACCGCGTCGAAGTTCTCGAGCGACAGGCCGATCGGGTCCATCATGCTGTGGCAGCTCGCGCACACCGGGTTCTGCCGATGCTGGGCCATGCGTTCCCGCACCGAGCGGGGCGCCGCGGCGAAGGTCGACGGCTGCAGAGGCGGCACGTTCGGCGGCGGTGCCGGCGGAGGCGACCCCAGCAGGTTCTGGAGCACCCACTTGCCGCGGACGACGGGTGAGGTGCGGTCGGGATAGGAGGTGACCGTCAGGATGCTTCCCTGGCCGAGCAGGCCCGCGCGGGTGCTGCCCTCGGCGAACGTCACGCGGCGGAAGCGCGTGCCCTTGACGTTGGGAATCCCGTAGTGCCGCGCGAGGCGCTCGTTGACGAACGTGTAGTTGGCGCGCAGCAGGTCGAAGGCGCTGCGGTCCTCGCGGACCACGCTCTCGAAGAACAGCTCGGTCTCGCGGCGGAAGGCCTGGCGCAGCGTGTCGTCGAAGTCCGGGAAGTTCTGCTGCACCGGGATTGCGGCCGCGAGGTTCCGCAGGAACAGCCACTGGCCGGCAAAGCCCTCGACGAACGCCGAGAAGCGCGGGTCGGCGATCATCCGCAGGACCTGCGCGTCGAGCACGGCCGGCGCGTGCAGCTGCTTCCGCTCGGCCAGATCGAGCAGCTCGTCGTCGGGGATGCTGCTCCACAGGAAGAACGACAGGCGGGAGGCCAGCTCGTAGTCGCCGAGCCGGTACGCCCCCGTCCGGGCGCCGGCCGGAGGATCCGCCTCGATCCGCATCAGGAACTCGGGGGCGACGAGCAGCCGCAGCACGCCTTGCTCGATGCCGCGATCGAAGGGACCTTCGGCGCGGCCGGCGTCGTAGGCCGCCAGCATGGGCGCCACGTCCGCGTCGGTGACGGCCCGCCGGAAGGCGCGACGCGTCAGCGCGCGGAGGATCGTCGCGGCGCACGCGCGCTCCCGCGACGGCTGCGACGGCTGGCACGTGAAGATCCGCTGGCGGGACGGCGACCGGCCCGCGCCGGCCGGCTCGAACGGCCCGCTGATCTCGACGCTGCGCAGGTAGGCGCCGCCGCGCTGCTCGGCGACGTTGACCCCCGCCGGATAGGGCCGCAGGAACGGCAGCCGCGCCGTCTCAGCGAGGGCCGACCCCTCCTTCAGAAAGGCCACCTGCACGTCGTGCGGACCGGCGGTGACCGGCACCGTCACTTCCCAGTCGCGGTCGATCCGGTTGCGCTGCTCCTGGCCCTGCCGGCTCACGCGCGGGGCGGCCGCGGGGAGCGCCGTCCGCGCACGGGGACGCGGCGGTTCCTGCGCCGCGCCCGCCGCCGGCGCGGCGTCGGTCGAGGCGCGCGCGGGCCGGACTGCCGCGGGCGCGTCCGCGTCACCGTCGGCGGCGCCAGGTTCCTGCGGCGGCGCCGAGGCGCCGGCCGGGCCGCCGATCCCGGGCAGCGTGAAGACGTGCGTGCGCTGGCCGTCGATCGACACCTCCAGGTGCTGCGCCTCCTGGTAGAGCGGCACCTGCTCGTTCAAGTCGCGCGACAGCTGCACCTTGAAGGTGTACTTCGCGTCCATCGGGAACGTGTAGTGAATCGTCGTCCCACCGCGCGTCCCGAGCGCCTGCGTCGGCAGGCGATCCTCCTGCGACCGGTCATCGGCCACGCGGAAGTAGTCGACCGCAGGGAAGGGCGGCGGCGTGCCGACGGCGAGCCGGCTGATCTTCTGCGCCGCACCGAGATAACGCTCGAGCAGCGTGGGAGACAGCTTCAGCACACCAGCGATGTTGTCGAAGCCGTAACTGGCGTCGTCGGCCGGCAGCAGCGCCGCCACGTCGATGTCGAGCCCCAGCAGGTCGCGCACCGCGTTGCGGTACTCCGTACGGTTCAGCCGGTGGAACGGCTCCTTGCGTCCGGGGTTCGGATGGCGCTGCGCGGCACGGTCGAGCTCGCCCTCCAGCCAGCCGAGGAACGCCTCACGGGCCTCCGGCGCCGGATGCGGCATCCCGGACGGCGGCATCAGCCCCGCCCGCATCTTGCGGACGACGGCCTCCCATTCCTTGGCATGGGCGCCAACGTCGTCGAGCGACGTCGCGTCGAGCGCGCGCGGCACGACGCCGCGGGCCCGCTGCTGCTCGCTGTGGCAGCCCATGCAGTACTTGTCGAGGAGCGCGCGGTGCGGCACTGCCGCCGCGGCCGCGTGGCTCGCCGTCGGCACCGGGGTCGGACGCGCGGTCGGCGAGGGGGCCGGAGCCACGGCAACCTGCCCCGGCAGGGCCGAGCCAGGGGCCGACTCGATGCCGGCCTGAGCAGCCAGCACCAGCATCCCCAGCAGCGCGACGAGACCGACCCGTGCCGTCATGGTGGCTCTCAGCATAGGAGCACGCCGAAATCCCCGCAATCCCATGATCTGGGGACGGTTCCGGCCCGACAGCCGGGCGCGGGAGACCGTGACGAGTCGACGGGAACCGTGCAGGGGAGCGGGCCTGGCCCGCTCCCCGTTCACAGGCTAGAAGTCCACCTGTGCGCTGAACTTCACGAACCGGGCGTCGAGCACCTGGTTCGGCCGGCGCCACGTCGGTCCGTAGACCGTGATGTAGCCGAGCGGGGTGTTCGCGTTGGTCGCATTGTAGACGTCGAGGCCGACGTTCAGCCGGCTGCGCCCGTACCGCAGGATCTTCGCGAAGCGGAGGTCGAGCTGGGTGATCCGGTCGCCGAAGAGCTCGCCGGGGTTCAGGACGTTGACGGTGACATTGGCGGCACCGCCAGCGAGGGGCCGGCCGAGGCTCTGCGCCACGGTCGCGCTCGGCACGTTCCAGTTGGCCGTAATCTCCGGCCCGACACGGCTCTGCAGCGTGGCCGCCACCTGCACGTCGACCTTCGGCACCGTGTAGACCGCGAGACCGCGGATGTCGGTCTGCCACGGCATCACGGCGCGGCAGTTCCGGCGGCTCGGGTTGTCGATGATCACGTTGCAGTTGTCCGTCACCGCGCGGCCCGTGCTCGTGCCGCCCTGCAGCGTCAGCCCGTTGCGCAGCCGCGCGTTGGCCTGGACGTTCACGCCGTGCCAGTAGTTCTGGACATCACCGAAGTTCCGGGTGCGCGTGATGAAGTTGTCGGTGCGGCCGAACGCCACCTGCTTGATGTCGAACAGGTCACCGATCGTATATCCGCCGCTGTTGGGCAGCCGCGGGTCGGACGGCACCGTGATGCTGTAGCCGTCGTAGTCGGCCGGCGCCACGGCGCGATTGTCGGTGACGGAGAACGGATCGAACCAGCGGCGGTTGTAGTTCACCTCGACCGACATCCGCGGCAGCAGCTGCTGCTGAACGCCGACGCCGAACTGCCAGTTGCCGGGACGCACGCCCCAGCCCTCGAGCAGCGCCGGGTCGTAGGTGGCCGACGGGCTCTGCGTGCGGCCGAAGTTCAGGTTCGCCATCGCGCCGCACTCGCCGTTGGCGGCCGGGTTGAGCAGGTCGCAGTCGGGCGTGAAGTCGCGGTTGGTGTCGGTCCAGTTGCGCGTCGTCTGCGGCGGCACGCCGCCGCCGAAGAGCGTCAGCGCCGGGTTTGGATCGATGTAGATGCCGAGATACTGCGCCGGGTCGAGGTAGCGACCCGCGTTGAGGCGCACGGACGTCTTCTGGTTGCCGAAGACGTCGATCGCCAGGCCGCTGCGCAGCGTCAGGTTGTCGTACCCCTTCACGAGCGCCTGGGCCGGGAAGACGATGGGCGTCGGCACGAACCGCAGCGGGCCGATCGTCTGCTCGGGCGTGGAGCTGCTGGCGTGCTCGTACCGGGCGCCGCCGGAGAGCGAGAACCGGCCGAGCGTCCAGCGGTCCTGAGCGAAGATGGCCGTGTTCCGGACCGCCGCCTGCGCCCGGAATCCGCTGAGGATCATGGTCAGCTGGTTCGGCACGCCGTTGTTCAGGCGGTACGTCAGGCCCTCACCGCGCCGGTAGGTCCGGTCCGAGATCGCGTGATACGCGTCGAAGCCGACCTTGGCGTTGTGCGTGCCCGTGACGTAGGTCATGGACGCGCGGTAGCGCGGCGTCCACGACTTCACCTGGTCCCAGAAGTTGGAACGGTAGGTCAGGCCCGGAATCGTTCCCGCCTGCTCGGTGACGCGCACCATCGACGAGACGAAGTCCTCCCGCGGATTGCCGTAGGCGAACTGCGTCGCGCCGAAGCCCGCCTCGATCAGCAGGCGGCTGGTCACAGGCGACGTGTACGACGCCTGGTAGGCGCGCATGAAGTTGACGTTCTGCGAGCTGTCCTGGGCCTCGGGCGAGACCGTCGCCGTGCCGCCGCCCCAGCAGTTGCGGCACATGTGCTGCTCGTCCCAGAAGAAGTTGAACTTGTTGCGCGGCGTGGCCTGCCACGTGGTGCGGATGGCGGTGTTGTCCCACACGCCGTCGGTGATGGCCTGCCGCGACAGATCCGGTTCGTAGGTCCACGCGTTCGGGTTGCCGGCGTTCTTGTTGTAGTACATGCCCGCCACGTAGCGCTGCGTGCCCTGGTAACGCGAGGTCAGGAAGAACCACAGCTTGTCCTTCTTGATCGGGCCGCCGAAGGCGCCGTTGAGGTCCCACATCTTCTTCAGCTTGCCCGGCTCGCGCAGGCCGGCGTCGATCAGGCTCTGCTCCCAGTTGCTGCCCTGCATCGAGCCGTTGGCGCCCGCGAAGAAGAAGTTGCCCGAGAAGACGTTGCCGCCCGTCCTGGGAATCACGTTGATCACGGGCCCGCCCACCTCGGCCTCACCGAGGCCGCCGGTGATGTCGATCGTGACCTCGGTCACGTTCGCCGTGTCGGTGACGTAGAGCGACCCGCCGCCGCTCGACCCGTTCACGCCGAGGCCGTCGACGTTGATGCGGCCCTCGGAGGCGTTGCCGCCGTTGGCGGCCACCAGCAGGGGCGCGGGGCCGTTGATGCCTCCGACGTTCTGGCCACCCACCTGGATACCGGGCACGAGCGTGACCAGGTTGTGGTACATGCGCGAGCCCGGAATCGAGTTGATCGTCTCCTGGTCCACGACGCGCTGCTGCTTGACCGTCTGCACGTC
Organism: uncultured bacterium; assembly: GCA_963923455.1. Lineage (GTDB taxonomy): Bacteria > Acidobacteriota > Vicinamibacteria > Vicinamibacterales > UBA2999 > CAWULT01. The sequence goes on from CAWULT010000088.1 coordinate 12,330, forward strand.
GACCACCGGGCTCTCGCCCGTGACCGTGATCGTCTCCTCGAGCGAGCCGAGGCGCAGCTCGATGTCGATCGTGGCGACGGCCGAGCCCGACAGCTGCAGCGCGTCGCGCTTGACCGTGCTGAAGCCGGCCAGCGAGTATGTCACCGTGTAGGTGCCCGGCAGCAGGTTGACGATCTGGTACCGTCCGGTGCCGTCGGTGACCGCCACGCGGCTCTTCTCGATCAGCACCGGGCTGGCGGCCTCGACCGTGACGCCCGGCAGCACCGCACCGGAGGCGTCACGCACCACGCCGGTGATCGAGGCCTGCACCACGCCCTGGGCGTGCGCGCGCATGGGCGAGGCGATCGCCGCCGCGAAGACCGCGAGGAACAACAACCATCGACATTTCATTACAGACACAGACCCTCCCTCAGGGCACCTTGAAGCGGCGGAGCGCAGTGCCCCGCCTGATTCGGAAGCATCAAGACTACGACGCCGGCAGCGCGAACGCGATGATCGCGGTGCCGGATGGTGTGAGCACGTATTGACGCCCGTCGAGCATGTACGTGATCGGCCCGGCGCCGTGAATCGCCGACCCGGTCCGGTACTGCCACGGCCGTGTGCCCGTCTGCGCGTCGACGGCGTTGAACAGGCCGTCGCCCGAGCCGACGAACACGAGCCCGGAGGCCGTGAGCCGGCCGACGTGCTTCGGGGTGATCTGGGTCAGCGGGGCAGGCTGCTGCGCCACCAGGGGCGCGCCCGCCGCGAGCACGGCGACCACGGCCCCGGCGAGGCCGCACCCGCGAAGCGTCCAGTGTGCGAGGTTCGCCTGAAACACGATCAGCGCATCCTGCGCCCGGTGTACTCCTCGTCGGTGACGGGGTCCTTCCAGTCGAGCGTGCCGCTGTAGACGCTGAACTGCACGGCGGCCGAATCGGGCGCCGCGCCGTGCCAGTGCAGCACGTTCGGCTTGGTGTAGACGGGTTCTCCGGCCTTCACGTCGATCACCTTGCCGCTGCCCATTTCGTACAGCCGGCCGCGGCCTTCCTCGACGAGCAGGAGCTGTCCCGTCGAGTGGATGTGCCAGTTGGTCCGGGCGCCGGCCTCGAAGCGGATGCGCGACATCCGCATCTCCTTGCTGTCGACCACGGCGATCTTGCCGGTGAAGTTGTTGGCGAAGCTGTTGCCGCCGCCACCCGGCCCCTGACCGGTCTGGGCCGAGCCGGCCGCGATCATCGCGGTGATGCCGACCACCACCAGGCCCGACAACACCACCGCGCGCGAGGGACGCTGAATCATGGCTGCTCCATCCACCTGGCGCGCATCTTGGCGCGCATCATCCGTCATCTCCTTGGGGGACTGGAGTTTGTACCGTGCCCCCCCCGAACGGGTCAACCTACCTGTAATGGTAAGAGCGCAATGCGCCAATGGTATGGCCTCGTGGAGAGGCTCCCGGTGTCCCCACGAGGCGTCCGACGCCTCCTTGCCACGGAATTCGACCGCAAGAAGCGGAGTGCCGCCGGATGCGGTCACAGGCCACACTGCGCTCGTCGACACCGCATTTGGGAGGACAATCGATGACGTTTCAAATCACGCCCCTGTCCGACGCTCGGTTCCAGACGCTGTTTGCCATGGATGAGGACGCCCTTCGGCGGCTCGGGGTCATACGGATGCGCGCCGACCGCCGGCCCGGCTTTCCCTGCCGCGTCAGCCTGGAGGACGCCCTGCCGGGTGAGACCGTGATGCTCGCGCCCTACGCGCACCTCGACGCCGACTCGCCGTACCGGGCGTCCGGCCCCGTCTTCGTCCGGGAAGGTGCCAGGCCGGCCGCGCCGGCGCCGGGCGAGGTGCCGGACATGCTGCGCCTGCGCCCGCTGTCGCTGCGCGCCTACGACGCGGCCTCGCTGATGGTGGCGGCCGACGTCGTCGACGGCCGCCATCTCGAGCACGGGATCGCGCGGCTGTTCGACGAGGCCGCCGTCCGCTTCCTGCACGTCCACTTCGCCAGGCCCGGCTGCTACGCGTGCCGGGTCGATCGCGTGTGAGGCCGCGATGACGACGACGCGCGACGATGGTGCCCGCTGGCGCGCGGTGTCGGCCAGGGACCGGTCTCAGGACGGACGCTTCGTCTTCGGCGTGATCACGACCGGGATCTTCTGCCGCCCGTCGTGCCCGTCCCGCAGGCCGAAACGGCAGAACGTCCGCTTCTACGCCACGGTCACGGACGCGGCGCGGGACGGGCTGCGCCCGTGCCTGCGTTGCCGGCCGCTCGAGGCATCGGCCGGCGGCCGGGCAGCGGCCGCGGTCGGCCTGATCTGCGAGTACATCCGCGATCACGCGGACGAGGCGCTGACGCTGGAGGCGCTGGCCGGCCGGGCAGGCCTGAGCCGCTTCCACTTCCAGCGCTCCTTCAGGGCGGCCCTGGGCATCACGCCCGCACAGTACCTGGAGGCGTGCCGGCTGGCGCGATTCAAGCACGGCCTGCGGCGAGGCGGCGCCATCACCGACGCGGTGTACGAGGCAGGATTCGGGTCGAGCAGCCGCCTCTACTCGCGGGTCGACACGCGCCTGGGCATGACGCCGGCGCAGTACCGGGCCGGCGGCCAGGGCGTGCAGATCTCGTGCGGCTCTGCGGCGACGCCCCTGGGCACCCTGATGGTGGCGGCGACCGATCGCGGCCTCTGCTTCGTGCAGTTCGGCGAGACGCACGCGGCACTGCTCGGGGCACTGCGGGCGGAATACCCGTCGGCGGACATTGCGGAAATGCGGAAGCCGTACCCGGCGCAGTTCGATGCCTGGATGGCTGCGGTCGTCGACCACGTGAAGGACGTACGTCAGCCGCTCGACGTCCCGATGGACGTCCGCGCCACGGCGTTCCAGTTGGCGGTGTGGCGCTACCTCCAGACCATCCCTTCCGGCGAGGTGCGAACCTACACCGAGGTGGCGCGGGACCTCGGACGGCCGACGGCCGCGCGCGCCGTCGCCAGGGCGTGCGCCACCAATCCCGTGGCGGTCGTCGTGCCGTGCCACCGGGTGATCCGCAGCGATGGTTCGCTGGCCGGCTACCGTTGGGGGATCGAGCGCAAGCGGGTGCTGCTGGATCGGGAGCGGCAGGTTCGGTGAACGCAGGCGCCTACCGGACCCGTTCTTCTCCGAGGCGTTAAGGGCGCGCCGCCGAACCTAACCGCTCAGTGATCGCATGTCCTGCGGCACCGTCAGGATTTCGACGCCGTCCTCACGTAGGACATGAACACCGCGAGTGCAATGCCTCCTGCGATGCCTGCCCAGATCGCGATCTTGGCACCCATGCTCAAGCCGGACTGGCGCACCGAAGCCACCCGATCGAACGGGACGGAAGCAGGCGCCCCCCACCGGCTTCCAGTGAGAGGCTGTCATTCTCGATCGAGCGGATCCTCCCGCTGATCGTCTCGCCAGATACGAACGTCACTGTTACGTTTCGTCCGACACCCAGACGCTGAACGCTGGCGCGTGCCTCCGCGGCCGTCGAAGCGGCCGGAGCTGGGTCGTCCTGACCAGACCGGCCCGTGGATTGGGCGGGCAGCACCGCGGGTTGCACTATGAACAATGTCACGAGCACGGATGCAAGCCACGTCCTCATGGAGTCTCCAACGCGAACCACCCAGTGCAAGGGCTGGGACCACGCGGCAGCGCCTGGCCCCCCTGCTGCCTCAGGGAACTCTCGGCTGAACCCAGTGGATCTTCCACGTGGACTTGCCCCTTCCATGCACGGACGCTGAGGCGCCCTCGTCAACGTCTCCGGTCCTGATCGGATTGACAGCCCCGCACGTCGGCGTGACTATGCGACATGCATTCTGCACGCGTCAAGGAACTGTTCGGCGAGATGTTCGAGGACGACTGACACATGGCCCTCCCGACGCTGCCTCGGCTGATCCTGGCCGCCGCGTTGTGCGCGCCGGCCGCGCCCACGCTCGCGCAATCGGCGGCCGCGCCCACGCAGCCACCGGCGCTCACGCTGCACGACGCGCTCGTCTACGCGGCCGACCACTACCCTGCGCTGCAGGCGGCACTCGCACAGGCCGATGCCGCCGAGGCGTCCGTCGACGTCGCGCGCGCCGCGTACCTGCCGCGACTCGACAGCCTGTGGCAGACCAACCGCGCCACGGTCAACAACGTGACGGGCCTGCTGCTGCCGCAGTCGGTCGTGCCCGGCATTTCCGGGCCGCCGCTGCCGGCGGCGTCCGGGCAGAGCGCGTGGGGCAGCGCGGCCGGCGCGCTGCTCTCGTGGGAACCGTTCGATCTGGGCCTGCGCGACGCGGGTGTTCGCGGCGCACGGGCCGCCGTCGCGCGGGCGCGCGCCAGCGAGTCGCTGACGCGCCTCGACGTGCAGTCGGCCGTGGGCGCGGCGTTCCTCGGCGTCGTGCACACGGAGCTGGCCATCGCCGCGGCCCGGGCCGACCTCGATCGGCGCGCGACGCTCGCGCGCGCGGCGCGCGCGCTGGCCGACAACCAGCTGCGCCCAGGCGCCGAGGCCTCGCGCGCCGACGCCGAGCGCGCCGCGGCCGACACGCGGCTGATCCTGGCCGGCCAGCAGATGGCCCTCGCGCGCGCTGCGCTCGCCCGCACGCTCGGCACCACGGGCGCGCCGGCGACGATCGATGCCACGAGGCTGCTGGCGGCGACGCCGGCGGCTGGACCGGGCGCTCGCGCGGCGCATCCCCTCGTGCAGGTGAGACAGGCCGGCGTCGACGCGGCCCGCACCCAGGAGGACGTGCTGGCCGCCACCAACCGTCCGCGGCTGTATCTGCAGACTGCCGCGTTCGCGCGCGGCAGCGGCGCCGCGTACAACGGCACGCTCGAAGGCGGCGCCGCCGGCCTGGGGCTGGAGCGGGGCAACTGGGCCGCGGGCGTCCAGGTGGTGCTGCCGGACCCGTTCGCCGTGCCGGCCCTGCGCGCCCGGCGCGCCGCCGCCGCGGCCGCCACGCGGGCGGAACGCGCCGGCTACGACGAAGCCGTGCTCACCGTCACCGCCGGCCGGGAGGCCGCGGCCGCGATGGTCGAGGCCGCACGCGCCGTCGCCGCCAACACCCCCATCCAGGTGGCGGCGGCACGGCAGAGCGAGACACAGGCCGCCGCCCGCTACCAGGCGGGCCTGGCCTCCATCGTCGAAGTCGCCGACGCGCAGGGCCTCCTTGCGCAGGCCGAGTACCAGGACGCAGCGGCGAAGGTGGACGTGTGGCGCGCGCTGCTCGCCGCCGCGGCCGCCCGCGGCGACCTGACGCCATTCGTACAGGCGGTCGCCGCGGCCGAGGACGGGCGGCCGGCCGCACGCGAGGCAGGACGCTAGGCCATGTGGTGGATTCGCGCCGCGCTGCGCCGCCCGATCACCGTGCTCGTCGCCCTCGTCGCCGTCGCGCTGACGGCCGCTTTCGCCACCCGGCGGATGCGCGTCGACATCTTCCCCGACCTCGACCTGCCCGTCATCTACGTGGCCCAGCCGTACGGCGGCATGAGTCCCGCGCAGATGGAAGGCTTCATCACGTACTACTACGAGTACCACTTCCTCTACATCAACGGGATCGAGAGCGTCGAGTCGAAGTCCATCCAGAACACGTCGCTGCTGAAGTTGACGTTTCACGCCGGCACGGACATGGCCGAGGCCATGGCCCAGACGGTCGGCTACGTGAACCGGGCCCGCGCCTTCATGCCGCCCGGCACGGTCGGTCCGTTCGTGATGAGGTTCGACGCGGGCACCGTGCCGGTCGGCTACCTCGTCTTCAAGAGCGACACGCGCAGCCTGGGCGAGATCCAGGACCTGGCGCTCAACCGCGTCCGCCCGCAGTTCGCGACCCTGCAGGGCGTGACGTCGCCGCCGCCGTTCGGCGGCAGCCAGCGCACGATCGTCGTCCGCGTCGACCCCGACCGGCTGCGCGCGTACGACATGTCGCCGGACGACGTGATCAAGGCCGTCACCGCGGGCAACGTGATCATGCCGTCGGGCAGCGTCAACCTCGGGGACGAGACGCGCATCTCGCCGATCAACTCGGTGGTCGGTCCCATCAACGACCTGCTGGCGTTGCCGGTCAGGACCGGCCCAGGACCGCCCGTGTCGATTCGCGACGTCGGGTCGGTGTCCGACAGCACCGACATCCCGACCGCCTACGCGCTCGTCGACGGCCGGCGCGCCGTCTACATTCCGGTCACCAAGCGCCCCGACGCGTCCACGCTCGACGTGGTGGCCGAGGTGCGGGCCAACCTGGCGCGCTTCCAGGCCCTCGTGCCAGACGACATCTCCGTGTCCTACGAGCTGGACCAGTCCAGGAACGTCGCCACGGCGCTGCGCACGGTGCTGGGCGAAGCCGCGCTCGGGGCACTGCTGACGGGCCTGATGGTGCTGGTGTTCCTGCGTGACTGGCGCAGCGCCGGCATCGTGGTCGTGACGATTCCGTTCGCGCTGCTCTCGGCGGTGGTGGCGCTCTGGGGCGCCGGCCAGACGATCAACATCATGACGCTCGGCGGCCTCGCGCTCGCCGTCGGCATCCTCGTGGACGAGTCCACGGTCGCGGTCGAGAACATCCACACGCACCTGGGCCGAGGCATGCCGGTGGCGCGGGCCGTCCTCGACGCGAGCCTCGAGGTCGTCCGGCCGCGGTTGCTGGCCATGCTGGCGGTCGTGGCCGTCTTCGTGCCGTCGTTCTTCATGACCGGCGTGTCACGGTCGCTCTTCGTGCCGCTGTCGCTCGCGGTGGGCTTCTCGATGATCGCCTCGTTCCTGCTGGCCGGATCGCTCGTGCCCGTGCTCTCCGTGTGGTGGCTCCGCGGACGGGCGCACGTGGGCACCGCCGCGGCGCACGGGGGCGACTGGGTCGACGGGCTGCGCCACGGCCTGGCTGCGACGCTGGCGCGCCTGGCGCCCGCGCGGGTGATCCTCGTCGCGGTCTACCTCGTGGTGTCGCTGGGCCTGGTGGCGGCGCTCGGCCCGCGGCTCGGGCGCGAAGTCTTCCCGCTCGGCGGCGCCAGGCAGTTCCAGCTGCGCTTCCGTGCGCCCGCGGGCACGAAGTTCGAGTCGACCGAGCGCCTCGCACGGGCGGTACTCGACGAGATCCAGCAGGCGGCCGGGCCCGGCCGC
>CAWULT010000089.1:0-19197 GCA_963923455.1 uncultured bacterium
CAGCGCGACGTCGCGCTGATGGTGGGGGAGGGCGGGGGCATCTGGGCCCTCGACCGTGGCACCGGGCAGTTCCTGTGGGCGAGCCCGTTCCCGTTCGACACCCCGAACTTCCTGATTGCGAACATCGAGGGCAGGACCGGCAAGGTCCAGTTGAACAAGAACGTGCTCTTCTCCGGGCCGCTCGACCGGAAGGTGATCTGCTACTGGAACACGCGCAGCTACTGGCCGACGGCGTATCACCCGGGTCTCAACGCCCTCTACGTGCCGTACGTCGAGAACTGCCTCGACATGACGACCGCAGGGCCCAACGGCCAGCCGCGCGAGGCGAGGAAGGGCGTGCCGCGCGAGGGCGTGGACATGAACGCCTGGGCCGGGTTGATGAAGATCGACGTGGCGACCGGCCAGATGACGCCGATCCACAAGGGCCAGGCGCCGACCAACGGGGCGGTGCTGGCGACGGCCGGTGACGTGATCTTCTTCGGCGACGTCGACCAGAAGTTCCGGGCGTTCGACGCGGCCTCGGGCAAGGTGCTCTGGGAGCAGACGCTCGGCGGGCCGATCCAGAACAGCACCATCACCTATGCCGTGAACGGCAGGCAGTACGTGGCCGTGATGACGGGATCGGGCCTGCTGACCGGCGCGCTGATGGACCAAGCCGGGGTCAAGGGCACGCGCGGCTACAACGCGCTCTACGTCTTCGCGCTGCCGACGCCGTGAGGTCCACCGACGGACGGAACACGGCGGGGCGCGAGTGGGGACGCCGGCGGTTCGTCGCGGCCTGCGCCGCCATCGCGGCCGCGCCGGCGATCGCCGCCGCGCAGGCCGCCCGCGACGAGGCGCGGCTGTCCGGTACCCGCTCGGACCTGGTGGCCGCCAACCTGATCCTGGCCCGGCAGGGCGTGCTCGACGGCATGGGGCACGTCAGCGTCCGGCACCCCGGGCGATCGGACCGCTTCCTGCTGGCGCGGTCGGTGGCGCCGGAGTCCGTCACGCTGTCGGATCTGCTGGAGTACGACCTCGACGGCCGCGCGCTCGACGCACAGGGCCGCGCGTCGTACCGGGAGCGCTTCATTCACGCCGAGGTGTATCGCGCGCGCCCCGACGTGCAGGCCGTCGTGCACTGCCACACACCGTCGTTGATTCCGTTCGCGGCGTCGTCGGTGCCACTGCGCGCGATGTACCACATGGCGGCCTTCGTGGCCGACGGCGTGCCCGTCTGGGACATCCGTCGGGCCGCCGGAGGCGCAACCGACCTGCTGGTGGGGGATTCGGCGCTCGGTCGATCGCTGGCGCAGGCGCTGGGCCGCAGCCACGCAGCGCTGCTGCGCGGCCACGGCGCCGTCGTCGTCGCGCCGAACCTGCCGGCCGTCGTTGGGCGGAGCGTCTACCTGGACCTGAACGCCCGCGCGCAACTGCAGGCGGTGGGTCTCGGCGGCACGCTCTCGTACGTCGAGCCGGACGAGGCGCGCCTCCGGATGGCCGATCCCAACGAGTACACGCGCGCCTGGGAGCAGTGGCGCGCCCAGGTCGTCGTGCGCTGAGCGGCCCCGCCTAGCGCTGCTTCAGCAGGTCGCGGATTTCGGTCAGCAGCGCCTGATCCGGGGTCGGGCCCGGCGGCGGGGCCGGCGCGGCGGCTTCGGCCTGCTTGACGCTGTTGGCCGCCTTCAGCAGCAGGAAGATCGCGAAGGCGACGATCAGGAAGCTGACGATCGTGTTGACGAACACGCCGTAGTTCAGCGTCACCGCGCCAGCCGCCTTCGCGTCGGCGAGCGCCGCGTACGGGCCCGCGGCCTTGGCGCCGTCGCGGAGCACGATGAACAGGTTGCTGAAGTCCACACCGCCCAGCGCCAGCCCGATCGGCGGCATGATCACGTCGGCCACCAGAGAGTTCACGATGGTGCCGAACGCCGCGCCGATGATGATGCCGACGGCCATGTCTAGGACATTGCCCCGCATGGCGAACTCCTTGAACTCCTTGAGCATATCCGCCTCCTGGGTGTGTGGTGCGGCGTCGCCTAGAACCCGTACACGAAGCTCGTGACGAGCGCGACGTCCTGCTTCTGAATGGTGGGCAGCGGGGGGACCGTCTTGTACGTCTCCAGCAGTTCGAGCTTCAGGGTGCTCTTCTGTGTCACGGAAGCCGCCAGCCCGAGGGTGATGGTGTAGAGGGCGTCGCCGAAGTCGCTGGTCTTCCAGAGCCCGTTGATCGACTGCGTCAGCGTGGCCGTGCCGGTCAGCTTGTGCGTCAGCGTCTCCCCGAGGGTGACGGCGCCGCTCGCGCTGGTGCCGAGCCCGGTGTTGCGCTCCCAGACGCCGCCGGCGCCCACGTCGACGGCCAGCCGGGTCGGTGCCGTGTCGACGATCTTGTAGCCGAGGCCAACGGTCGGCGCGATCAGGTAGTCGATGTCCTTGAACGTGTCCCGCAGGTAGCGCACCTGGCCGAAGACCAGCGCCCGCTGGGTCAGCGCGTACTCGTCGCGGACGTTCGCCAGCGACCGGTTGACGACCACCTCCCCCGCGTTGGAGCCGCGCAGGTAGATCGCGTCGGCGGTCATCAGGTGCGGGTTGGATGGGTCGTACGTCACCTTGAACGCGAGGTTGAAGTTCGTCGTGTCGGCATTGCCGCTCGTCAGCGCCAGGCCGACGCCGACATTGCCGGTCCACAGAGGCGGCGGTGGCGCAGGTGCGGCGGGCGCCGCCTGCGCGAACGCCGAGCCCGCGCCAGCGGTGACGAGGAGGGACAGTCCGGCGGCGAGGGTGGCGGCGAACGAGGTGCGTGCTGTGCGTGACATGCCGGGCGATGGCCTCCGTGAGCGTGAGGGAGCGTCCAGTGTGGCCGACGCGCGGTCACTGGCGCAACGGGGAAGAACCCCAGACGAGCAGGCGGTCGAGCTCATCCGCGTCCCGCGGGCGGGTGACCCTCAGTTCCGATAGCGGAGCGTCACGCCTGGGCCGGTGAGGACGAGCGCGGTCTCGCTGACGACGATCGCGCGGACCTCCCCGAGGGCGCTCGCGTAGGCGGTGTCCAGGGTCGTGCCGCAGAAGGCGCGCGTGCACGCGAACCCCGTGAAGGCGATGGAGGCGCCGTCGAGCGTGTAGCGGCCGTTGCAGGTGTTGCAGTCCGCGCCGGCGTTCGCGCGCCCGTCGGCCTCGAGCCGGAGCGTGAAGCGCTCGGGGTTCGGGATCGTCACCGTCGCGGCGCCCGCCCGCTCGATCGACTCGAGCTTCCAGGTGACGTCGCGCACCGCGGAGGGGCGCAGGGGCGACTCGTCGCAGGCGGCGACGAACAGGCAGGCGAGCAGCAGGTACGGCGCGGGGTGACGTCTCATGGAATCCCCTCCTGTCCCGTCATGCTACACCGCGGCGGGCCCGCGACTGGGGCTCCGCACGGCGTGCTACGATGCCGGCCGCCGTGCGGCAGGGCGTGAGGCGGCGTGGGTGGCGCCGCGGCCGGCACTCGGAAGACGGGGGGAGCGATGAAGCAGAGATGGGCGGCGGCCGGGGCGGTGCTGGCGCTGCTGGCGATCGCGGGAGCGTTCCCGCTGGTGACGGCGTCGGCCGACGACGGCGGCCGCCTGCTGACGATCGACCACTACGTCAAGGTGAAGTCGACGGTGCCGGCGATCGCCGGCCAGGCCGCGCAGATCTACGTGCGCGAACGCGTGCTCGCGGGGGCGGCCCTGCGCGGCGGCGCCGGAGCCGACCGTGTGGTGCTCTTCGTCCACGGGGCCGGTACCCCGGCCGAGGTGTCGTTCGACGTCCCGTTCCAGGACTACAGCTGGATGGGATACCTGGCCAGGGCCGGCTTCGACGTGTTCTCGGTCGATATGACCGGCTACGGCCGGTCGACGCGGCCCGCGCCGATGAACGACCCCTGCAACCTGGCGCCGAACCAGCAGGCCGGATTCGTGCCCGCGCTGCTGGCCGGGCCGTGCACGGCCAGCTATCCATACAACCTGACCAATCTCGGATCGGACTGGGACGATCTCGGCGCCGCCGTCGACTACATCCGCGCCCTGCGCCGCGTGGAGCGCGTCAGCCTGGTCGCGTGGTCGCTCGGTGGGCCCCGGTCGGGTGGCTACGCGGCCCGGAACCCGCAGAAGGTGCACCGGCTCGTGCTGCTCGCGCCGGCTTACAACCGTTCGACGCTGGCTGCGCCGCCGAAGCTGCCGGCCGAGGGCGTGACCTTCAACACGCAGTCGCGCGCGGAGTTCGACGCCAACTGGGACCGGCAGGTCGGGTGCGCCGCGCAGGTCGAGGCCGGCGCCCGTGAGAGCGTGTGGGCGGAGATGCTCGCGTCCGATCCGGTCGGCGCGACGTGGGGCACCGGCGTCCGGCGTGCGCCCCAGACGACGACCTACGGCTGGGACACGGGCACCGTGTCGAAATCGATGACGCCGACGTTGATGGTGGCGGGCGTGCACGACAAGCAGGTGCTGCCGGAGCGCGTGCGTGAGCTCTTTGCCGACCTGGGCGCGCCGCAGAAGGTGTTCGTGGACCTGGGCTGTTCGTCCCACAACGCGATGTGGGAGGCGAACCACCTGCTGCTGTTCCGGGCGTCGCTGGAATGGCTCGACAAGGGCACGGTGAACGGCACGTCCCAGGGCCTGCTCAAGCTGGGTTACTGACACGGGGCGAGGCGCCCGCGGGCGCCCCGCTCAGTGGGTCATCGAGTAGAGCAGGGCGTTGACGCCATAGGCGTAGCCCGGCACCGACATCTTGAGGAAGTACTGCGGGTCGTCGCCTTCGCGTTCGAACGAGTCGCCGATGTCGGTGTTGTGCGTCATCAGCACCATGATCCGGCCGTGGGCGTCGAGGATGACGCGCGAACGGGCCACCGCGCTGTCGGCGCCCCGTTCCGACGTGCCGCCACCGCTGCCGGCCCAGAAGTTGATCGACGCGATCTGCGGGGTTTCCTTGATCACGAACTGCGAGCGGAAGAGGGGGTGCGTGTTGTCGAGGTCGACGATCGGATAGTCGCCCGCCGGCAGCACCTTGCGCAGCTGGGCCACCCACCATTCCCACGCGTAGGTGCCCCAGAAGTCGTCGGCCCACAGGAACCCGCCCTTCAGCAGGTATTCACGCAGCCGCGCCGCCTCCTTCTCGTCGAGGAAAGCCGAGCCCACCTCGGTCATCATCACGAACGGGCACTGGAACAGCGCGTCGTCGGTCAGCCGCACGATCAGCGGATTGGGCTCGCCGCCGGTCATGCTGACCGCGGCACGGGTCAACTCGCCGAGCCGGACCGAGAGGTTGATGTCGGCGCGTGGCCAGTCGACGTTCCAGGTGCCGCCGTCGCCGCGGAAGTCGCTCCGGAAGTACACGCGGCAGAAATGGAAGCGCCCGTCGAAGTCCGCGTCGGTCGCCACGCGCGCGTTGAAGAAGCTCCGGCCGCCGAACCCGCGCTGGCGGAACTGCGCTTCGACCGAGGCGGCCACCGCCAGCACGGCCGCCGCAACGGCGACGTAGACGAGGGGCCGACGCCGGACCAGCCGCATCACGCCCACAGTCTAGCCCCATTCGCGTCCCCTTGGGCACGCGCGCGGCTGCTAGAATCGGCGTGTGTCGTCCAGGGTGATGCTGGTGGTTGGCGGCGTGGTGGCGCTCGCCGTGGTTGGGTTGGTGCTGATGCGGTCGAGCCGGCCGGCGCCAGAGGCGCCTCCGGGCGGTCCGGCGCCCGAGGCCGCGGGCGAACCCACGGTGCTCAAGCGGGAGACCGCGCCTCCGGTGGCATCGCCCGCGGCGCCGCCGCCCCGGGCGGCGAGCCGGGCCGCGGCCTCGGCCACCGCCGCGCCTCCCGAGGCCGCGCCTGCGCCCGAGGCGCCCGTGGCGCCGGTGTCCGGGACGCTGCGGATCGTGTCGGACGTTCCGGGCGCGCAGGTCTTCCTCGATCGGCAGTTCGTGGGGACGGCGCCGGTCACGGCCGAGAACGTCGCGCCCGGCAGCCACCAGATCAACGTGTCGGCCGAGGGCTTCGACGGTTTCGCGCAGACGATCGACGTCACGCCGGGCCCGCGCGACATCACCGTGCGCTTCCGCGAGGTGCGCCTCGACGCGCGGCTGGCGGTGGTGCACAAGCACCGGATCGGGTCGTGTTCGGGGCAGCTCGTCGCGTCACCGCAGGGCCTGCGCTACGAAACCTCCGACGCCGACGACCGGTTCACCGTGGCGTTCGGGGACCTCGAGACCTTCCTTGTCGACTACCAGGACAAGAACCTGAAGCTCAAGGTTCGCAAGGGCCGGCAGTACAACTTCACCGACCCGGACGGGAACGCCGATCGGATCTTCGTGTTCCACCGCGACGTCGATCGGGCGCGCCAGCGTCTGGCCAAGGGAGACGCCGCGGCCAACTAGGCCGAGGCCGCCGCGGCCACGTCCCCGGCGTGGCCGTCCACCTTGACCTTGTCCCAGCGCTGCACGACCTTGCCGTCGGCGCCGATCAGGTACGTGGTCCGGACGATGCCCATGTACTTCCGGCCGTACCGCAGCTTCTCCTGCCACACGCCGTACTTCTCGGCGACCGCGTGATCCGCGTCGGCCAGCAGCGGGAAGGTCAGGCCGTGCTTCTTCGCGAACCTGGCCTTGCTCTTCCCGTCGAGGATGCTGACGCCGAGCACGACGGCTTTCCGTTTCGCCAGCGCGGGGAGCAGCCCTTGGAACTCGCAGGCCTCCTGCGTGCAGCCCGGCGTGTCGTCCTTCGGATAGAAGAACAGGATGACGGGCCTGCCGGCGTAATCCGAGAGGCGGTGGGTGTTGCCGTCCTGGTCGGTGAGGGTGAACGCGGGGGCTTTCTTGCCCGGGTCGATGAGCGCCATGCGTGTCATTATCTACAGATTCGACGGCACCTGTTTCGAGGTCACCATCCGGCATGACTGACACGCGCCCCGCGATCGTCGCGATCGACGGCACCTACACCTACGAACAGCTCGACGAGGCCTCGCGCCGCGTTGCCGGCGCCCTGCTGGCCGACAACGAGGATCTGAAGCAGACGCGCGTGGCCTTCCTGGTCACGCCGAGTTTCGCCTACGCCGCGGTCCAGCGCGGCATCTGGCGGGCCGGCGGCGTCGCGGTGCCGCTGGCGGTCTCGCATCCGCCGGCCGAACTCGAGTACGTGATCGCCGACGCGGGGGCCTCCATCGTGGTCGCCGACGATGCGTTCGCCGAGAAGGTGCGCCCGCTGGCCCGCGCGGCCCGGGCGCGCTTCGTCACGGCGGCCGACGCGATGCGCGGGGCACCGGCCCCCGACCTGCCGCATCTCGGCTCGACCCGCCGCGCGCTCATCATCTACACCAGCGGGACGACCGGCAAGCCGAAGGGCGCCGTCTCGTCGCACCAGAACGTCGGCGCGCAGGTGTCGGCGCTCGTCGAGGCCTGGGGCTGGCGTCCGTCCGACCGCCTGCTGCTCACGCTGCCGCTGCACCACGTCCACGGCATCATCAACGGCCTCGGCTCCGCGCTGGCCGTGCGGGCCACCTGCGAGATCCTGCCCGCGTTCGACGGCGAGGTCGTGTGGGACCGGCTGGCGTCGGGCGAGATCACGGTCTTCACCGCGGTGCCGACGATCTACAGCCGGCTGATCGCGTCCTGGGACGCGGCGTCGCCCGACGAGCGCGCGCGGCGGTCGGCCGGGGCGCGGGGGCTGCGCCTGATGATGTCCGGGTCCGCGGCGCTGCCGGTGCACGTACTGGAACGCTGGCGCGAGATCACCGGGCACACGCTGCTCGAGCGCTACGGGATGACCGAGATCGGCATGGCGCTGTCGAACCCGCTGGACGGCGAGCGCCGGCCGGGGTTCGTGGGCCAGCCGCTGCCGGGCGTCGAGGTGCAGCTGGTCGACGACCAGGGCCGCGTCGTGCCGGACGGGACGCCGGGCGAGCTCGAGGTGCGGGGGCCGGCCGTGTTCACGGAGTACTGGCAGCGGCCCGAGGAGACGCGGAAGGCGTTTCGGGACGGGTGGTTCCGCACGGGCGACATGGCGGTGCTCGAGCGCGGGTCGTACCGGCTGCTCGGGCGCACCAGCGTCGACATCATCAAGACGGGCGGGTTCAAGGTGTCGGCCCTCGAGATCGAGGAAGTCCTGCGAACGCACCCGGCCATCGCCGAGTGCGCCGTCGTCGGCATCGCGGATGCCGAGTGGGGCGAGCGCGTGTCGGTGGCGGTGGAGTGCCGCGCCGGCGAGACCCTGACGCTGGCCGAGCTGCAGGCGTGGGCCAAGCCGCTGCTCGCACCCTACAAGATCCCGCGGGCGCTGCTCCCCGTCGGGGCCCTGCCGCGGAACGCGATGGGCAAGGTGGTCAAGCCCGAGGTTGCCGGCCTGTTCAAATAGCGGTAGGCTGCGCCCATGCGAGGGATGTGCCGCCGCCGCGCCGTCGCGGCCGTCGTGCTGACGGCTGCCGTGCTGGCGGCGGGCGTGGCCTCGGCGCAGCGGTTCGGCGGGTTCGGGACGTTTCGTGAGGGCTCGATTCCGCCGCTCTGGGCGCCGGAGTCGATGCCGAACGCGTCGTTCATCTTCTGCCGCCTCGCGTACCGCAGCGTCCGGTTCGAGCAGAGCGGCATCGGCTGGCAGACCGATTACCCCTACGCCGAGATCAACCTGCTGACACGGTTGTCGGAGTTGACGAAGACGCCCATCGGACGCGACGTCGACAAGACGCCGAGCCATTACGTCGTCCGGATCGCGGACGACCAGCTGTTCAACTGTCCGTTCCTGATGGCGTCGGACGCCGGCACCGTGGGCTTCACCGACGCGGAGGCCGAGCGGCTGCGCGAGTACCTGTTGAAGGGCGGGTTTCTCTGGGTCGACGACTTCTGGGGCACGCCGGCCTGGTCGCAGTGGTCGACGCAGATCGGCCGCGTGCTGCCGCCGGACCAGTTCCCGATCGAGGACGTGGCGCTCGACGACCCGATGCTCAAGTCGATGTTCGTGATGAAGCGCGTGCCGCAGATCTCGAACTTCCAGTTCTGGCGGCGCTCGGGGGGGCGCCTGACCTCCGAACGCGGCCTCGACAGCGACGTGGTTCACCTGCGCGTGATTCGCGACTCGCACCGCCGGCCGATGGTCGTGATGACGCACAACACCGACGTCGCCGACTCCTGGGAGCGCGAAGGCGAGGACCCGGGGTTCTTCGAGCAGTTCTCACCAGAGGGCTACGCGCTCGGCGTCGACATCCTGCTGCATGCGATGACGCACTGAGATGGCCGACGAGCCGGGCTCCGCCGCCCCGCGCCCCAGGGGGTTCGACGACTGGCTGGAGCAGCTGACCGCCCGCGGCGGCAGCGACCTCTACCTCGTCTCGGGCCTGCCGCCCTCCCTCCGCGTGCACGGCGCGGTGCAGCGCCTCGACGAACCGGTGCTCGACGGCGCGGTCATCGAGCGCCAGGTGCTCAGTGCGCTGCCCGCGTACGCCGCGGAGCGGTACCGGGCGACCGGCGCGGCCGATGCGTCGGTCCGGCGCGGGCCCCAGGCCCGGTTCCGGGTCAACCTGCACCGCGAGCGCGGCCGGCCGGCCGCCACGGTGCGCGCGTTGCCCGTGCGCCCGCCGCGCCTCGATGAGTTGTCGCTGCCGCCGCAGGTCGAGGCCCTGACACGGCTCCCGTACGGACTGGTGCTCGTCGGGGGGCCGACCGGCGCCGGCAAGACCACGACCGTCGCGGCACTCGTCGAGGCGATCACGCGACGCGCGGCCCGGCACGTCGTGTTCATCGAGGACCCGATCGAGTACGAGCTGCCGCACGGCCTCGGGGTCGTCGAGCACGTCGAGATCGGCGTCGACGCCCCGGACTTTCCAACCGCCCTGCGCGCCGTCGTCCGCCAGTCGCCGGACGTCATCGTCGTGGGCGAGATGCGCGATCCGGAGACGATGCGCATCGCCCTGACGGCGGGGGAGACGGGCCACCTGGTGCTGTCGACGCTCCACACGAGCGACGTCGCCACGACGGTGTCACGCATCGCCGACGCGTTCCCGGCCGAGCGCCAGGCGACCATCCGGCAGGAGCTGTCGATGTCGCTGGCGGCCGTGATGACCCAGACCCTGCTGCCGCGCGTCGGGGGCGGGCGCATTCCCGCGGCGGAACTGCTGATGGTGGGGTACGGGGCACGGCAGCACGTGCGCAAGAACGCCCTCCAGCACCTCCATCAGGAGATCACGATCACCCGCCGGGACGGCTCGTTCACGTTCGAGGAGAGCCTGACCGACCTGGTGCGCCGCGGGCTGATCGACCCGGCGGACGCCCGGGCCCGCGCCCCGCACCGGGAAGAGCTCGACGCCCTCCTGCGGGCGGCCGGCGTCGGCTAGGGCCGTCCACCCGTCGCGCGCCCGCGGGGCGCGAGAGTGTACCATCGTGCACGTACACCAACCGATGCCAGCTCCCATTGCTGACCAGCTCCGCGCCGTGTGCGGGCCCGAGGGTGTCCTCGACGAGCCCGTCCAGCTCCTGACCTACGAATGCGATGCCCTGCCGCACCTGCGGCAGATGCCGGCCGTGGTGACGCTGCCGCGGTCGGCGGCAGAGGTGCAGGCCATCGTCCGGCTGTGCGCGCGCGAGGGCGTGCCGTTCGTCGCCCGCGGCCACGGCAGCGGCCTGTCGGGCGGGGCGCTGCCCGTGCCTGGTGGCGTCGTGATCAGCCTGGCGCGGCTGAACCGCGTGCTCGAGGTCGACATCCCCAACCGGCAGGTCACCGTGGAGCCCGGTGTCACGAACCTGGAGATCACGCGCCAGGTGGCCCCGTTCGGCTACTACTACGCGCCGGATCCGTCGAGCCAGCAGGTGTGCTCGATCGGTGGCAACGTGGCCGAGAACTCCGGCGGCGCCCACTGTCTCAAGTACGGGTTCACGGTGCACCACGTGCTGCAGGTGGAGGCGGTGATGCCCGACGGCGAGCTCGTCACGGTGGGCAGCCCGATGGCCGACGGCCCCGGGCCCGACCTGCTCGCGCTGCTCGTCGGCAGCGAGGGGACGCTGGCGGTGGTGACCAAGGTCGTGGTCCGCATTCTGCGGCGGCCCGAGACGGTCCAGACGCTGCTCGCCGCGTTCGACAGCCCGCGGGCCGGCGGAGAGGCCGTGTCGCAGATCATCGCGGCGGGCATCGTTCCGGCCGCGGTCGAGATGATGGACGCGCTGGCGATCAAGGCCGCCGAGGCCGCCGTGCACCCGAACTTTCCGCCCGCCGACACGGTGCTGATCGTCGAGCTCGACGGGCCGGCGTCGGAAGTGACGGAACTCTTCGAGGTCGTCGACGCCATCTGCCGGCGCACCGGCGCGAGCACCGTCGAGGTGGCCCGCGACGAAGCCCACCGGATGCGGATCTGGCGCGGCCGCAAGGCGGCGTTCGCGGCGATGGGCCGGGTCTCGCCGAACTACTACGTGCAGGACGGCGTCGTGCCCCGGACGAAGCTGCCCGAGGTGCTGGCGCGCATCCGGGCGCTGTCGGAGCGGTCGGGCCTGGGCATCGGCAACGTGTTCCACGCCGGTGACGGCAACCTGCATCCGCTGATCTGTTACGACGAGTCGGTGCCGGGCCAGGCCGAGCTCGCCGAGAAGGTCGCCGGCGAGATCCTCGGCTACTGCGTCGAGGCCGGCGGCTCGATCACGGGCGAGCACGGGGTGGGCGCGGACAAGAAGCACTACATGCCCCGGATGTTCTCCGACGACGACCTCGACGCGATGCAGCGGCTGCGCGACGCGGTCGACCCCAGGCGTCTCTGCAACCCGGGCAAGGTGCTGCCGACGCCGCGCCTGTGCGGCGAGGTGCCGGGCCCGTATCGCCAGCACCCAATCGAGAAGGCGGGCCTGGGGGAGCGCTTCTGATGGCCGCCTCGGCTGCACTGCGGCCTGGCGTGGAGGCGGACGCGGTCGACGGCGTCGTGCCCGGCGCGGTGGCCGAGCCCGGGACGCCCGAACAGCTCGCCGCCGTGCTTGCCGAGGCGTCCTCGGCCGGGCGCACGACCGTGGTGCGCGGCGGCGGCACGAAGCTCGGCTGGGGGCGCGTGCCCGCCCGGGTCGACCTGTTGCTGTCGACGGCCCGCCTCGCGCCGGTGGTCGTCCACCGCGACGGGGATCTGACGGCCACCGTCTCGGCCGGCGTCAGCCTGGCCGACCTGAATCGCCAGCTCGCCGCGAAGGGGCAGTGGCTGCCGGTCGATTCCGCGTTTGCCGGCGCGACGATCGGCGGCATGCTCGCGACCAACGACGCCGGGCCGCTGCGGCACCGGCACGGAACCGCCCGGGATCTGCTGATTGGCGTCAGGCTGGCGCTGACCGACGGCCGGCTGGTCAAGGCCGGCGGCACCGTGGTCAAGAACGTCGCGGGGTACGACCTGGGCCGGTTCGTGACCGGGTCGTTCGGCACGCTGGCCGTCATCGTCGAGGCGACGTTCAAGCTGCTGCCCGTACCGCATGCGTCGAGCACGCTCGTGACCGCCTACGCGAGCGCCGAGGTGCTGGCCGCCAACGCCGCGGCCATTGCGGCGAGCCAGATCGAGCCGCTCGCATGCGACGTGCACGTGCCGGCGGCCGGTAGACCCAGCTTGCTCGTGCGCTTCGCGTCGAGCCCGGCGGCGACGCGCGCGCAGGCGGCGACGGCGCGCACGATGCTCGTCGGCGAGACCGAGGAACTCAGCGGCGACGCCGAGCGCGTCCGCTGGACCGGCCAAGTGCAGGCAGCCTGGGCGGGCCAGGCGGCCGTCGTGCGACTGAGCTGGATGCCCGCCCGGCTGGCCGAGGTGCTGCGCCTGGTCGAGGACCTGCGCGGCCGCACCAGTGGGGCCCTCACGCTGACCGCCCGCGCGATCGTCGGCACGGGGCTGCTGTCGGTCGGCGGCACGCCGCGGGAGCAGGCGGCCGTCGTCGAGCACCTGCGCGCGCGGACCGATCTCGTCGGCCACGTCGCCCTGCTGCGCGGTGGACGCGAGCTCAAGGCCGCCGTCGACGTCTGGGGCCAGGCCCCGTCGGCGCAGGCGGCCCTCGAGGCGCTCAAGCGCACGTTCGATCCGGCCGGCATCCTCAACGCCGCCAGGGGACCAGTCTGATGCACGCCTCTTCCACGCCGCCGGCTGCCGGCCGCGGCGCGCTCGCGGGTCCGGACGGACCGTCGCCGGATCTCATCGAAACCTGCGTGCACTGCGGCTTCTGCCTGCCGACGTGCCCGACCTACACGTTGTGGGGCGACGAGATGGACTCGCCCCGCGGGCGCATCTACCTGATGAAGGCGGGCCTCGAGGGACGGGCCGAGCTGTCCCCGAAGTTCGTGGGGCACTTCGACAACTGCCTCGGCTGCCTCGCATGCGTCAGCGCCTGCCCGTCGGGCGTGCAGTACGGACCGCTCATCGAGAAGACGCGCGCGACCATCGAGCAGCGGTACCCGAGGCCGGCCGGTGATCGGCTGTTTCGAACGCTGCTCATGAGTCTGATCCCGTACCCGGGCCGGATGCGGCTGGCGCTCGCGCCGCTGCTCGTGCTGGGCGGCGTCGTGCGTGCCGTCGTGGGCGCGCTGGCCGGCGGCTCCAGCGGGGGGATGCTGGCGCGGCTGCGGGCGGCGGTGACGCTGGCTCCACCGGTCACGCTGCAGGGGCTCCTCGACCGCATGCCCGAGACGACCCCGGCGGCTGGCGCGCCGCGGATGCGCGTGGCGATGCTGACCGGATGCGTGCAGCGCCTCTCGTTCGGTCACGTCAACCATGCCACGGCGCGCGTGCTCGCGGCCGAGGGCTGCACGGTGCAGGCCCCGTCGGGGCAGGGGTGCTGCGGGGCGCTGCCGCTTCATGCGGGGCACCTCGAGCAGGCGCGCGCCCTGGCCCGGCACAACATCGCCGTCTTCGAGGCCACGGGGGCCGAGCGCGTCGTCGTCAACGCCGCCGGCTGCGGATCCGCGATGAAGGAGTACGGGGAGCTCTTCCACGGCGACCCGGCCTGGGAGGCGCGCGCCCGCGCGTTCAGCGCCAGCGTGCGGGACGTCTCGGAACTGCTGGTCGAGCTCGGTCCGCCCAGGGCGCCTCGGCATCCGATCGCGGCGAAGGTGGCCTACCACGACGCCTGTCACCTCGCACACGGCCAGGGCGTGCGGTCGCAGCCCCGGACGCTGCTGCAGGGCATTCCCGGCGTCGAGCTCGTGTCGCCGGCCGAATCGGAGATCTGCTGCGGCAGCGCCGGCATCTACAACCTGGTGCAGCCGGGACCGGCGGGGGAGCTCGGCGAACGCAAGGTCCGCCATCTGGCGGCCCTGTCTCCGGATATGATCGCGACCGCCAACCCGGGGTGCACGCTGCAGATCGCCGCATCGGCCCGGCGCTTCGGGTATAACTGGCCGGTCTTCCACCCGATCGAACTGCTCGACGCGTCGATCCGGGGCGGCGACCCGCGGACGCGACCAACGACCTAGCAGACAGGACACCAGAGGCAGCGCACACCTATGTGGCAGCACAACTACGAACCCGTTGGCGGGAGTCTGGGCGCGTCGGCGCTCGTGGCCGCCGTCCCGATCCTGGTGCTGTTCTACATGCTGGGCGCGCTGCGGAAGCCGGCCTGGCAGGCCGCGCTCGCGGCGCTCGGGTCGGCGCTGGTGGTGGCGCTGGCGGCCTACGGGATGCCGGTGCAGCTGGCGCTGCTGTCCACCGTGTACGGCGCGGCCTACGGGATGTTCCCGATCGCGTGGATCGTCTTCACGTCGATCATGCTCTACCGGCTGGCCGTCGACACCGGGAAGTTCGAGATCATCAAGGACTCGGTGGGCGGCCTGACCGACGACCGGCGCCTGCAGGCGATGTTCATCGCGTTCTCGTTCGGCGCGTTCATCGAGGGCGCGGCCGGCTTCGGCGCGCCAGTCGCCGTCTCCGGCGCGATGCTCGCCGGACTCGGGTTCTCGCCGTTCTACGCCGCCGGCATCTGTCTGCTCGCCAACACCGCGCCGGTGGCCTTCGGGTCGATCGGTATCCCCGTCGTGACGCTGGCCAACGTGACCGGCCTGCCGCTGCTGCCGCTCAGCGCGATGGTGGGCCGGCTGTGCGCGATGATCTCGGTGATCATCCCCGGGTACCTGATCGTGGTGATGGCCGGTCCCAGGCGCGCCATCGAGGTGCTGCCGGCGATCATCGCCTGCGGCGTCTCGTTCGCCGGCGTGCAGTTCTACGTGTCGAACTACATGGGGCCCGAGCTCACCGACATCGCCAGCTCCCTCACCTGCATCGCGGTGATGGTGCTGGTGCTGAAGTTCTGGAAGCCGCGGGAGATCATGCGGCTCGAAGGTGACCGGCCGGTGTCGGCCGCCGTCGCGCGCCACTCCCCGGGCGAGGTCTTCGCGGCATGGCTGCCGTACATGCTGCTCGTCGTCTTCGTGCTGGCGTGGGGCGAACCATCCGTCAAGGGCGTGATCGACCGCTGGACCAACGGCCTGATGCCGGACGTGCTCCCGCGCAGCGCCGGCGTGCTGAACGGCCTGGAAGTGCCGGGTCTCCACAACGCGATCACGCGGGTGCCGCCCGTGACCGCGCAGCCGTCGCCCTACGCGGCGGTGTTCACGCTGAACTGGCTGAGTGCGTCCGGAACGGCCTGCTTCCTCGCGACGATCGCGGCGGCGCTGCTCCTCCGGGTGCGCCCGGGCCAGGTGACCAAGGCCTACACCGACACCTTCGCGCAGCTCGCCAAGCCGATGCTGACGATCGGGTCCATGCTCGGCCTGGCCTACCTGATGAACTACTCGGGCATGACGTCGACGCTCGGGCTGGCCCTGGCCACCACGGGCGGCGCATTCCCGTTCTTCAGCGCCGTCCTCGGCTGGCTCGGCGTGTTCCTGACGGGCAGCGACACCTCGGCGAACGCGCTGTTCGGGAACCTGCAGGTGGTGACGGCCACGGCCCTCGGGCTGAACCCGATCCTGACGGCCGCGGTCAACTCGGCCGCGGGCGTGATGGGCAAGATGATCTCGGTGCAGAGCATCGCGGTCGCGGTTGCCGCCACCGGCATGACGCGCGAGGACGAGAGCCGGCTCTTTCGCTTCACCATCAAGCACAGCGTGCTGCTGATGGTCGCCATGGGGCTGATTTCAATGGCCTATGCCTACCTGATTCCGGGGGGCGTTCCGGCCTTGACTCCGAAGTAGACTGATTTCGCGACCCGATCCCGATGCCCGGGTCATGGGCCAGGGTTGGCCCCTGGTCCGCCGACGCGGCTGGTCCGCGCGTACGGCGGAGAAGTTGCTTCGAGCAGCGTGAGCGACGCGGTACGGCAGGAAATCGCCGTGTTCGCGCCAGCGCTCGTCAACGAAACCGGAAAGCATATACGTCGGTTGGAAATGGATTCCACGCCCACACCCGCGTCTCCCGTCGACGCGCCGGAGCGGCGCCGCTTTCTGGGCGGCGTGCTCGGCGCCATCCAGGCCCTGATCGGCGGCACCCTCGGCGTCATCCTCGGCGGCGCAGTCGTGTCCCCCGCCCTTGCCCGCCGGGAGGAGAGCTGGCTCCCGGCCGCCCGGCTCCGGGACTTGCCGCAGAACGAGCCGACCCCCGTCACGCTGCGCGTCGCGCGGCAGGACGGCTACGCGCAGGTGGTCGACCGCCGCGTCGTCTTCCTGGTGCGGACCGGTGAGGCCGACGTGGCAGCCCTCGATTCCACGTGCACGCACCTCGGCTGCCGCGTCAGCTGGGACGCGGAGACGCAGGAGCTGCGCTGCCCATGCCACGGCGGCGTGTACGACCGGACCGGGGCCGTCAAGTCCGGGCCGCCACCGGCGCCACTGGCGTCGATCGTCACCCGCGTCGAGAACGACCAGGTGCTGGTGCAGCTCTGATGCGGCCCGTGTTCGACTGGCTCGATTCGCGGACCGGGTTCCGCACGCTGCGCCATCATCTGCTCGAAGAGGGGATCCCTAGCGGCGTCGGCTGGTGGTTCGTCACCGGCAGCGTCGTGCTGTTCCTGCTCGGCGTGCAGCTGCTGACCGGCGTCGTGCTGACGATGTACTACGTGCCGTCGCCGGAGCACGCCTACGACAGCGTCCGGTTCATCATGGGGCGCCTGCCGTTCGGGAGCCTGGTGCGGGGGCTGCACTTCTTCGGGGCCAGCTTCATCGTCGTCGCCGCCGTGATCCACCTGCTGCGGGTGGCCGTGTTCGGCTCCTACAAGAAGCCGCGCGAGCTGACGTGGCTGACCGGCGTGGTCCTGCTGCTGGTGATTCTCGGTTTCGCGCTGAGCGGATACCTGCTGCCGTGGGACCAGAAGGCCTACTGGGCGACGACGGTCACCATCAACATCGCGCGCAGCGGACCGATGGGGGAGCTGGTCGCGGGCCTGATGCGCGGCGGTGCCGACCTGGGCGCGCTGACCTTGCTGCGGTGGTACTCGGCCCACGTCTTCCTGCTGCCGGCCTGTCTGATCGCCTTCGTGATCGCGCACCTCTACTTGATGCGGCGGCACCAGATCTCGGGTCCGATCACGCCGGTGCCCGGGCCGCCGAAGCCGTTCTATCCGTACCACGCCCTCAAGGACACGCTGGCGATGGCCGCGGTCTTCGCGCTGCTGCTGGCGTTCGCGTCGACCTGGCCGGCGCCGCTCGACGAGATCGCCGATCCATCCGACTCGAGCTACGTTCCGCGACCGGAGTGGTATTTCCTGAGCCTCTTCCAGCTCCTCAAGTACTTTCCTGGCCCGCTCGAGCCGGTGGCGACGATGGTCGTCCCTGGGCTGGCGCTCGGCCTGCTGGCGCTGCTGCCGTTCCTCGACCGCAGCCCGTCGCGGCATCCCCGGCACCGGGTGCCGGTCATGGCCGGGCTGCTGGTGCTCGGCGCGGGTGTGGCGGTGCTGACGACGCTCGGGCTGCGGGACTCCCCGGCCCGGCCTGGGCCCGGGCACTGGAGCCCGCTCGCGGTCGCGGGCGCCGAGTTCGCCAAGGATTCGCGCTGCACGACCTGCCACAGGTCGGGCGGCGCGGCCAACCCGGTTGGTGCGATGGCCATCCGGAAGGGCCCCGAATGGCTGTTCGCTCATGCGCGCGACCCTGAGGCGATCTCGCCGGGGATGCGGGAGCCGGCGCAGGGTGCGATGTCGGAGGCGCAGGCACGGTCGCTCGTGAGCTATGCCAGGAAGATTCGAGCAGGGGCGGCCGAGCCCCCGCCGATGCCGGCCGCGGCCCACGCGGCGTCGGTCGTCCTCGGGCGCTACTGCGTGGGTTGCCACATGATCGATGGGGAGGGCGGCTCGAGCGCGCCTGACCTGACCGTGGTCGGCCGGACGCGGGACGCGGCCTGGCTGGCGCAGTGGATCAACGCCCCGGAAGACGTCGATCCGGCCGCCAACATGCCGGCGTTCGGCGGGGCGCTGTCGGCCGGGCAGCTGCAGGCCCTCGTCGGGTATCTGGCAGCCAGAAAGTAAGGGCTACCAGGAGCGGCGCAGGCAGAAGTTGCACACCCGACGGGTGCGTGCTATATTTCCCAGGTTCTCCTGGTGGCTAGGACACCCTATCTAGCCACCAGCCGCACGGAAGAGGCCGCCCCCGCGAGAGCGGGAACGTCGGACAGACAGGCTTTTTTCCTCGGGCGGTCCCCGTTCGCGCAGTCGAGCGAACGAGGGTACCCCCAGCGATTCAAACAGATAGGGTCATTCAGTCCTGGCGCCAGGCACGGCCAGCCCTCGGGCGGGCCGGTCTTCAGGCCAGAGACGGACGCGTTGGCTGTGAGCTCGCAGCCGGATGCGGGTTGAGTAGTGAGTGAAGCGGGTGGGCGCAGCCTCCCCGCGTGTACGGACACCGTAGCTATGCCGACTATCAGCCAGCTCGTTCGACAGGGGCGCGAGAAGATCACCACGAAGACGAAGAGCCCCGCGCTGCAGACCAGCCCCCAGAAGCGCGGCGTGTGCGTCCGCGTGTTCACCCAGACGCCGAAGAAGCCGAACTCGGCGCTGCGGAAGGTGGCTCGCGTGCGCCTGACCAACGGGATCGAGGTCACGACCTATATCCCCGGCGTCGGCCACAACCTGCAGGAGCACTCGCTGGTGCTCATCCGCGGCGGCCGCGTCAAGGACCTCCCGGGTGTCCGCTACCACGTCGTCCGCGGCACGCTGGACGCCGTGGGCGTGCAGGGCCGCAAGCAGGGGCGTTCGAAGTACGGCGCGAAGCGCCCGAAGCAGTAAGTCGAAGTCAGGGCAGAAGGTACCGACATGCCACGCAGACGAGAAATCCCGAAGCGCGAGCTCGCCGCTGATCCGATCTACAGC
>CAWULT010000090.1:0-18784 GCA_963923455.1 uncultured bacterium
GCCCTCCGCCTCCAGGTGGTGATGTAGAGACCATGCGAACGCTCCTGGCGCGCGCCACGCTCGTGTTCCTGCTCGCCGTCGCGTGGCCGTCGCGGGTGACGGCCAACGACTTCTTCGACACCACCGCGCTGCAGACGCTCCAGCTGACGATGCACGCCCAGGACTGGGCCGACCTGCGCGCCCACGTGGACTCCAACGAGTACTATCCGGTCGACGTCGAGTGGCACGGCATCCGCGTGCGCAACGCCGGCGTCCGATCCCGGGGGCTCAGCACCCGCTACCACGCCAAGCCGGGCCTGGAGATCAGCTTCGACCGCTATGCCGTCCGCCAGCGCTTCATGGGCCTGCGCTCGGTCGTGATGGACAATCTGATCAGCGACCCGTCGATGCTGCGCGAACGCGTGGCCATGAATTTCCTGCGGCGCGTCGGCGTGCCGGCCCCGCGCGAGACGTTCGCGCGCCTCGTCGTCAACGGGGACGACATGGGCCTGTACACGATGACCGAGGCGCTGGACCCCACGTTCGTTCAGGGACGCTTCGGCGATCCGGGCGCGCTGTTCGAGTACCGCTGGACGCGTCCGTTCTTCGCGACCGATCCGGGCAGTGACCTCGACGCCTATCGGACCCTCTTCGCCCCGCGCAACGACGCGCCACGCTCCACGTTCGAGTGGTATCAACCGATCCGCGACCTGTTCCGGGCGATCAACGACGCGCCCGACGCCACCTTCGCGCGGGACGTCAGCGCCCTGCTCGACCTGGACGCGTTCATCCGGCTCGTCGCCGCCGACGTCGTGCTCGCCGAGTGGGACGGCTTCCTCGGGTACGACGGGATGAACAACGTCTACCTGTACCGCCAGGGGGCGGTGAGCCAGCTGCTGCCCTGGGACAAGGACCACGCGTTCCACGCCGTCGACTATCCGGTGCTGGCCGGGGCCGCCGAGAACGTGCTGATGCGCCGCCTGCTGAGCGACCCCGACCTGCGGGCCACCTTCCTCGCCCAGGTCGAGGCCACGGCGCGGTCCGCCCAGGACGGCGACTGGCTGGCCACCCAGGTCGAGCAGACCTACGCGCTCATCCGGGACGCGGCCCTCGCCGACACGGCCAAGCTCGCCACCAACGACGAGTTCGAGGCCGCAGCGGCCGAGGTGCTGACCATCGCACGCCGTCGCCCGGCCTTCGTGCTCGACGAGATTCGCCGCCTCCGCTGACCGGTCCGAGGCGCGGCCGTCGGACGCACGCGCGGCGCGCCCGACTCCGCGCCTGAGGCGGCCCGGCCGTATACACTGGCGAAGTGACCACCCGACCGGCCGGCCACGCCTCGCCGACGACCGCCCTGCTGCTCGGCCTCGTGATCACGCTGGCGACGGTCGTGGCCTACTCGTGGTACGTCACCCGGCAGATGGCGGGCCTGAGCCGGCTGCAGACCGACCTGACCGACCGCAGCCGCCTCGAGTCGCTGCAGCTGCTCCGCATCCAGAACGACCTGAACCAGCTCGGGCTGGCGATGCGCGACATGCTGGACAACGAGGCCCCCTACTCGGTGGCCGCGTGGGCACCGCAATTCGCCCGGATCCGGCAGGACCTGGAGGCCGCGCTGCGCCGGCAGGACGAAGTCGCCGTGGCGCGCCGGACGCCGGAACAGCAGCAGTACCTGACGAGCGCCGTGGCCCAGTTCTGGGACGCGGCCGACCGCATCTTCTCGCTCGCGCGCGGCGGCCAGGAGCGCGAGGCGCGCGCCCAGATCCAGCTGTCGCTGCAGGCCCGGCAGGCTGCGATCAGCACGACCGTCGCCCGCCTGCTCGTGCAGAACAACGAGGTCGAAGAGCAGACATCCGCCCAGGTACGCCAGATCTATGACCAGGTCCGCCGGCAGGTGTACTGGTTCCTGGCCGCAGCGCTGGCGGCCATCGTCGCGACGAGCCTGTACCTGATCCGCTCGAACCGGCGCCTGTTCGCCGAGCTGGCGGCGCTCTCGGACGAACGGCGGGAACTGGCCCAAACGCTCATCGCGACGCGGGAGTCGACGCTGAAGGACATCGCCCGCGAGCTGCACGACGAGTTCGGGCAGATTCTGACCGCGATCGGCTCGATGCTCGGCCGCGCGGAGCGGCGGGCCCCCGACGGGTCGCCGCTCCGCACCGACCTCCGCGAGATCGGCGAGATCGCCCAGGCCGCCCTGGAGAACGTCCGGGGCCTGTCGCAGACGCTGCACCCCTCCATCCTCGAGGAACTCGGTCTCGACAGCACGATCGACTGGTATCTTGGGACCGTGGAGCGTCAGCTCGGGCTGCGCGTCACCTACGCGCGCCTCGGCGAGACGCGGCCGATCGACCCCACGGTGGCGATCCACGTCTACCGCGTGCTGCAGGAGGCCCTGACCAACGTCGCAAAGCACGCCGGCGTCCACGACGCGTCGGTCCGCCTCCGCGTGGCCGCGTCGTCCCTCGTCCTCGAGGTGGAGGATCAGGGGGCGGGCCTCGACGCCGGCCGCGGTGCCCACGGCCTGGGCCTGGTGACGATGCGCGAGCGGGCCGAACTGCTCGGCGGGGATCTCTCGGTGCTGCGCCCGGCGGGCGCGGGGACGCTGATTCGACTGACGGTGCCGCTATGACGACTCCCATCACGGTGCTCCTGGCCGACGACCATGCCCTGGTCCGGCGCGGCTTCCGCCGTCTGCTCGAGGACGACCCGGACATCGCGGTGGTCGGCGAGGCCAGCAACGGCGACGAGGCCGTCCGCCTCGCCGCCGACCTGGCCCCCCAGGTGATCGTCATGGACGCGGCGATGCCGGGCACGAGCGGCCTGGCGGCGATGCGCGCCATCCTCGAGCAACGGCCCGGTGCGGCCATCCTGATGCTCAGCATGCACTCGGAGGAAACGCTCGTGCGCCAGGCGATGGCGGCGGGCGCGCGCGGGTACGTGCTGAAGAACGCCATCGACCTCGACCTCGCGGCCGCGGTGAAGAAGGTCGCCGCCGGCGAGACGGTGATGGACCCGGCGGTCGTCAGGCCGGATCCCCTGCTCGGCGAGCGGACGCGCCGGCTGACGCCGCGCGAACTCGAGGTGCTGCAGTTGATCTGCAACGGGCTCTCGAACCGGGAGATCGCGGCCACGCTCGACGTCAGCGCCAACACGGTGGCCGTCCACCGCGCCAACATCATGAACACCCTCGGGGTGCACAAGGCCGCCGAGCTGGTGGTCTACGCAATCCAGAACGGGCTGGTGAACCCGCTGTGAACCGGCGCGACTTCCTCGGCCGCTTCGCGGCGGGCGCGGCCATGACGGCGTGGGGCGGGCCACTCGCGGCCCAGGCCCAGGCCCCGGCGCCGGGCTTCCGTCTCGTCGACGTCACGGCGCGCGCCGGCATCGACTTCCGCCACACCAGCGGTGCGCGGGGCGGCAAGCTCCTGCCCGAGACCCTGGGCGCCGGGTGCGCGTTCCTCGACTACGACGGAGACGGCTGGCCCGACATCCTGCTCGTCAACGGGCGCGACTGGGCCGGGCCGGCCCGGCGGCGATCGACGCTGCGCCTGTACCGCAACAACCGGAACGGCACCTTCACCGACGTCACGCGGGCCGCCGGCCTCGACGTCG
The DNA here is from genome assembly GCA_963923455.1 of uncultured bacterium. Lineage (GTDB taxonomy): Bacteria > Acidobacteriota > Vicinamibacteria > Vicinamibacterales > UBA2999 > CAWULT01. The sequence goes on from CAWULT010000090.1 coordinate 3,595, forward strand.
AACTGTACGGGATGGGCGTCGCGGTCGGCGACTTCGACAACGACGGGTTCCCCGACGTGCTCGTGACCTGCGTCGGCCAGAACCGGCTGTTCCGCAACACCGGCAAGGGAACGTTCGTCGACGTCACGAAGGCGAGCGGCCTCGACGGACGCCTCGGCTTCAGCACGTCGGCGCTGTGGGTGGACATCGACCGTGATGGCCACCTCGACCTGTTCGTCTGCAACTACGTCAAGTGGACGCCGGAGCACGACGTGTTCTGCAGCCTCGACGGGCGCCAGAAGGCCTACTGCACGCCCGAGGCCTACCGGGGCGACACCTGCTGGTTGTTCCGCAACCGCGGCAACGGCACCTTCGAGGACGTCACGGCCAGCTCGGGCATCTTCGACTCGAGTTCCAAGGCGCTCGGCGTGACGATGCTCGACTACGACCAGGACGGCTGGCCGGACCTCTTCGTCGCCAACGACACCCAACCCAACAAGCTCTATCGCAACCTGCGCAACGGCACGTTCCGGGACGTCGGCCTCGAGGCTGGCGTCGCGCTCAGCGAGGACGGCAAGGCGCGCGCCGGGATGGGCACCGACGCCGGCGACTTCGACAACTCGGGCCGGGCCGGACTGGTCGTCACCAACTTCGACAACGAGATGGTGGGGCTCTACCGGCCCGAGCGCACGGGCACCTTTCGGGACGTCGCGCGCCAGAGCGGGGTCGGCATCGCCTCGCTGAACCGGCTCGGCTTCGGCTGCGGCTTCGCCGACCTGGACCTCGACGGTGCGCTGGACCTCGTCGTCGTCAACGGCCACATCGACGACACCGTCCGCAGCATCCGCGGCAACGTGGGCTACGCGCAGGCCCCACAGCTGTTCCTGAACCAGGGTGCCGGGCGTTTCCGCGACGTCGCGGCGGCGGTCGGCCCCGATTTCGCGAGGCCGCGGGTCGGGCGGGGACTGGCCTTCGCCGACTTCGATCGCGACGGCGACGTCGACCTGTTGATGACGACCAACAACGGCCCCGCGGTGCTCTTCCGGACCGACGTGACCACCGGACATCGCAGCCTGCGCCTGCGCCTGCGCGGGACGAGGTCGAACCGCGATGCCATCGGCGCCACCGTGCGGATCGTCCACGGCGGCTCGACGCAGTCGAGGATGGTCAAGAGCGGCTCGAGCTACCTGTCGCAGTCGGAGCTGCCGGTCACCTTCGGCGTGGGGCGCCGCGACCGCGTCGACCGCGTGGTGATCGCGTGGCCGAGCGGGCGCACCGAGGAGTTCGCGAACGTCGCCACGGGGCGCGCGTACGAGGCCGTCGAGGGCAAGGGCCTGAGCTGACCGGCGCGGGCGGCGCGCCTCAGGGCCTGACGAAGACGATCAGGTGCTGGCGCGGCAGGTCGTCGAACACCCGCTGCTGCCGGAAGCCCTCGGCCTCGACCTCCTGCTTCACCTGTGCCTTCGTCATCTTGTGCGACGGCAGAATGGGCACGCTCGGGTCCTCGGCTCGGTACTCGAACAGCGCGAGCCGCCCTCCGGGCTTGAGCGCCTCGCGGATCCGCTGCAGCACGCGCTGGGGCTGCGAGAGCTCGTGGTAGACGTCGACCATGATCACGAGGTCGAGCGCCGCGGGCGGCAGCTTTGGGTCGTCGAAGGCGCCGAGCACCGGCACGACGTTGCCGACCTTGGCCTTCTCGACCGCGCGCTGCAACCGTTGCAGCATGCCCGGCTGGATGTCGCTCGCGTAGACCCGCCCGGCATCGCCGACGATCTTGGCGAGCCTGATCGTCATGTAGCCCGACCCGGCGCCGACGTCGCCGACCGTCGCCCCCTTCGGGATCCGCAGCAGCCGCAGCCCGAGCCCGGGCTCTTCCTCGTCCTCCCGCTCGCGCCGGTCGAGCCAGTCCGCGCCATCGACACTCATCGGCTGCGCGAACTGCCGTCCGCTGAGCGGGTGTACACCCGGCCCCTGTGCCGCCGCCGCGGCAGCGACGACGCCGACGACGCCGGCAAGGAGGGCCAGTCGGGCCGCGACCCCGCGCGGCACGAAGGAACGAGGTGGCGTGCGCCCGGACATGGCGGAAGGATAGCGCGAAACGCCCGGGTCGCCCGTCAGCGCCCCGCGGCGAGATCCTGCCGCGCCAGATCGCGGAGCCGGCGCGCGTTCGGGTTCGACGGGTCCATCGCGACCGCGCGCTCGAAGAGCCGGAGGGCCTCGGGCAGGTCGCCGCTGCCGGCATGGGCCACGCCCATGTTCATCACCGCCTGGGCGTCCGTCGGGTTGAGGGGCAGGTACGCGCGATACGCGTCGACGGCCTCCGGCCACTGCTGCAGGTTGAACCGGGCCAGCGCCAGCAGGCGCCATGCCTCCGCATGCCGCGGTGCGCGCGTCACCACGACGCCCGCCTGCGCGGCTGCCTCGGCCCACTGCCCTGCGTCGGCGGCCGCGGTGGCCAGCAGCACCCGGGCCCGCAACACGTCGAGTTGCGGGGGCACCAGCCAGGGCTGCGACTGTGCCTGCCCGGCGCTGGCGACGAAGGCGGCCAGCGCCTCGCGGGCCTCGCCGATCTGCCGCTGGTTCAGCAGCGCGACGCCGAGCGGATAGCCGGCCCGGCTGTCGCCCATCGCGACCGCCCGCCGCAGCGGCGCAATCGCCTCCGCATCGCGTTGCTCGACGACGAGGGCCTCGCCGAGGATGTGAAAGGCCACGGGCGTCGGCCAGCGCGCCACCAGCGTGCGGTACAGCTCGACCGGCACGCGGTACTCCGCGGCGCGGACCGCGGTGGCCGTCCCGAACACCGTGAGCACCGCCGCGAGCACGCCCGCGGCGGGGGCAGGCCGGCGCACGGCAGGCCATGCCGCGCGCGCCGCGCCGACGGCCGTCCCCACGACGGCGAGCGTCACCAGCCCCGCGAGGGGCACGTACATGCGGCGCTCGGCGCCGACCTCGGTCGCGATGGGGACGAGGGTCGACGTCGGCGCGAGCGCGAGCGCCACCCACGCGCCGAGGAATCCCCACCGGGGCGCCTTCGCCCAGAGCGCCGCCGTCAGCGCCAGCAGCACCGACACGGCCACCACGTCGCCGGCGACGTCGCCGAACGCCAGCGGCCGAGGCCAGCCGTAGAACACCACGAGGTCCGACGGCCAGAAGGCCAGGCGCAGGTAGCGCAGCACGAGGGGCGCCTGATTCAGCAGGTAGGTGCCAACCGTGACGCCAGACGCGGCTCCGCTGACCGCGGCCCTCGGGCCGCCGGCGACGAGCAGCGCGAGCAGCCCCCACGTTGCGGCCAGCCCGAGGTACAGGCCTCGTCGCCGCCGCACGGCCTCGCGCCACCCGCCGAACAGGAACGCGCGGTCGTAGAGCGCCACGAGCACCGGCGCCACCACCATGGTCTCCTTCGACGCCATGCCCGCCGCGCACGCCACGGTCGCGGCCACCGCCCACCCCGGACGGCCCGACGCGGCGGCCCGCTGCGCGGCGTACACGGTCGCGAGCAGGCAGGCCGCCATCAGCGACTCGGTGCGCTGCGTCAGATAGCTGACCACCTCGCTGTTGAGCGGGTGCACGGCCCAGATCGCGGCGGCCGCCGCGGCGACCCTGTCGGGTGGCCACGCCAGGGCCGGCCTCACGGAGGCGAGCCGCAGCGTGCGGCGCACGACCAGGAACAGGAGCACGGCGCACAGCGCATGCAGGCCGATGTTGACGACGTGGTACCCGCGCGGATCCAGTCCGCCGGCCGCGTAGCCGAGTGCGAACGACAGGCTGGCGAGCGGACGTCCCGCGACGGACGAGTCATCGGCCGGCCACAGCACGCGACCGAGCCGCGAGAGGTCGCGGATGTCGGCGTTCTGCACGATGGCACTTTGATCGTCGAGGATGAACGGCCCCGACACGCCGGCGGCGTAGACCGCCACGACCAGCGCGACGAGCCCTGGGATCAGCCAGCGCCACCCCGTCGGGCCGGCCTCTTCGGCACCGGCGGGCGGAGCGGTCGCCCGCCGCGGAACCGGACGTCTCGACACGCCTGACACGCGCATGCGCGGTACCCTCAGCTCGACCCGAGACGCACGACCGCGACGAGCGCGGCCATCGTGGCCGCGGAGGTCGCGACGAGCGCCCAACCGACCCGCCGCAGCGCCGCCGGCGGCGGCGGGCGCAGCGCGACCCCGAGGGCGACGACGACGCCTGGCACGACGGCGGCCGGCGTGCCGGCCGACACGGCGCCGCGTGCGGCGCCGAACAGCGCGGCTGCGGTCGCCGCCGCGGCCACCGCCAGCAGGAGCGCCCGCGTCCGTGCCACACCGGCGGGGTCGCCCCCGCCGCGCACCCGCAGCACCACCACACGGACCGCCAGCGTGGAGACGGTGAAGAGCGCGGCATAGCTCAGCGCGATCGCGCCCGCGCCTGGGACGGGGACGCCCGACGCCACCGCCGCGGGCATGGCTGCCGTCGCGAAGGCGAGCGACGCACTCACCTCGCCGGCTCCCGTCTTCTCGCGCCCCGCAACCGCGAGTCCCGCGAGCAGGGCCGCCGGCACGGCGGGGACCACCACGAGCGCCCGGGCAACCGGCGGCAGCTGCGCCAGCGCAACGGCCGCCGCGGTCCCCCCCGCGACCGCGGCGCAGGCCAGCCACGTCCGCGCCCGGCGCCCCTCTTCCCGCGCCGCGCGCGGGCCGCGCGCACCGAGCAGCACCAGCGCGGGCTCGTGCGCGAGGAACCCGGCGCAGACGGCGAGCATCCAGCACAGGGCCGCCACGGTCGGCCGGGCCACGAGCATGGCCGTCACGAGGGGAAACGCCAGCTGACCGTACGCGCCGTGCTCTTTCGGCAGCATCGAGCCTCCTGCACCCGACACTCTACACGCGCCCGACGGTTCTTCGCGGACGTGCTCGGTCTCGAGTCCGCCCACCGGACCGCGCCGGCTCCCCCGGATCCGGCTGCTCGCCCGGACGACGTTCGACGGCGGTGCGGCCCGGCCGCCCCCTGTCGGGGCAGCCGCCGGTTGACAGCCCTCGGCCCGCGATGGAATGCTCCTGAACCATCACCATGCTGCGCAGCACCCGAGAAGCTCCTTCACGTCCCCCGTGCCGGACGTTGCACACGGCCCGGCACGTCACCGCCGTGGCGCTGCTCGCTGCCGTGATGAGCGGCGCCGGCCCCGTCGCGGCGCAGACCCCGGCACGGCCGGCGGCGCAGGCTCGCCGCGCGGCGGCACCGGCCGTTCCCCGTACGGCTGAGGGCAAGCCGAATCTGCAGGGGATCTGGCGGGTCCGCAACGCCGCGGCCGCCGACCTGCAGGATCACGCGGCGCGGCTCGGCATGCGCCCCGGGATGGGGGTCGTCGAAGGCGGCGAGATCCCGTATCAACCCGCGGCCGCGAGACAGAAGGCCGAGAACTACCTCAAGCGCGACACGGCGGACCCGCTCGCCAAGTGCTATCTGCCCGGCGTGCCGCGGATCATGTACATGGACCATCCCTTCCACATCTTCCAGACGCCGACGCAGATCGCGATGACGTTCGAGTGGTCGCACGTGTTCCGCGTGGTGCCGGTGAACGGCAGCAAGCCCCACGAGGGGATTGAGTTCTGGATGGGCGACTCCCGCGGACGGTGGGACGGTGACACGCTGGTCGTCGACGTCACCAACCACAACGACCGCACGTGGTTCGACCACGCCGGCAACTTCCACAGCGAGCAGCTGCACCTGGTCGAGCGGTACACCCTGCTCGACGCCGACACCTTGCGCTACGAGGTGACCATCGAGGACCCGAAGGTCTTCACGCGGCCCTGGAAGATCAGCATGCCGCTCTACCGGCAGAAGGAGATGACCCGCGTGCTCGAGTATCACTGCCAGGCCGAGACCGAGGAGGCCAACGGCGCCTTCGAGCGCGATCCGCGCACGTGGTACCCCAAGCCATGACGCCGGCAGACGCGCCTCGCAGGTCGGCGATCACCACGCGCCGCGCGCTCGTCCACGGGCTCGCGCTGGCGGCGCTCGTGGGGCTGCCCCCGGTCGTCGCGCCCAGGTCTGGGCCCGCGATTCTCGCGCCCACGCTCGTGCACGCCCAGGGTGCGGGCGCCCCGGCTGCCGCGCGGCAGGCGGCTCCGCCCCCGATTCGCCGCATGCCCGACGGCAAACCGGACCTGAGCGGTGTGTTCCAGGCCGCCGCTCCCGGATCCAATCAGGGGCTCGAGCCTCACGAGGCCGTGCCGAACACGCCGGGCGGACGCGGCTACATCGTGGATCCGCCGGACGGCCGGCTCCCCTACCAGCCGTGGGCGCGCGCCGAGAACGACGCTCGTTCGAAGCCCGAGCGGGGCTACGACGACCCGACCGCTCACTGCTTCCCGGCGGGCGTCCCGCGCTCGTTCTACGTGCCATCCCCGTTTCAGATCCTCCAGCCGCCCGGTTACGTCCTGTTCCTGTACGAGCGGATGTGGTGGCGCAGCGTGCCGTTGGACGGCCGCCCGCACATCCCGGATGCGATTCGGTTGTGGCAGGGTGACTCGGTGGGCCGGTGGGATGGGGATACGCTGGTCGTCGACACGGCGAACCTGAACGGCCGGGCGTGGCTGGACGAACTGGGCGGCGTGGTCACGCATGCCGCGCGCGTCGTCGAACGGTTGACGGCGACCGACGGCGACACCATCCGGTACGAGGCCACCGTGACGGACCCCAACGTCTTCACGCGGCCTTGGACGCTCAGGATGGACCTCCGGCGGATGTCGACGGAGCTGCTCGAGGTGGCGTGCCTCGAGGACGACCAGGATCTGCAGCACTTGAAGGACGTCAGGGACGAAGCGAGAAGGAAGCAGCAGCAGCCATGAGCGAACTGAAGCATCTCTGCGCCGGCGCGGTGCTGGCGTGTCTGACGGTCGTGCCGGCCGTGGCACACCACTCGTTCGCCGCCGAGTTCGACGAGAACAAGCCCGTCAAGGTGACGGGCAAGGTCCAGTCGATGCGGTGGTCGAACCCGCACGCCTGGATCTATCTCGAGGTCACCCAGCCAGACGGCAAGGTCGTGACGTGGGCGTTCGAGACGTCGGCGGTCAACACCCTCTACCGGCAGGGCTGGCGCAAGGAGGACCTGCCGGCGGGAACCGTGCTGGTCGTCGATGGGTGGCAGGCCCGCAACGGCACGCCCACCGCCAACGCCTACAGCATCACGTTCCCGGACGGGAAGCGCCTGTTCGCGGGCTCACCCGGCAACTCCCCGGCCACCGCGCCGACGGTGAAGTAGGGCGGACGCCGGGCGGGGACGGTTGGCGGCGGTCGGGGACCGGGCCGAGGCCCGAGGCCCCGGTCGGCCCCGCGAACGGCCTACTCCACGCCGAACGCCAGCAACACGTTGCCGGGCCGGCCGATCAGGCTGACGTACCCGGAGTTCACGAACACCATCCCGTTGGCGACGGCCGCACCCGGACCGTCCATCGCGCCGCCCTTGGCGGGCACGCCGTTGACGGTCTGGAAGTCGCGGTTGGTGTCGAACTGCCAGACGAGCGAGCCGTCGTCAGCCGCATACGCGCGGAAGCCACCGTCCATGGAGCCCGAGAAGACGACTCCGGGGATGGCGGTGACGGCCGCGCCCTGCGCGGCGCTGCACCCGCGGGCCGTCCCGCACAGGCGCTCGGAGGCCTCCTTCGACCAGACTTCCTTCCCGTCGTCGATCCGCACGGCACGCACGCCGCCAGGCGTCTTGCCGGCCGTGCCGTTGACGCTGAAGTAGGCCTGGCGATCATCGACCGCCGCGCCCCACTGGCCGCCCATCCCGCCCCCCGGGCTCGTGCGGTACTCCCACACCAGCTTGCCCTTCTGATCGGGATCGAACGCGTAGGCCATGCCCGACTTCTGCTGGATGATCAGCAACTCCTTCCCCGTCGTCCCCTTCGCCAGCACCGGCGACGCCGAGAAGTCGAGGTCGGGACCGAGGTTGGCCGGGCAGTTCGGGTTGTCCTTGACGTCGGCGCGGCAGCCGCCGACCCAGACGTCATTCTTCAGCGGCTGCGCCGTCCAGCGAATCGCTCCAGTGTCGAGGTCGAGCGCAACCACCGCGTTGGCGGTCTCCACCGGCGGATCGGCGTAGCTGTTGCCGGTCGCCACGTAGACCGCCCTGCGCTTCGGATCGACCGTCGGCGCCGCCCAGATGCCGGCGCCGGCGGGCCCCCAGAGCTGGACACCGTCCTTGCTCGTACCGCGCGGCCTGGGCTCGGGCACCATGTAGGTCTTCCAGATCACGCGGCCCGTGCCGGCATCGAGCGAGCTGACGCTGCCGCGGAACGTGCAGCACGGGTAGCGCGACGCACCGCCCTGCCCTTCCTCACCCACGCCCGCCACCGGCACGTAGACGCGGCCGTCGTGCACGGTGACCGAACCAGTCGACTTCGCGTACGTGTGGTCATCGACCTTGCGGTGCCAGATCTCGCGGCCGGTGGCCGCGTCGATCGCATACACGGTGGCGCTGCCATCCGCGACGTAGACCGCGAAGCCGGACGCTCCGGTGGCGGCCTTGTACGGCCCCACGGTGACTGCCGTCCGAATACCCGCCTGCGTGTGGAAGCTCCAATACGTGCAACCCGTCCGGGCGTCGAGCGCGAACACGTCGCCGCTCTCACTGCCGACGAACAGCCGCGACCCGAACACGGCCGGCTGCGACCGCGCGGAGCTGGTGCCGGCGAAGCCGAACGCCCACTTCAGCTTGAGACGCGGCACCATGGGCGCCGTCAGGCCGCCGCGGTTCGCCGGGACGTACCGGGTGTTGGCGGCGCCGGCGCCCCAGCCGTTCCAGCCGGTCTGCACCATGCGGCTGGTGATCGGCGGCGGCGCGGCGGTGCAGCGCCCGACGTTCGAGGGCGGCGGCGCCTCGCCGACGGCGCGACCCGCCAGGAACGCGGCCACCGCGCGCCGCTCGGGATCGGTCAGCTCCGAGCCCTGACGGAACATGTTGCCCGTCGTCAGGGCCGTCAGGATCGTCTCGGGCGCGAGCTGCCCGAGCGTCTCCCGGTTCGGCGCACGCGAGTCGGGCCCCGGGGCCTGGTGACACGACGCGCAGGCCTTCTGGAAGACCGCGGCGCCATCGGGCGCCTGCGAGAACGCCGGCGACGCCAGCAGCACGAACGCCGCGGCTGCTCCCCACGCGCACACTTTCATGCATGACTCCTTGCGACGGCCTCGCTCAGGGCGACAGGCCCGGCGCCGGCGCGAGCCCGGCCGTGCCACGCGCGGCCGAGAACCGCGGCATCGTAGCACGTGCCCCTCCGGCCCCGTCCCCCCCCGCGGGGCGATGGACTCGCCACGAACGCAGCGCCGGTTGCGACACCGCGCACCGTGCGTGCCGACCTGGAGAGTCGATGCTAGAGTTGGGGCCAACGAGCGCCATGGGACGTGTCTGGCTCGCTCTCCTCGTCGTGATCTCGACCGCGGTTGGGTTCGCCCGACAGGGACCCCCGCTCACCGACTTCGCGGACGCCGATGACGCCTGGCGCGCCGTGGAGCGACTGCCCGCCGGCACGACCATCGTGGTCATCGCGCCCGGACGCGACGCCGTCGCCCTCCGCGTGGAGGCCTCCGATCTCACGCGGTTGGTGGCCGTGGATCCCGAGGCCCCCAATCCACCCATCGTGTTCACCCGTGACGCCGTCACCGAGATCCGCGCCCCCCTGCCGGGCCGCTCGTGGCGCGTGGCGGCCTTCGTGCTGGCCGGGTACGTGGCGGGGGGCTTGACGGGAGGCTTCGTCGGGAACGGGATTCGGCTGGCCCTGGCCGGCACGGCCTGGAAGGCATCCGGCGCCACCGTCTACGGTCTGGTGTCGGGCGCCGTCACCGGCGCGGCCGTGGGCGCGCGCGTCGGTGACAGTCGCTCGTATACCGTGGTCTACCGTCGCGTCTGGTGACCGGACGGCCTCAGCGCGCGGCGCGCGCCTCGTCTGCCCGCTGGCCGCGCAGGATGTTCGGCATCCCGTAGTTGCCCTCATGGCAGGCGTACTCGTAGCGCGTGTCCGTAAGCCGCGTCATCGGGTACTCTCCGGTCCAGGGGCGGTCCCAGGTGTGCGGGTCCTCGACGGTGAACTGGTAGCGCAGCGTATCGCCGTCGACCAGCGTGAAGCGTTCGGTGACCTTGAGGTGCTCGGAGGAGCCGCGAAACGCCGTGCGCTCGGTGAAGTTGGTCGTCTCGACGACCAGCGTGTCGCCCTCCCACCGGCCGCGCGAGTCGCCGTGGAGGCCGCGGATCGCCCCGCCGACGTGCGGGCGGCCGTCGAGCGGCACGACTCGCGCCATCGGCATCATTTCGGGAATGATCGCCACCTCCCCGGGCCCCTGCACGATCTCGACGTTCGAGTTGTACCCGGTCGGCATCAGCGGCGGGCCTTGATGCGCCCAGAAGATGCAGCGCTCCGACAGACCGCGCGCCTGCGCCGAGTCGAACAGCCCCACGGTGCGGCGCGCGGCGGCGCGCGCGTCCTGCCGGGCCTTGCCTTCCGCGTTGAGCGGCGGGAGCCTGCCGTCTGCCGGATCGACGACGATCGACGTCCGCAGCGACGAGACCCCGCGGGGGCGCTTCTCGGTCATCCAGATCGAATTGTCGTAGTGCGCGTCGTCGTCGGGCTGTGACAGGAAGCGCTCGGTCGCCCGCTTCGCGAACTCCGCGGCCTCCGCCTCGGTGAAGTACGGGCGGTCCTTGAACTCGGCGGGTCGCTCGAGCGGCGTGTAGGTCTGGTTGCTCCAGTACCCCTGCAGGTCGGGCTTGCCGTCGGCCGTCCGCGGGGGCGTGAAGGCCGTGGCGCTGCCCCCGCCCGCGGCCTTCGCGGCCAGGCGCTCCTGGGCCTGCGTCGTCCGCGCGGACGCCAGCAGGCCGACAACGACGACGAACATCGCGACGTGGCGTGGCTTCATGGTCGGCTTCCTGCGTTGTGCTGGCCCCAAGCGGGCCGGGCCCTGTCGACGCCGAGAGTGTAACCCCAACCGGGTGGCCGGCTCGCGCGGCCGCCACCGTGCGGCTCCCAGGACGGCACGAAGGCCGGGCCCGTCAGCCCGCGTCACGGCAGCGCGTACGCGAAGAGGGCGTTGCCGGCGGCGATCGCGACGTACTGCTTGCCCCTCACCTCGTAGCTCATCGCCCCGGCGTTGACCTGGCCGCCGACCGAGGCGCGCCACAGCAGCGCGCCCGTTCGTCCGTCGAGCGCCAGGAAGTAGCCCTCACGGCCGCCGCTGAAGACGAGATCCGACGCGGTGGCGAGTACGCCACCCCACGTGATGTCGGACATCTTGAACTCCCACTTGGCCTCGAGCGTCTGCGGGTCGTAGCCGCGGACCACGCCGTAGGGCTCGGTGTCGTTGTTGAAGAAGGGCACGAGCGTCGTCTGCCCCATCGCGGTCTGGCGCGTGTTGGCGCTGGCCGCGCGGGGGAACTGCCCTTGCACGGCCACCGTGCCCGAGTTCTCCCAGCTGGCGACGTAGTACAGCCCGGTGCGCGGACTGAACGCGGGCGGCGCCCAGTTGATGCCGCCGTGGACGTGCGGGTGGATCAGCGTGCCCTCGGGGCTCGGAAACTTCACCCGGTTCGGCCGGCCCTTGGCGTCGAAGCCGTCGAGCCAGTTCGTCTTCACGTAGGGCTTGCCCTTCAGGAACTCGCCGGTCACGCGGTCGAGCACGTACATCACGCCGTTGCGGTTCGCCCACAGCATCACCTTGCGCGGGCGCCCCTGCCAGGTGATGTCGGCCAGCAGCGGCACCTGTGTCGCGTCGTAGTCGAGCTCGTCGTGCGGCGTGAACTGGTAGTACCACTTCAGCCGGCCCGTGTCGGCGTCGAGCGCCACCACGCTGTCGCTGTACAGGTTGTCGCCGAGGCGCTTGCTGCCGTCCCAGTCCGGGGCCGGGTTCCCGGTGCCGAAGAACACGAGGTTCGTCTCGGGGTCGTAGGCGCCCGCGTTCCAGACGCCGACGCCCCCCGTCTTCCACGAATCGCCGGCCCAGGTCTCGTTGCCGGGCTCGCCGGGGCCGGGAATCGTGTAGAAACGCCAGGCTTCCCGGCCGGTCTTCGCGTCGAACGCCGCGATGTAGCCGCGGATCGGGCCGTCGCCGCCGCCGGTCCCGACGATCACCTTGTCCTTGACGATCAGCGGATTGTGCGTGATCGAGTAGCGCTCGGACGCCTTCGCCACCACCACGTTCCAGCGCGGCTGGCCGCTCCTGGCGTCGATGGCGATGAGGTGGGCGTCGATCGTGCCCATGTAGAGAGTGTCGCCGAGCATCGCGACGCCGCGGTTGACGCGGCCGCAGCACGGGCGCCCCTCGGGCGCCGGGGTGTAGCTGTAGGTCCAGAACGGGCGGCCCGTCGCCGCGTCGAGCGCCACGACGTCGTTGGGCGGCTGCACGGTGTACATCACGCCGTCCACGACGAGCGGCGTGGCCTCGAACTTCTCGAGCGACCGGTTCTGCCACACCCACTGCAGCTGCAGGCGCCCGACGTTGGCCGGGGTGATCTGCGTCAACCGCGAGTACCGCTGGTTGAAGGGCGTGCCGGAGTACGACAGCCAGTTCTGCGGCTCGCGGTCGGCCTGCAGGATTCGATCGAACGTCACCTGTCCGTGTACGGTGACCGCAGCGGCCAGTACCGCCGCTGCCACGAGCACTCTCCGCACCATGATCAGCGTCCTTTCGCCTGCGACGCGAGATACCGGACGAGGTCGGCCAGCTCCTGCGGCGTCAACGCCGTCCGGTACGACGGCATCGGCGACCCGAGAAAGGCCTGCGCACGCAGGTCGCGCTTCTCGAACGATCGCAGCGTCTCCCGGGTGTCGAGCAGCTGCAGCGTGAAGGTGTCGTGGCCGAGCAGGCGGCCGGTGACCGACGTGCCGTCCTTCAGCGTCACCTGGACGAAGCGGCTCGCCGGGTCGACGTCCGCGCCCGGGTCGACCAGCGCGCGCTCGAGCTCGAGCGCGCCGCGCCGCTCGCCGATGCCGGTCAGGTCGGGCCCGACGCGCGAGCCCTCGCCGTTCAGCCGGTGGCACCGGGCACAGCCGCCCTTCCCGTCGAACACCGCCTTGCCACGTGCCGGATCACCGGCGACCGACCCGGCCCGCCGTGCGGCCGCGGTCGAGCGCAGGTAGGCCACGATGGTCGACGCCTGCTGGACGCTCATCGGGCTGGCCGGCATCGGCGTGTTCGGGATGCCGGTGCGGATGATCCGCACCAGGTCGTCGTCGGTCATCGGTCGCCGGAACTGCCCGCGGCCGAGGTCGATGCCCGTGATGAGATCGCCGTCAGGCCCATGACAGTTCGCACAGCTGTTGCGGAACGCCCGCTCGCCGTCGACGAGATCGGAGGCCGTCTCGTGCTGCGCGAGCACGGCGCGAGGCGAGGCCGACACGGCCGCGCCCACCAGGGCCAGGATCACGAGGAAGTGTGTCGCACGCATACGGCCTCACTGGGCGGGCGCCGCGCGCGGCGGCCGCCGAGGGCGCATTGTACCCGCAGACGGGCCCGGGGCCCCGGACCGCGCCGTGTCAGAATAGCCCCCATGAGCACCCTGAAGATCAAGGTCATCGTCGGCAGCACGCGCGCGAACCGGTTCAGCGAGAAGCCCGCCCAGTGGATCTTCGACCTGGCCAGGCAGCGTCCGGACCTGGACGTCGAGCTGCTCGACCTGCGCGACTATCCCCTGCCGTTCTTCGAGGAGGGCCTGCCGCCCGGGCTCGCCAAGGACGAATACGACAATCCAGCCGTGATCACGTGGCGCGACAAGATTCGCGAGGCCGACGGCTTCATCATCTGCACGCCCGAGTACAACCACGGCTATCCGGCGGTGCTGAAGAACGCCCTCGACTACGTGTACTTCGCCTGGAGCCGGAAGCCCGTCGCCTTCGTCAGCTGGGGCGGCGCCGGGGGCGCGCGGGGCGTGCAGCAGCTGCGTCAGGTGGCCGTCGAGCTCGACATGGCGCCGATCCGGTTCGCGGTGCACATCCACAACCCCTGGTTCATCAAGGACGTATCCGAGATCGCCAACGACCAGCACCACCAGCACGCCGCCAAGGCGCTGCTCGACCAGATCACCTGGTGGGCCGGCGCGCTCAAGCAGGCGCGGGGCTGATCGTCCCGGCCGCGTGAGTGGCGGCCCTCGCAGGCGACGATCGTGCGCCGGGCCCCCAGGCCCCGGCACACGTGCCGCTCCAGGAGAGCGGCATCCCGACGTAGCTGTTCGCCCACGCCGGCACGGCCGGCGCACCGGCGCCTCAGACGAACCGGATCAGGGCGGCGCCGGCCACGAGCAGCACGGCGCCGAGCAGACGCAGCGGCGAGACCGGGTGGACGGGCACGCCGAACCAGCCGAAGTGGTCGATCACCAGGCCGGCGAACACCTGTCCCATGATGGCCGCCCCGAACGTCAGGGCGACGCCGAGCGGGCGGGTCAGGAAGACGACGCCGAACATGTACATGGCGCCCATCACGCCCCCCGTCCAGATCCACCAGGGGAACCGCGCCAGGGCCGCGCCCGACAGCGGCTCGCGCTGGATGACCTGTGCGGCGCCGAGGATCACGACCGTCAGCGAGGCGGAGAGCAGGGCCGCCCAGAGCGCACTGCCCGTTGCGAGCCGCAACTGGGTGTTCACGCCGGCCTGGACCGCCAGCCCAGCTCCCACCATCGCCGCCATCAGGACGAAGAGGTTCTGCACCGCGGCATTGTACCGAACGGCGCAGCCCCCTGAGGCCGCTGGCCGCTGCTACTGCGGCGCCCCGCTGCGGTAGCGGCCGACGTAGGCCGCCTTGGCCACCACCTTGCCCGCCATGGCCTTGATCAGGTCGTCACGGCCGGTCGTGGCCGGCAGGTCCAGGTTCGCGTTGAGCGCGTACAGCTCGAACACGTAGTGGTGGTAGCGCGGGCCCGCCGGCGCACCTGGACCGAAGTAGGCGTTCTGGCCGGCGATGTTCGCACCCTGCACGGCGCCCTCGGGCAGCTTCCCCTCGGGTACGCCGTTGGCCGAGGCCGGGATGTTCCAGGCGATCCAGTGCAGCACGTCGCCGGTGCCGTTCTGCAGCGCCACGTCGATGTCGTGGAAGATGATCGCGTAGCTGACCGTGCCCGCCGGCGCGTTCGAGAACTTGAAGCCCGGCTGCACGCCACCGCGGCCGGCGTACTTCTGCGGCACGATGCCGCCGTCGGGGAACGCGTCGCTCTCCATCAACAGCGGCGGCAGGTTGAAGCCTCCCCGCC
>CAWULT010000091.1:0-18652 GCA_963923455.1 uncultured bacterium
GCGTCGGCCGCACGCTGGCCGAGCCCCGCCACCGCCTCGCGCGCATCGGCCAGCCGCCGCTGGGCGCCCGCCAGCCGCTCCTCCGCGTCGCGCTGCTCCTCGCGCAACTGCACCGTGGACGCCTCCGCCTCGGCCCGGCGCGCGTCGAGCTGCGCCCGCTCGTCCTCGGCGCGCCGCCGGTCGAGCTGCAGCACCTCCGCCTTGCGGGCGTGCCGCGCGGCGGCCTCGGCCGTCTTGGCGAGCTGCGCCTCGTGGCCGACGATGGCCATCTCCTGGCGGTGCTGCTCGGCGGTGAGCGCCGCGATGGCCGCCGACGCCTCGGCGATCGCCTGCGCGAGGCGGTCGGCCTCCGCCGAGGCCTCCGTGAGCGCCTCGCGATCGGCATTCACCTGATCGCGCAGTTCCTTGATCTCACGACGCGTCGCCAGGATGCCGCGCGACTCGATCCGGGTGCCGCCCGACACGAGGTGCGGACCGCGGAACACGTCTCCCTCCAGCGTGGCAACGGGTGCGTCCGTGCGGCGGGCGAAGGAGGCGGCCTGTTCGAAGGTCTCGGCCACGTAGCCGTCGCTCAGGACCGTGCGGATCGTGCCGGCGTACGGGCCGCCGATCCGGAGCACCTCGGTCACGGGCACGACGCCCGGTGCCCGCAACGCCTCGCGCGGGTGGTGCTCGCTCGGGCCAGGGTCGATCACGACGAAGCCGCACCGGCCGGCTTCTTCCTGGCGGACGAGCGACAGCCCCGCGGCCGCCTGCTCGTGCCGCTCGACGAGGACGTGCTGCAGCAGCTCACCCAGGCACGCCTCGACCGCCCGCTCGTAGCGGCTGTCGACCTCGAGATAGTCCGCGACCGCGCCCTGCTGGCCGACGTGTCCGTTGGCCTGGACGAGGACCATTCGCGCCGCATCGCCGAACTCCGCCCGGCTGGACGCCAGTTCCTGCAACGAGGCGAGCCGGGCCTCGGCAGCGGCCAGCTCCTGCTCACGGGTGCGGACGTTGCGGGTCATGCCGTCGTGCTCGCCGCGCAGCGTCACGAGCTGGGCCTCGCGCGTGGCGCGTTCGGTGCGCACCGACGCCAGCGCGTCCTCGGCCCGCTGCCGCGCCTCGCTCGCCGCGAGCCGCTCGACCTCGACCCCTTCGACCTCGCGCCGC
This sequence comes from uncultured bacterium, assembly GCA_963923455.1. GTDB lineage: Bacteria > Acidobacteriota > Vicinamibacteria > Vicinamibacterales > UBA2999 > CAWULT01. The sequence continues at coordinate 1,153 of CAWULT010000091.1, forward strand.
AGGTCGTCGGACTCGACGTCGAGCCGCGACAGGGTCTCGCCAACCCGATCGAACTGGGCCACCGCGTGCTCGATCGCGTGCCGCAGGGCCGTCGCCGCGTTCAGGCTCGCGTACACCTCGCCGCGCGCGGCCTCCACGTCCGACTCGAGCGCCTCGATCCCCGCGCGGGCCTGGCTGTAGTCGTCGGCCGCCGACGCGAGCACCGCGGCCGCCTCGTCGCGGGCCTGCTCCGCGAGTGCGCTGGCCTCGCGCCGCGACTCGAGCGCGATGCGCGCGGGCTCGCGGCGCTGCTCGAGGTCGCGGACCTCGGCCTCGATGTCGACCGCGCGGACGGCCAGCCCCTCCGCCTGCTGCCGGCTGAACTCCTGCTGCTGCTGGCGGCGGTTGATGTCGAGCTCGCGCGCGTGCGCGTCTTCCCGAATGCGGGACGCGAGCTGGTCGGCCTCCGCCTGCTCGATCCGCAGCCGCGACAGGTCCGACTCGTACCCGGCCAGGCGCGCCGCCGCGGCCGTCTCGCGCTCGCGCGCCTCGGCCAGCCGTGTGCGCGCCGACTCGATGCCCTGCGCCAGCTCCCGGTACCGCCGCGCGAACAGGACCTTCTCCCAGCGCCGCAGGTCGTCCCGGAGCCGCGCATAGCGGCGGGCCTTGGCCGCCTGCCGCTTCAGCGTCCCGCGCTGTTTCTCGACTTCGAAGACGATGTCGTCGATGCGGGTCAGGTTCTGCTGCGCGGCGTCGAGCTTTAACTCGGCGGCGCGCCGCCGCGAGCGGTACTTGGTGATCCCGGCGGCCTCCTCGATCAGCTGCCGCCGGTCCGCCGGCCGCGAGCTGAGGATCATCCCGATCTTGCCCTGCTCGATGATGGCGTACGCCTTGGCGCCGAGCCCGGTGTCCATCAGCAGTTCGTGGACGTCACGCAGGCGGCACACTTCGCCGTCGATCAGGTACTCGCTCTCCCCCGAGCGATACAGGCGGCGGGTGACCTCGACGTCCCGCGTGAACGCCTGCGCCATCTCCGAAAGGTCCGCGACGGTGGCCTCGGCCTGCGCCTCGTGGTGGCCGTTCCCGTTGGTGGCATGGCCGTTCGCACGGCCGTTCCCGTTGGCGTGGCCGTTGCCGCCGGCCTGTCCGTGCGCATGGCCGTTGGTGTCGCCCTGGGCCTCGTGTCCGATCGGCGGATGATAGGGCTGCAGCCCCTGCATGTGGGGCGCGGGCGAGTCGGGCCTGGGGGTGGGCGGCGCCGGCAGCCCGGACAGCCGCAGCCGCACTTCCGCGGCGCCGCCCGGCTTGCGGGCGTCGCTGCCGCTGAAGATGACGTCTTCCATCTTGTCGCCGCGCAGGCTCTTGGCGCTCTGCTCGCCCAGCACCCACGTGATGGCGTCGGCGACATTGCTCTTGCCGCAGCCGTTCGGACCGACGATGGCGGTCACTCCCTGGTCGAAGGCCAGTTCCGACCGGTCGGAAAACGACTTGAATCCGGATATCTCGAGGCGTTCGAGGCGCATGTCGGTCCCCTGGTTCACTCACGTACGGACCAACGCACGCCTGGGCCGGATGCTGGGGAACCCGGCCGCTTCACGACGGCGATGGCGTCGGTGGCAGCCCGAAACCGGCTTGACCTCGACCCGCTGGGAGGGAGAACCGGCCTTCGGACTGGAAAGCCTGGCCAGTCTAGCAACGCCTAGCCATTGTGGCAAGGCCTAACCGACACCACAATCCTTTGGGCCGCAGCCCAAAGTCAAGACGGGTGTCAGCGCTGGGCGCGCGTGCTCGCCGGACGCTGCCCCTGCTCGAGCAGCCGCTGCGCTTCTGGGAAAAGCCCCAATGCATACTGGAGCTGGGGATCCCGCTTGGCGAGCTGCTCCGAGGCCTCGGCGACGCCGAACAGGTCCACGTCGATTTCGTAGCGGACCATGGCCTTGATGAACTCGAGATCCTTCTGCCAGGCGGCCTCGTCGATCGCGACGCCCGACTTCTGCACGTACTCCTTGAACTCGGCCATCATCGCGTCGGTCAGCTCGAAGCCCGGCGCCAGCTCCCGGACCTGGCCCGTCGCCGCCACGCCGATGCGCGTGTCGCCCCTGCGGGAGAAGCGCTGGGAAAACGCGTCGAAGGCGTTCCGCGCGTAGAGCGACCGGCTGAAGCGAGTCGGACTGAAGCCCTGGAGCGGGCCGTCGAAGCGCCGGTCCGGCTCCACACCGCCGCCGCTATAGACGGGCCGTCCGCTGTCCGTGTACTTCAGGTCCTCGGTCTTGTGCGCGCGATTCGGGTCCTGCTCCCGGAAGGTATAGGTCAGGTACTCGTCGAACGTGCCATCCCACGGACGCTGGATCAGGCGACCGCTCGGGGTGTAATAGCGCGCCGTCGTGATGGCGGCGCCGGCGCCCTGGCTGACCCGGTACACCGACTGCACGAGCGCCTTCCCGAACGTCGTCTCTCCGACGATGAGCGACCGGTCGTGGTCCTGCAGCGCGCCCGACACGATCTCCGACGCGCTGGCGCTGCTGCGGTTGACCAGCGTGACCATCGGGATGTTCAGGTAGGCGCTCTGTTCGGTCGCGCGGTAATCCTGGTCGGAGTTCTCGACGCGCCCGCGCGTGTAGACGATCAGGTCTCCGCGGGGCAGGAAGCGATTGGCCACCCGAATCGCCTGATCCAGCGCGCCGCCGGGGTTGCCGCGCAGGTCGAAGACCAGCTTCTGCATCCCCTTGTCGGTCAGCGTGCGCAACGCGCGCCCGAGTTCCTCGTCGGTGTGCTCGCCGAAGTCCGACACGCGGATGTACCCGGTCGTCGCGTCGATCATGAACACGGCCGGGACCGTGGGAAGCGAGATCTCGTCGCGGTTCACCTGCAGTTCGATCAGCCCGTCGTAGCCGGGGCGCCGCACCGAGACGCCGATGGGGGTCCCCTTCGGGCCGCGCAGCTTGCCGACGGCCTGGTCGCTCGTCCAGCCCTTGGTGGCCGCCCCCTCGATACGGGCGATCACGTCGCCCCGCCGGATGCCCTTCTGATAGGCGGGCGACCCTTCGAAGACGTTGAAGACCGTGATGTCCCCCTCGACGACCTGGATGGAGATCCCGAGGCCGTAGTAGCGGCCTTCCTGGCGCTCCCGCATCTGGGCGTAGCTCTTGGGGTCCATGAAGCTCGAATGGGGATCGAGGGTCTGGAGCATCCCGGTGATGGCGCTGTAGACCAGGCGGTCGGACTGCACGTCGCCCACGTAGCTGCTCTCGATGGCGTCGAGCGCAGCCGTGAAGACCTTGTACTGCTCGGGGACGCGATCCTGGGCAACCAGGGCCGACCGCCCGAACAGGCCGCCAACGATGGAGCACACCACGACCACGAATGCCAGGGGGGCCAGGGAGCGGTAGCCGCGCATACCTGAGACTCTACACCCTTGCCTTGACCCCGTCCAGACTGGATTCCATAATGGTATGAAGCACTTGCGGGGATCGTCCCGTAAGGGCCGATGCCGGACCCCTCCGGCTGGGAGCAACGACTATGTTTGGTTCCATTGGCATGCCCGAGCTGGTCATCATCCTGGTGATCGCGCTGATCATCTTCGGGCCGCGGAAGCTCCCCGAGCTCGGCCGCTCGCTGGGCAAGAGCATCGGCGAGTTCAAGAAGGCCTCCAACGAACTGCGCAGCACGCTCGAGGACGAAATTCGGGTCGAGGAACAGAAGGAGCAGCGCGCGAAGGTGCAGGCCGAACAGCAGTCGGCCATCGACGCCGCGACCGTGATGACCCCGGCACCCGCCCCGACGCCGAACCCGCCCGAGAGCGAGACCGTGAGCCGGACGTCCGCGGGCACCACTGCGTGAGCTGAGCGAACCCCGCCCCATGGCGCTCGTACCGTTCCCCAGCAAGGGGGCCAAGCCCGCCTCGCCCGGCGATCAGGAGGACGAGTGGGACGACGACCCGGAGTCCGATGACTCCGGCAAGATGTCCTTTCTCGACCACCTGGACGAGCTGCGCCGCCGGATCATCTACTCGCTGATCTCGGTCGTCGTCGGCTTCGGGCTGGCGTGCGTCTTCCTGCAGCGCTTGTTCAACTTCGTGGTGGACCCGATGCAGGCGCTCGTCGCACCGCAGAAGCTGATCTTCACGGAGCCCACCGAGGCCCTGATGATCTACGTGAAGATCGCCGTGATCGCCGGCATCCTGATCTCCTCGCCGGCGGTGATGGCCCAGGTGTGGCTCTTCATCTCCCCGGGGCTCTACACGAACGAGAAGAAGCTGGCGATCCCGTTCATCCTGCTCTCCTCGTTCTTCTTCGTGGCCGGGGCCGCCTTCGCGCACTTCCTGGTGTTTCCGCTGACGATGCGCTTCATGGCGAGCTTCGCGTCCGACGCGCTCACCTACATGCCCCGCGTCGAGCCGACCTTCTCGCTCTACATGAAGCTCATTCTGACGTTCGGCCTCATCTTCCAGATGCCGACGATCGTGCTGTTCCTCGCACGAATGGGCCTCGTGACGGCGAGGTTCCTGCTCCGCCACACCAAGTACGCGGTGCTCATCGCCTTCATCGTCGGCGCCGTGCTCTCACCCGGCACCGACCCCGTCGGGCAGATCGCAATGGCCGGCCCGATGGTGCTGCTCTACTTCATCGGGATCCTGCTGGCCTGGATCTTCGGGAAGAAGCGCACGCCCGAGCCCGTCGACACCGACGCCTGACGCGCTCCGGCGCGCTCCAGCCGGCTCTTCCCATGGCACACCGACCGTCGCCCGGAACCGAAGTGGAACGCCTGGCGACGGATCTGCTGTCCGACCAGGCCAGCCGCCGCGATGCGGCGGTGGCGCGCCTGCGCGTCATCGGCGCGCGGGCGCTGTCGCGGCTGGCCGCGCTGATTGGATCCGACGCACCTCCGGCCGCCCGCGCCGCCGCCCTGTCGGTGCTCGAGGGGCTCGACGAGCCCCGCGCGATCGACCTCGCGCTCGCCGCGGTCGCGGCCCCCGAGAACGAGGTGGCGACCGCCGCGCTCTCGGTGCTCGCGGGCTGGGTCACGCGCGAGCCGGGCACCCGCATCCTCGAGGCAGTCACCGTGGTCGCGCTCGACAGAACCCGCGACGCGGAGGTGCGGCTCGCCGCCCTCGACGCGCTGTCGGAGCTGCCGCGCCCGCTCGTCGAGCCGATCCGGGCGCAGGCCACGACGGGGCCGACCGACCCGTCGCGCTTCGACGACCCGTCCGAGGCGCGCGCGTGGCTGTCGGCGCGGGGGACCGCCGCCCCCCTCTCGGCACTGCACGACATCCTGACGAGCCTGCGCGAGCGGGAGCGCGTCGACGAGGCCGCGGGGCGCCGCGACGACTGGCGGAGCGTCCGCGGCGCGGTGCACGCAGCGCTCGCGCGCCGCGGCAGTTCGATCGCGCTCTACGACCTCCGGGAGACGTTCGACGAGGCCACGGCCCCCCTGCCCCTCGACTTCCTCAGCGCGATGACCACCATCGGCGACGCCACCTGCCTCGAGCCGCTCGCCCGAGCCTGGGTGGCCGCCGCGGCCCACCCGCAGTGGCGGACCCGACTGGTCGAGGCCGCATCCGACATCGTCCGGCGGCAGAGGCTCACGGGGCGCCACGCGGCGCTCAAGCGCGTCCGCACGAGGTGGAGCGGCTTCCTGTGATCGGCGGCGCCGGGCCCCTTCGGGCCACACCGCTCCTGGCCGCCGCACTGGCGGCGTTCACCGCCGGACTCGCGTTGCGGGCACAGGAGCCGTTCGAGGCCAGCTACTTCGACGGCATCGACCACCCGGCGATCGGCTATGCGACGGAGCCGCTCGACGACGCGGTGACGCGGCTGTCGCGGCGGGTCGCGGCGGGGACGGCCCGCCTGACGTTCGAAGATCGCTGGGGCTACCTGCGGTCGCTGCTCGAGGCGCTGCAGGTGCCGCAGGACTCCCAGCTCGTCGTCTTCTCGAAGACGAGCCTGCAGGCGGCAGCCATCGCCCCCCGCCATCCGCGGATGATCTACTTCAACGACCACACCGTCGTCGCGTGGCCGCGCGAGGGCTTCATCGAAATCGCGACGCACGACCCCCGGCGGGGCGTGATCTTCTACATGCTCGAGCAGCGACCCGCCCAGACGCCCGTCATCACGAGGCCGCGCGCCTGCCTCACCTGCCACGTCTCCTACGCGACGCTGAACGTGCCTGGGATGCTGACGCGCAGCGTGGGAGTGGCCCCGGACGGCCGGACGCTGCCCCAGCTGGCCAACGCGACGCCGGATCACCGGACGCCGTTCGCCGAGCGCTGGGGCGGCTGGTATGTCAGCGGGCGCACCGGCGCGGCCGCGCACCTCGGCAACGCAACCATCGCCAACCCCGACGCGCCGGCGGCCCAGGCCATCCCGAGGCCCTCATCGCTAGCGGCGCTCACCGCCTTCGACACGACCGCCTACCTGACGCCCTACAGCGACGTCGCCGCGCTGCTCGTGTTCGACCATCAGACGCACATGATGAACCTGATCACGCGCGTTGGCTGGCAGGCGCGGGTGGCCATGGCCGACGCCGACCCACGGACCGCCGACACCCTCCGGGCGGCGGCCGAGGCGCTCGTCGACTACGCGCTCTTCGTGGACGAGGCGCGGCTGCCAGGCCCTGTCGAGGGCACGTCGGGCTTCACGCAGCGCTTCAGCGCGGCCGGCCCGCGCGACCGCCAGGGACGCTCGCTGCGCCAGCTCGATCTGACGACGCGGCTGATGCGCTACCCGTGCAGCTACCTGATCTACTCCGAGGCGTTCGACGCGCTGCCCGACGAGGCGAAGGCTGCGGTGTACGCGCGGCTCTGGGCCGTGCTGTCCGGGGCCGCGCCGGGGCCGCGCTACGCGCGCCTCACCGCCGCCGATCGCACGGCCATCATCGAGATCCTCCGCGACACGAAGGCGGACCTGCCCGCCTACTTCCGCGGCGGCGCCGTGCGCTGAGCGCGCAGGATGCCGGCCCGAGGCCGGGGGCCGTCAGTAGGACTTGGCGAACCAGGCGTGCACGCTCGCCTGGCCTCCGCACTTGACGCAGGCCTTCCCGACCGCGCTGGGGCTGCCGAACGGGATGTTGCGAATCGTCGCCTGCGTCTCGGTCTTGATGTCGGCCTCGCACGTGCCCGAGCCGCACCACGGCGACACGACGAAGCCGGGACGGCCGTCCATGATGCTCCGGAACTCGTCGTAGGAGTCCGTCTCGGCCGTGTGCTCGGCGCGGAACGCGACCGCGCGGTCGAAGAGTGCCTGCTGTATCGCGGCCAGCAGCGACTCGACGTGCACCTCGAGCCCCTCCATCGGAACGAACGACTTCTCGCGCGTGTCGCGCCTGGCGAGGACGACCTGGGACTTCTCGAGGTCCTTGGGACCGATCTCCATCCGGAGCGGCACCCCGCGCAGTTCCCACTCGTTGAACTTCCAGCCGGGCGTCTGCGTCTCGCGGGCGTCCAGCATCACGCGGATCCCGCGCTCGACGAGCGCATCCCGGATGGCCTCGGCGCGCGGCAGCACCGTCTCCTTCCAGTTGCCCCGCGGGATCGGGACGATCACGACCTGGTAGGGGGCGATGCGCGGTGGCAGGATCAGTCCGCCGTCGTCGCCGTGGGTCATGATCACGCCGCCGATGAGGCGCGTCGAGACGCCCCACGACGTCGTCCACGCATACTGCACGGACTTGTCGCGTGCCTGGAACTTGATGTCGTAGCCCTTGGCGAAGTTCTGTCCGAGATTGTGCGACGTGCCGGCCTGCAGCGCGCGACCGTCACGCATCAGCGCCTCGATCGAGTAGGTGCGGTCGGCGCCGGCGAACTTCTCGCTCTCAGTCTTCTGGCCGTCGACGACCGGCATCGCCAGCACGTTCTCGGAGAAGTCCTTGTAGACGGCCAGCATCTTCCGCGTCTCGTCCTCGGCCTCCTCGGCGGTCTCGTGCGCGGTGTGCCCCTCCTGCCAGAGGAACTCGGTGGTGCGCAGGAACAGCCGCGTGACCTTCTCCCACCGGACGACGTTCGCCCACTGGTTGATCAGGATCGGCAGGTCGCGCCACGACTGCACCCACTTCGCGTACATCGTGCCGATGATCGTCTCCGATGTCGGCCGGATCACCAGGCGCTCCTCGAGCACCTCGTTGCCGCCCTGCGTCACCCAGGCGACCTGCGGCGCGAAGCCCTCGACGTGCTCGGCCTCCTTCGTCAGCAGGCCCTCGGGAATCAGGAGCGGAAAGTACGCATTGACGTGCCCGGTGGCCTTGAAGCGCTTGTCGAGCGCCTGCTGCATCAGCTCCCAGATGGCGTAGCCGTACGGCCGGATGACCATGCAGCCCTTGACCGGCGAGTAGTCGGCCAGTTCGGCGCGGCGGACGACGTCGATGTACCAGCGGCCGAAATCCTGCGACTGGGGGGTGATCTCGGTGGGAAGGTCCGGAAGGTCGGTTTCTTTAGACATGCGCAAGTGCGTCCGCGACGTGGCGTTGCCAGTGTAGATCGTCGCGCGTCGGGAAATCCTCTCGAAAGTGGCCGCCCCGGCTCTCCTCGCGCCGCAGCGCCGCACGGGCGACGAGCAGGCCCACCGTGGCCAGGCTCGCGAGGCGTCTCAGGTCGCGCGAGCCCGGCGCCGCACGCCGGGCGCGATCCGCGGCGGCCCACCAACCGCCGAGGCACGCGACGGCGCGCGCGAGCCCGTCTCGCGTCCGCAGGACGCCGACCTCGCGCCACATCAGGTCGCGGATCGCGTCGGCATCGGGCAGGCTCCCCGCCTCCGGGCACGGCGCGACAGGGTCGGCCACCGACGCGCGGAGCGCGGCCGGCGCCAGCGGGCCGGCCATCGCGGCCGCCGCGCGGGCGCCGAACACGAGCCCCTCGAGCAGGGAGTTGCTGGCGAGACGGTTCGCCCCGTGCACGCCGGTGCACGCGGCCTCCCCTGCCGCGAACAGGCCCGGCACCGACGTCCGGCCGTCGAGGTCGGTCTCGACGCCACCCATCACGTAGTGCGCCGCGGGACTCACCGGAATCCGGTCGGTGGCCAGATCGAGTCCCGCGTCGTGGCACGCGCGGGTGATGGTCGGAAAGCGCGAGCGCACGTACCCCGGGTCGAGGTGCGCCATCGTCAGGTAGACGCGGCCGCCCGTCCGCTCCATCTCACGGGTGATGGCTCGAGCGACCAGGTCGCGCGAGGCGAGGTCCCCGCCCGCGCTGTAGCGCTCGACGAAGCGCTCACCCGCCTCGTTGACGAGCTGCCCCCCCTCGCCCCGCAGCGCCTCGGACAGCAGGAATCGCGGCGCGCCGTCGACGCTCAGCACCGTCGGGTGGAACTGCACGAACTCGAGGTCGGTGACGCGCGCACCGGCCTCGAAGGCCATCGCGATGCCATCGCCGGTCGCCACCGCCGGATTCGTCGTCTCGCGGAACACCTGGCCGGCCCCGCCGGTCGCAATGATCGTGCGGGCGGCCGCCGCGGCGCGCACCGCGCCGTCGCGCCCGACGTAGCGGGCGCCCGTGCAGACGCCGTCGCGGGTGACGATCGCCATCGCCTGGGCATCGTCGTGGACGCGGACCCTGGGATGCGCGGCCACCTTCTCCCACAGCACGCGGCCGATCTCGCGTCCGGTGGCGTCGCGTGCGTGGAGCACGCGGCGGACCGAGTGGGCCGCCTCGCGCCCGAACGCAATCGCCCCGCGCGCATCACGGTCGAACGCCGCGCCCCAGTCGACGAGTTCGCGGACGTAGCGCGGCCCGTCTTCGACGAGCACCTGCACGGCGCTGGGTTCGCAGAGGCCATCACCGGCCCCGACGGTGTCCGCGGCGTGCAGCGCCGGCGAATCGTCGGCACCCAGGGCCGCCGCGATGCCGCCCTGCGCATAGCCGGTGTTGCTCTCCCGCGGGTCGGCCTTCGTGAGCACGATGACGTCACCGGCCTCGGCCAGCGCGATCGCGGCGCGGAGGCCAGCGATGCCGCTGCCAATGACCAGGAAGTCACCACCCACGGTGCTATCCTATCAACGCCCGCCGGTCGCGCGTATACCCAAGCTGGAGGCCTGCCCGCCCGTGAGCACCGATACGCCATCCCCTGCTGTCCGCGTCGACGTCGCCACCGGCTCGTCGCGCTCCGCCATCTGGATCGGGGACGGCCTGGCCGGCCGCCTCGGGCAGATCCTCGACGAGCACGGTGTCGGGCGCCGCCGGTTCGTCGTGTCGAACCCCACGGTCTGGCGCCACCACGGCGCGCTGATCGGCCCGCAGCTCGGAAGCGACCCGATCCTGCTGCCCGACGGCGAGCGGTACAAGACACTGCGGTCGGTGGAACGCGTCTACGACGCGCTCATCAAGGCCGCCGCGGATCGCGGGAGCGTCCTCGTGGCCGTCGGCGGCGGCGTCATCGGCGACGCAGCGGGCTTCGCGGCCGCCACCTACCTGCGGGGCATCACGCTGGTGCAGGTGCCGACCACGCTGCTCGCGCAGGTCGATAGCGCCATCGGCGGCAAGGTCGGCGTCAACCACCCGCTCGGCAAGAACCTGATCGGGGCGTTCCATCAGGCGGCGGTGGTCGTCGCCGACCCGCGGCTGCTCGGCACGCTGCCGAGGCGCGAGTTCCGCTCCGGCCTGTACGAGGTGGTCAAGTACGGCATGATCGCCAGCCGCCCGCTGTTCGACCGGCTGGCCGGCAACGTGAAAAAGATCTTCAAGCACGACCCGTCGGTCCTGGTACCGGCGATCGTCGAGTCGTGCCGGATCAAGGCCGACGTCGTCTCGCAGGACGAACGCGAGAGCGGCCTGCGGCGCATCCTGAACTACGGGCACACGATCGGGCACGCACTCGAGGCCGTCACCAACTACCGCCACTTCCGGCACGGCGAGGCGATCGCCTACGGAATGCTGGGTGCCGCCGACCTGGCGCACCGCCGCGGCGTGCTCGCCCTGGAAGACCAGGAGGCGCTGGCCGAGCTGATTCGCGCGCTGGGCAAGCTCCCGAAGGTCTCCGGGCTGCCCGTCGACGGCACGCTCGAGGCGCTCCGCCGCGACAAGAAGGTCGTCAACGGCCGTCTGCACTACGTGCTGGCAACCGCCATCGGGCGGACCGAGACCACCGACGACGTCACCGAGGCCGAACTGCGGGACGTGCTGCGGCGGCTCGGGCTGAAGGACTGAGTCGTCCGGGGCGCACGCAGCCTTCACGACCCGGCCGGCGCACGCCGCCTGCCTTGTGCCGTGGTCCCGTCAGTCGCGGACCACTTCGAGCTCGTCACCCGCGCGGGTACCGTGTCGAGCCAGCGCACCCGCCTCGAGTTCGATCACGCAGTAGGCGCCGATCGCGCCGGCAATCCGCCACGGCGCCACCGCCTCGCGCGTCTTGACCACGGTGCCGTCCTTCCTGACGAAGGCCACGTCGATCGGGAAGCGCATCCAGAACGTATGAACCGCGGACGTGGGCGCGATCACCATCGCCTCGCCGGGCTCCAGCCCATCCCGGCCCAGCAGCCCACGGCGGCGGGTCGCCGAGTCGACGGCCGCCAGCACCCGCGTCGCCACCACCCCTCCCGTCCGCCTGTTGCGGAGGCGGCAGACACCACCCGCGGCCGCGACGAGGGGCGCGAGGAAGGCGGGAGGACGCGACATGTCAGTCGGCCGCCAGGCCGTACTGCCGCAGCTTCACGAGCAGGGCCTTGTAGGGCATCTGCAGCGAATCGGCCACGCGGGCCTTGTTGCCGCCGGCGTCGGCCATCGCACGGGCGAGTTTCCGCCGCTCCACCTCCTGCGTGACACGGGCCACCGCGGCCGCCATCGTACCGGCCAAGTCGATCGCCTCCCACGGGTCGGCCGGGGCGGCCTCCGCGGCGGGCGCCGAGGGCGCCTTGGCGAACGACAAATTCAGGTGTCGCGGCTGGATCGAACCCGCTTCGCACAGAATGACGGCCCGTTCGATGCAGTTCTGCAGTTCGCGGACATTGCCCGGCCACGGATAGGCCTGCAGTTCCTCGAGCACCGCGGTCGAAAGCAACAGCGGGCTCTTGTTGACGTCGCGCGAGAACTTGTCGACGAAGTGCTGCGCCAGGATCACGATGTCGCCCGGGCGATCCCGCAGCGGCGGAATCCTCACGGGGAACACCGACAGCCTGAAGAAGAGATCCTCGCGGAACTGCCGTTCGGCAACGCGCACCTTGAGGTTGCGGTTGGTCGCGGCCACCACGCGGACGTCGACGGTCAGCGACTGCGTGCCGCCGACGCGCTCGAATCGCTTCTCCTCGAGGGCGCGGAGGATCTTCGCCTGCAGCGCCAACGGCAGCTCGCCGATCTCGTCGAGGAACAGGGTGCCGCGGTGTGCCAGCTCGAACCGGCCCGGCTTGCGGGCCGTGGCGCCGGTGAAGGCGCCCTTCTCGTGACCGAAGAGCTCCGTCTCGAGCAGCGTTTCTGGAATGGCCGCACAGTTGATGGCGACGAACGGCCCGTCGGCGCGTGGGCTCAACGCATGCAGGGCGCGCGCGAAGAGCTCCTTCCCGGTGCCGCTCTCGCCTTCGAGCAGCACGGTCGCGTCAGTGCCGGCCGCGCGGTGCAGCTGCTGCGACACGAGCCGCAAGCCCGGATCCTCGCCGATGATGCGCGGCGCGCCGCGGCGCTCGGCCAGTTCCTCCCTGAGCACCAGGTTCTCGGTCAGGATCCGCCGCTGCGCGAGCGCCCGCTCCACCATCAGCAGCAGGTGATCAGGGTCCACGGGCTTCGCGAGGAAGTCCATGGCGCCGTCCCGCATGGCCGACACCGCGTCCTGGATGCTGCCGTACGCCGTCATCACGACGACCTGCAGTTCGGGATCGATCTCCTTCGCGGCGCGCAGCACGCCGAAGCCGTCCCCCGAGGGCAGCTTGAGGTCCGTCAGGACGACGGAGGGCCGCGCCTGCCGCAGTGCCAGCAGGGCTTCGGGCTCGTCGCGAGCCTCGACCACGCTATGCCCCTGCGCCTCGAGGGCGTGCCGGAGCATCGTGCGGAGTGAGTCCTTGTCTTCGACCAGCAGTACAGGAGCGGGCATGCAGGTGTGGGCGCGGCGGCCGCCGTCAACGCACGGTGCGGCCGAAGGTCAATGCATCATATGACACGGCCACCACACGGGGGGCGGTCACGTCAGCGCAACCAGCCCGCCGGGACGCCGGCGCGGCGGCCCTCGTCCTGGATCTGCGCGAGGGCTTTGGTCTGCGCGTCGATTTCCTTCTTCGTGCGGTCAAGCTCGGCCAGCGCGCGTTGCAGGTCCTGCTGGATGATGCTGCGCTGTGCCGGATCATCGCGCGCGGTGAAGTCGGCGTTCAGCCCGTTGATGCGGCTCTGCAGCGCATCGACCATCAGCTTCGATCGGTCGATGGTCTCGCGCGCGGTCTTGATGCGACCACGCCAGGCGGCCTCGTCCTTGGCCCCAGGGGCCTCACCCTTCTTGTCGTCCTTGCCGTCAGCCGTCTTCGCGTCTGGCGCCTTCGAGGCGTCCTTCGTGCCCTGCGCCTCGGCAGGCCTGGCCGGCGCGGGCGACGCAGCCGCGGTGGACGCGCCAGGCATCGACGCGGGCTGTGACGGTGCCGGCTCGGGGCGCAGGCGGTCGTTCGTGTAGACCTTTCCGGTTTCCTTGACGGCCTTGCGGCGCTCTTCCTCGGCCCGCGCCACGTCGCCGAGCGACTGTGCGGCCACATGGACGGCCGTCAGCGCCACGAGGGTCGCGGCCACGAGGGCGCGCCTGGCGGCCCGAACTCGGTTGGTGCAGATGGTCATAGCAGGACTCTCTCGCCTCATGGTGTTTCGGCCAGACTGGGTGTTCCCTGCAGCCACGGATGCGAACGCGGATGAGCTAGGGGCCGGCACGCCATCCGACCAGACGGACGCCGGGTTGCCCCCCAACGCGGGCGACACCGGCCTCGACGACCCGGACGGCGGTGCCGGGGCCGTACGCGTGGGCGATCACCAGCAGCGTGCCCAGACCAGGGTTCCCGGAAGTGCCCGCTCCGTCGTCGCCGGACACGCCGCCGTCCCGGTGCGGATCGCCGTCGGTCTCGCTCGGATCGTCGCCCACCCAGACCACCACGTACGACCGTCCGTCGACGCCCGGCAGGCCGGTGGCCGGACCGTGCGCGAAGACCCGCCACCGGGGGTTGTTGCGTCCCCAGGGCCGGGCCGCGCTGACCGCGTCCATCGCCGCATCGGAGCAGGCCACGGGCACGCCGCATCGGAGTTCGTTGGTCAGGGCCACCAGGTCGAGCGTCGTGCCGTCCGCCAGGCGCCGCGGCCCGGGCGCGCCATCGAACCACGACGACACGACACCACCGGAGAGCACTGCGGTCCAGTCGCCGGTGCGCGCCAGATCGTGCGCGGCCCAGGCCACGGCCGCGTCCGCCGCGTGCAGCGCCTCGATGCCGTCACGGTGATGGGCCGCCACCGCCGTCTCGGTTGCCGCCGTCAGCGCGAGCATCGTGCCGAGGGCGAGCAGCAACATCGTGATCAGCATCATCAGGATCAGGGCCGTGCCGCGCTCGTCGCCGAGCCGGCGCCGCGCGCGACGCACCGGCACGACTACCTGGCCCCCTGAAGGGCGCGCGGAGTGACGTCGAACGCCACGGACAGATCGGGCACGAGCCGCAGCGCCTCGCGCCCCGTGCCACCGGTTGCGAACCACCGGCCCGCCGGCCCCCGCACCATCGCTGCCGCCGCCTGGATCCTCAGGCGGATGTGCGCGCGCCGCACGCGCAGCAGGTCTGCGTCGTAGCGGGCCGTGCTGGCGTCCGGGCACCAGGGACCATCCTGGAGGTCCGCGGGTGCCAGACGTACCAGCGCAGGCCCGGCGGCCAGTACCGGCAGCCGTGCCACCACCTCCCCGCCGGCGCGGGCGAAGACGCAGTTCTCCCCGGCGCCCCACGTGTCGTCGGGGTCGTCGACACCGGCTTCGGGCGGAGCGGGCCCATAGGTCGTGCGCACACGGCCGCCGCCCGTCGCACCCGCGATCGGGCGCGGCGGCTCTGGCGTGCCGTAGAGTTCCACCTCCAGGGCCGCGACGTGATCGACCACGGGGCGATCGGTCAGGAAGCCATCGTAGGACACGAGCTGCGGCGGCGCGCCGTCGCCCGCGCGCAGGTAGTAGGTACGCAGCTCGACCTCGGCCACGATGGCCGGCTCCCGGCTGTACGACGAAGCCCAGGCGCCGGCATGCGCCAGCTGCAGCTGGGCGCCGGTCACACCGGTCACGGTGGCGAAGTCGTAGCGGCCGGCGACGTCGGCAATCACCACCCGCATGCCCTCGGTGAACCCGCACACACGGTCGAGCGGACCGCTGCCGCAGTTGGGCTGCAGCGACACCACGCCCCCGGCCACTCCGGTCACCGCGGCGATGGCCGTCCTGGACGGCAGCGTCGCGAGGCTCACCGCCCCGGGTCGGTAGAACACCCAGGCGGCAGCGTCGTCCCCCACCTGGCCGCGCCGATACGGGACGAGGGGGGGCAACACGCGCGTCAGCGCACCGGCGAGCGGGCCAGACACGGGTCCGCCGCCGGCCCGTACCAGGTCGCCGTAGAGGGCGTCATGCGCGACGCGCAGGCGTTGCTGCACGTCGGCCGCTTCCGGCTGGGCGTCGAACACCATCCGCAGCCGTGCGAGCAGGGTCAGCGCCGCGCCCGAGACGGCGAGCATCAGCGCCGTGGCGACGAGCAGTTCGACCAGCGTGACGCCGGCCGCGTCGCGCGGGACCCTGCACCGCGTCACGGCGCCACCCGCGTCCGGACGGTGAACACGCGTGCCTCTCCCGCCAGACGGGTCCCGCCCGACGGCGTCCGGCCGGGCCGATCCGTGACGACGACCTGGATCACCAGCGTGTCCGCCGCATCGTCGGGGGCTGGCGTCACGGCCCATCGCCGGACGAACGGGGCCCCCTCCGCGGCATCGGCCGTGCGGCGGCCGTCGACGTGCACGTAGTCCACGAAGCCGCCGGTGTCGCGCTCGAGCGTGTCTGGCGGCGACGGGGCCAGCCCCGTACCGCCGGCCCGGGCCACGGGCTGTTGGGCGGTGTCGCTGAGGGTGTCGGTCACGGGACGTCCGTCCGGCTCGAGGCCGAACGCCAGCGACTCCAGTTCCTCGAGCTTCTGCTGCGCCAGGAGCGACGCGTAGCTCGTGCGGCGCGCGGCCAGGCCCGCGGTGACGGCCTGCGTGAAGACGTCGGCCAGCCCGACCAGCGCCGACGCGAAGATGCCGGCGGCCACGGCCACCTCAGTCAGCGAGAACCCCGCCTCCGACACCATCCGCTCGCGCTGCATGCTGGCGCCAGGAGCAACCGGCGTACCCGACGGCCTCCGCGTGGTTTGCCACGGGTCTTCGGCGTCCGCGGCCGCACCGGGGCTCGTGCGTGTGCGGAATCAGCGAAGCGGGAGCTGCACCGGCATCGCGGTTTCCGCCGCCAGCGGCAGCGTCAGCTGAATCGAGGCCCCGCCGAGCGGCGACTCCCCCACCGACACGCGGCCGTTGTGCATGACGACCACCTTCTGCACGATCGCCAGCCCGAGTCCGGTGCCACGAGAGCGCGAGGTGAAGAACGGCTGGAACACGCGCTCGCGTGACGGCGCCGGGATACCGGGGCCGTTGTCACCGACGGACACCCGGCTCACGGCGCCCTCGACCTGACCGGAGACGACGATGCGGGGCGTGACGCGGGCCGACTCGCACGCCTCTGCCGCGTTGCGCACGAGGTTGCCGAACACCTGGCGCAGCAACACTTCGTCTCCGTCGACGGCGCCGAACGTTCCGGAGAACTCGACCGCCGTGCCATCGGGCAGCTCGACGCGGAGGTCGTCGACCGCGCGCCGGGCCACGACCTCGAGATCGACGCGCGAGAACGTCATCTGGTCCGGCCGCGCGAAGTCGAGGAACTTCGTCACGACGTGCCCGAGCGCCTCGGCCTCCTGCCGGATGCCCTCGATGTAGGGCCTGTAGGCCTCGGGTAGCGCCTGCGGCTGGATCAGCCGGCTGTAGCCGTGGATGGTCGCCAGGCCGTTGCGGAACTCGTGCGCGATGCCGGCCGTCAGCTCGCCCAGACGGGCCAGCGCCTCCTTCAGGCGCAGCTGCTCCTCGAGCTCGAAGACATGGGTCAGGTCGGAGAAGAGACAGATCAACCCGCGGGCGTCCTGCTGGCCGCCGAGCGGCGACACCGTGACGCCGAGGTGCGTCACGGGCAGAGCTCCGGGCATCCGGACCGTCCGCCGCACGACGGGCTCCGCGGTCACGAGGCACTCCGCGATCATCTCGACGAGCGGCGGCGCCGCCGCCATCAGGTCCCGGAAGTCGCGGCCGACGGCCCCGTCCTGCACGTCGAGCAGGCGGCGCGCGGCGGGATTCAGGATCTCCACCCGCCCCGAGCGATCGACGACGAGCAGGCCGGCATTGAGGCTCTCGACGATCCGGCCGCTGAGGTGCTCGGACTCGGCCGCGCGCGCGCTCATGGCCTGCTCCTGCGCCTTGAGCTTGGTGACGGCGTCCTGCAGCGCCGTCGACAGCATCGCGGCCTCGCTGTTGCGCTCGCGCGAGCGC
>CAWULT010000092.1:0-18302 GCA_963923455.1 uncultured bacterium
CGCCGGGCGCCTCCGCCAGGAGGGGCTGCCGTGCCCGATTGTGTCCGGCGGCGGCACGGGCACCTACGACATCAGCGGCCGCGTGCCCGGCGTCACGGAGATTCAGGCCGGCTCCTACGCGCTGATGGACACCGATTACGCGGCCGTCGGCGCGGGGTTCGAGGCCGCCTTCTCCGTGCTGGGCACGGTGGTCAGCGCGCCAGTCGCGGGGCGCGTCGTGGCGGACTGCGGCCACAAGTCGACGACGAAGGACCACGGCCATCCCGCGGTCAAGGGGCTTCCCGGCGCGACGGTGACCGCGCTCAACGACGAGCACGCGACGATCGCGCTGCCGGCCGGCGTGACGGTGCGCATCGGTGACCGGATCGAGCTGCTGCCGTCACACACGGATCCGACGATGAACCTGCACGACGTCGTGTTCGTCGTCGAGGGTTCCCGCGTCGTCGACGTCTGGCCGGTCGCCGCCCGGGGGTACGCGGAGCATCGCCGGTATTCGCCGCTCGACCGCGGGCTGTGACGCCGCAGGCCGGCGCCTCAACACAGGAGTGTCAGTCGTGATCGTTCATCAGTTCTACCTGGGATGCCTGGCCCACGCGTCGTACCTCGTCGGCGACGAGTCGACGGGCGTGGCCGCCGTCGTGGACCCGCAGCGGGACATCGACCAGTATCTGGCCTTCGCCCGCGAGCGCGGGCTGCGCGTCACGCACGTCTTCCTGACGCACATGCACGCGGACTTCCTGGCCGGGCACCTCGAACTGCGGGACCGCGTGGGGGCGACCGTGTGTCTCGGGGCGGCCGTCGAGACGGAGTACGCCGCGCGGCGCCTGCGCGACGGCGACACGATCGATCTCGGCCGTGTGCGGGTTCAGGCCCTCGAGACGCCCGGCCACACGCCCGAGTCGATCTCGCTGCTCGTCTTCGACCTCGACCGCGACGAGCGTGACCCGTTTGCGGTGTTGACCGGCGACACGCTGTTCGTCGGGGACGTCGGACGTCCGGACCTGCACGGGACGCTCGGGTGGACCGCGGGCGCGCTGGCCGACCGGCTCTACGACTCGCTGCACGGCAAGCTCCTGCGGCTCCCGGACGCGACGCTGGTGTATCCGGCGCACGGCGCCGGCTCGCTCTGCGGCAAAGCACTCGGGAAGGAGACGTTCTCGACGATCGGCGAGCAGCGGCGCGCCAACTACGCGCTGCAGCCGATGTCCCGTGAGGCCTTCGTGGCCCTGGTCACCGCCGATCAGCCCGACGCGCCGGCCTATTTCGTCTACGACGCCGTGCAGAACGCGAAGGAGCGCCCGACGCTCGACGCCTCGCTCGCCGTGGCGCTGACGCCGCTGACGGTGGGGCAGGTCGTCGAGCTGCAGCAGGCAGGTGCGCAGGTGGTCGACACGCGCGACCCGTCGGACTTCGCCGCCGCGCATCTCGCCGGCAGCATCAACATCGGGCTGGGGGGGCAGTACGCGACGTGGGCGGGCACGCTGCTCGACCACGACCGCCCCATCGTCATCGTGGCCGAGGAGGGGCGTGCGCAGGAGTCGGCCGTGCGGCTGGGCCGGATCGGCTTCGACGACGTGGCGGGCTACCTCGGCGACGGGCTCCGAAGCCTTGAGGCGTGGCCGGAGCTGGTGGCGTCGACCGAGCGCCTGAGTCCGGCGGTGGCCGCCGAGCGCCTCGCGTCCACCGACCGTCCGCTGGCGCTCGACGTCCGCGCACCGAAGGAGCGCGCCGCGAAGCGGATCCCGGGCAGCCTCGAGACGCCGCTCAACCATCTGGCGGAGCGGGCCGGCACGTGGCCGGCTGGCGTGCCGCTGCTCGTGCACTGCGCCGGGGGCTATCGGTCGTCGATTGCGGCGAGCCTGCTCCGGCGGCACGGCTTCGCCCAAGTCAGTGAACTGGCAGGCGGGATCGCCGCCTGGGAGGCGGCCGGGCTGCCGATCGACGCCGGCGCGTGAGCGCGTCCCGGCGGGGCGCCGAGGCGCCGTCCGCCGGGACGGTCAGGTCTACCAGCGCGAATCGATCGGCTTGGCGGGGTCGGCCGTGATGTTCACGACCGCGCAGTGGTGGTACCAGTGGCCGCCGTCGACGGCGATGCCGGGGTGCTCGGCCATGAACTCGGTGACCTGCAGCACGCAGTCCTTGCAGTTGATGTTCGGCACCGGGATCATCGTGGTGAAGTTCTGCGTCGGCCGCTCCGTGTGGGCGAAGATGCCGTCGAGCAGCACCGGCGCCACCGGCGGGTTCTGAATCGGCGCCGACTGCGAGCGCGGGCCCCGCTCGGTCTGCGCCACCGTGACCGGCGGATCCGCCGGCAGCTGCGACGCAGTCCGGGCGAGCGCCACGCGGTAGTGGCCTGGATGGAAGATCGACTCGTTCACGAGCAGCGGGTACTCGGTGCCGCCCTTGATGTTGGTGACCATTCCGCTCGGCACTCCCGGGTTGGCCGGGGTGTTGCGCGCCGGGTTGGCCGACACGCCGCCGCAGGGCCCGATCTTCTGCGGGTCGCCGAGACGGTCCTGCTGCAGGGACGCGGCCGGTGACACGAGCACGAAGTGGGCGTCGGCGCCGCCCGAGAGGGCCAGGGCCACGATCGCGGTCAACAGGATTCGACGCTTCATAAGAGGTCCGGTCTCCTTCCCCTGGAGTCGCGCGCTCCAGTACGCGCTCGTTCCAGGCCGGCTGTGATTCTACATCCGGGGCGTGCGGTCAGAAGAACAGGTAGCACCCGAGGGCGCCGACCACCGTCATCGACATGCCCCAGACGAGCAGCTTGTTGTAGGTCGGGCGCGCCTGCGCCGGGTCGGAGATGCCGGCGATGCACATCGCGCCCGTCGTCGACAGCGGCGACATGTCCACCAGGTGCGCGCCGATGTTCATCGAGAAGGCCACGCCGACCGGGTCGCCGCCCAGCCGGGCCACCAGACCGGGCACCGTGGGCAGGAAGGCGGGCAGCACCACGCCCGACGTGCTGCTGTAGACCGAGATGATGCCGGTGACGAACGCGATGACCCCCGTCAGCGTGCCCGGCGTCGCAATCGCCGCCAGCAGCTGCGTGAAGAGGTCGAGGCCCTTCGTCTTCTCGAGCAGCGCCACCAGCACGCTGACGCCGCAGACCATCACGATGGGCGTCCACGGCATGCGCCGGATCGCCTGGTCGTGGTCGGCCACCTTCAGCGTGGCCAGCACGACCGCGCCGGTGAACGCCGCCATGCCGATGTTGGCCTCGAGGAAGAGCACGACGACGAGCACGGCGCCGATGACGGCCAGGGTCACCCAGTGCGCCGTGGCGAACGCCGTGTCCTCGGGCGCCGCCGACCCGTCGCCCTCGTACGCGCGCCGGAACAGCCCCAGGCCTCCGAGCAGGAAGTAGCCGCCGAAGGCGACGAGCGCGTGCGCGGCGAGGTTGGCCAGGTACGAACGCCACTCGAACCCGCCGAGCGCGATCTTCTGCATCAGGCCGTTGACGATGATGCCGGTCGGAGCGAAGGGCGACAGGGCGCCCGCCTGCGCCCCGTTGCCGACCATGATGGCCATCAGGAACGGCGGAATGCCGGCACGGCCGGCGACCGCCATCGCCATCGGCGCCATCATGGCGGCCGTCGCGACGTTGCCCGGCCCGGCGGAGGCGATCGCGCAGGCCAGCAGGAAGAACATCACGGGAATCAGCCCGGCGTTGCCGCGGCAGACGCGCACCGCGGCGTGGGCAATCCGGTCCAGCGTGCCGTTCAGCTGGGCCTGCGTGAACAGCAGCGTCACCCCGGCCAGCGTCAGGAACAACTGCGTCGGGAAGCCGCCGAGCACGTCGTTGAGGCCCATGTGCCCGAGGTAGACGCCCACCACCCAGGCGAGCGCCAGGGCGAGCACGCCGACGTTGAGCTGCGAGAAGCAGCTGACGATCATCGCGACGACGAGGGCGCCGAGCGACAGCCACGCGAGGTTCATGCAGGGGTCCGATCGGTCAGGAGCGAGCGGAGCAGCACCGCCGGATGCGTCGCCGTCTCGCCGGTGAAGTCGTGGATCTGGTGGCGGCAGGAGGTGCCGGGCGCGACGACGACGGTGCCGGCCGCGCGCGCCCGAATCGCCGGGAAGAGCTTGCGTTCGCCGATGGCGCGCGAGACCTCATAGTGCTCGCGGCCGTAGCCGAACGAGCCGGCCATGCCGCAGCAGCCGGCGTCGGCATCGGCGACCGTGGCGCCGGGCAGCGCACCGAGCAGCGCCCTCGTGGCGCCGACCAGTCCCATCGACTTCTGGTGGCAGTGCCCGTGCAGCAGGTACGTCCGTGCCTCGGTCCGGAGCGGCAGCGACGGCACGCGGCCGGCGACGAACTCGTCGAAGAGCACCGCGGAGCGGGCCACCACCTCGGCGCGGCGGCGCGCGTCGCCGCGCAGCAGCGCCGGCACGTCCTCGCGGATGGCCGACAGGCAGCTCGGCTCGCAGAAGACCAGTGGCAGGCCGGCCTGGGCCCGTGCGTAGAGCCGCATCGTATTGGCGGCGGCCAGATCGCGAGCGGTGCCGAGCAGGCCCTTCGAGATCTGGGGCCGGCCGCAGCAGTGGTTGTCGGCGAGCGCCGGGGCGAGGCCCGCCGCGCGCAGCACGTCGAGCGCCGCGAGGCCGATCTCGGGGTCGTAGTGGTTGGTGAACGTGTCGGCGAAGAGCAGGACGTCGGGGGCCGCGGGAGCGGCCGGCGCCAGCCGCCGCAGCGTCCGCGACCGGAAGCGCGGCAGCGAGCGGCGCGCGTCGATGCCGAGCAACGACTCGTTCAGGCGCTTGACGACTCCGAGCGACGTGACCCAGTTGGCCAGGGGCGCGGCCAGTGACCCGGCCCTGGCGACACTGCTCGCGTTGCCGAGCACCCGGGCTTCGATCGGCGTGCCGTGTCGCGCGTAGTAGTCGGCCAGGAACTCGCTCTTGAATCGGGCCACGTCCACCCCGACCGGACACTCGGCCTTGCAGGCGCGGCACTCGAGGCAGAGGTCGAGCGTCTCGCGGACACCCTCGTCGCCGAGCCCCGCCTCGCCGAGCCGGCCCGCCATCGCGAGCCGCAGCACGTTGGCGCGGCCGCGCGTCGAGTGCTGCTCCTCGCGCGTCGCCATGAACGACGGGCACATCGTGCCCTCGAGCGTCTTCCGGCAGGCCCCGACGCCGCTGCACATGTCGACCGCGCCGCCCATGCCACCGTAGTCCGCGTAGTCGAACCAGGTCGCCGGGTTCGGCGTCTGGTACCCGGCGCCGTACCGCAGGTTGGCGGTCAGCGGTCCGGCGTCGACGATCTTGCCCGGATTGAAGAGGCCCTCGGGATCGAACGTGCGCTTGATCGTCCGGAACGCCTCGTAGATCGTCGGCCCGAACATCTTCCGCATGAACGGGCTCCGGACGAGCCCGTCGCCGTGCTCGCCGGACAGGGCGCCGCCGAACTCCAGCACGAGGTCGGCGCTGGCGTTGGCGATGGCCTCGAAGGTGGCGACGCCCTCGGCCGTCTTCAGGTTGACCACCGGCCGCACGTGGAGGCAGCCGACCGAGGCGTGCGCGTAGACGCCCGCGGTGGTGCCGTGGTCGCGCACGATGGCCAGGAAGCGCTCGATGTAGTCGCGCAGCCGCTCGGGCGGCACGGCCGTGTCCTCGACGAACGAGAGCGACTTGGCATCCTCCTTCATCGCCATCGACAGGCCGAGGCCGGCCTCGCGCAGGCTCCAGATGCGCGCCTGCGCCGCCGCGTCGAGCGCGTGATGGAAGTGATAGCCGAACCCGTGCGCCCGCAGGTCGCGCTCGAGCGCGTCGAGGCGCGGCGGAAGATCTTCGGCACGGTCCGCGTAGAACTCGACGCAGAGCAGCGACGCCGGGTCGCCTTCGATGAAGCTGCGGCGGACGGCCTCGAGCGCCGCGCTCTGGCGCGTGTAGTCGAGGATCGACTTGTCCATGACCTCGACGGCGGACGGCCCGTGCCGCAGGATCACCGGCGCCGCCGACAGCGACTCCAGCAGGTCCGCGAACTGGATGGCCATCACCGCCTTGGCCTTCGGCAGGGGCACGAGGTTGACCTTGGCCGACAGGACCACGCCGAGCGTGCCCTCCGAACCCACGAGGAGCTTGGCCAGGTTGACGGGGCGCTCGGGGTCGGTGAACTCGTCGAGGTTGTACCCCATCACGCGCCGCATGACCTTGGGATAGCGCCGCGCCACCTCGTCACGCAGGGCATCGGCCAGTCCGAGCACCGTGCGGTAGCAGGCCGCTTCGAGCGTGTCACCGGCGGCACGCGCCAGCGCCTCGGCGCGGCTCAGCGGCCCGAAGTGGACGATGGACCCGTCCGCGAGCAGCACCTCCTGCTCGAGCACGTGGTCGATGGTCTTGCCGTAGAGCACCGACCGCGCGCCGGCGGAGTTGTTCGCCATCATCCCGCCCACGGTGGCGCGGCTGGCGGTGGAGACGTCGGGCGCGAAGCGCAGCCCGTGCGGACGGAGCTTCGCGTTGAGCTCGTCGAGGACGATCCCGGGCTCGACCCGGGCCCAGCGTCCGGCGGCGTTCACCTCCAGCAGGGCGTTGACGTACTTCGAGAGGTCGATGACGACGCCCTCACCGATCGTCTGGCCGCTCTGCGAGGTGCCGCCGCCGCGCATCGTGATCGGGCAGCGGAACCGTCGGCAGACGCCGACGGCGCGGACGACCGCGTCGCGCGTCCGGGGCACGACGACGGCCAGCGGCTCGATGCGGTAGACGCTCGCGTCGGTGGAGTAGAGCGCGCGCGAGACCCGGTCGAAGCGGACCTCGCCGTCCACCTCGTGGGTGAGCGCGGCGCGCAGCGCCTCCACGTCGACCCGGCGGACGTCGGCGCGCGGCAGCGGCGCGGATGGCTCGATCTGCAGCAGGCTCACAGGCTCAGCAGGCCGGCGCGCAGGCGCTCGAGGCCGCGCGAGAGGTTGTCGCCGCCGCTGGCGAACGACACGCGCAGCGTGCCCTCGCCGCCGGCGCCGTAGGCCGCGCCGTGCGCGACGGCGACGCCGTGCTGCTCGAGCAGGTGCAGCCGGACGTCATTGGACGGGCGGCCCGTCTGCCGTACGTCGACCATCGCGAAGAACCCGCCCTCGGGGGGCAGCACGCGCACGCGGGGGATGCCGCCGAGGGCCTCGACGACCTGCTGCCGCCGCGCGGCGTAGCCGCGCCGCATCTCCTCGACCGCGTCCTGCGGTCCGGTCAGGGCGGCGGCTGCCGCGTCCTGGATGAACGTCGCGGGCCCGCGGCTCGACTGCTGCAGCACCAGCAGCATTGCGTCGATGACATGCGCCGGCGCGCGGCAGTAGCCGACGCGCCAGCCCGGCATCGCGTAGGTCTTCGACAGGCTGTTGACCAGCACGGTACGGTCGCGAACCTCGGCCGACACGCTCGCCGGCGAGACGTGGCGACGGCCGTCGAACACGATCGTCTCGTAGATTTCGTCGCTCAGGATCGCGAGGTTGCGCCGCACCGCGAACTCGCCGATCGCCGCGATCTCGGCGGGCGTGAACACGGTGCCCACGGGGTTCCACGGCGTGTTGAGGAGGAGCACTTTCGTCCGGGGTGTCGCGGCGGCGTCGAGCGCGTCCAGGTCCAGGACGAACCGGTCCGCGACGACGGGGGCGACGACCCGCACCGGGCGCCCGCCGGCCAGCACGATCGGCGAGTGGTAGGCGTCGTAGACCGGGTCGGGCACGAGCACCTCGTCGTCCTCGTCCAGCAAGGCCAGCAGCGCCGTGTGCAGGCCGAGCGTCGCGCCGGTCGTCACGAGTACCTCGGACTGGGGATCGGCGGGCACGGCGTTGTCGCGCTGCAGCTTGATCGCGACCGCCTCGCGCAGCCGGACCTCGCCCCGATTGTCCGGGTAGGTCGTGCGCCCGCGGCGAAGCGCGTCGACGGCTGCGTCGCTGATGTGCGTCGGGGTGGGGAAGTCGGGCTCGCCCCGCATCAGGGACACGACGGACGTGCCCTGGGCCTGAACGCGGCGGACATCGCCCAGCAGGCGGTTGATCGCGGTCGGAGTCAGCCGGTCCGCGCGGCGTGAGACGGTAATCATGCTGGCAGCCGATGATACTTTGACCGTCGCCATCTTTTGCCCGATAATCGCTCGTCCCTTTCGAGCCGCGCATTCGCATGTCCGAGCCCCTGCGACACGCCAGCCTGACCGAGGGCTCGTCCGGCGCCGAGGACGAGGCCGCGCGCGAGGCCCGTATCGAGCAGCTGCTGCTCGACGGGCTCGACCAGTACTTCGCGGGACACCACGACCAGGCAATCGACATCTGGAGCCGCGTCGCCTTCCTCGAGCGGCGGCACGGCCGGGCGCGCGCCTACATCGAGCGTGCGCGCTCGGCGCTCGCCGAGCGGCAGCGCGAATCGGAAGAGTCCCTCCACCGCGGCATCGCGGCGTATCACGCCGGGGACGTGGCGGGCGCGCGCGACCTGTTGACGCGCGCGATCGAACAGGGGGGACCGACCGACATGGCGCTCGCGTTCCTTCAGCGACTCGGCCGCCTCGAGGTGCCCGTCGTCCGCGCGGAGACGGGCACCGCCGCGCCGGGCCCGTCCGTAGAGCCGGCCCCGGGGGGCACGGCCTGGCTCGCGACGGCGCTGGCGTCGGCGGCGATCGTCGCCGTGGTGACCCTGGTGACACTGCCGCTGCGGTCGTTCCTGGCGGACGTGCCCGTCGCGGTCGGCGCGGTGGAGACGGCCCCGGAGCCCCTGCCCGTGCCCCAGCCTTCCGAGCACCTGCTGGAGCGGGCGCGCGCGCTCGAGGCGGGCGGCCGGCCTGCCGAGGCGCTGGCCGTGCTCGCGGGGATCCGGCCCGGTGATGCGCTGGCGCCCGAGGCAGACCGCTTGCGGGCCACGCTGCAGCGCGCGGTGCTGACGGCGGTCGAGCCCGGCACCGCGGCGCGCGGCGCCGCACCGGAGGTCGGGCGATGAAGTGCCCCAAGTGCAGCTACCTCGGGTTCGAGACCGGCGAGCGGTGCAAGCACTGCGGGTACGATTTCTCGCTCCTCGTCGAGCCGCCGTCGACCGGGGCCGCCGAGCTCACGCTGCGGGAGACGGCGCGGCAGGACGGCGCCGTCGACGCCTACTGGGAGCGGCTGGATCCGGAGCCCCCGGCTGGCAGTCCTGGCCCGTTCGCCGACCTCGCGCTGCACGGTGAGAACCGCCGGCTCGGCGAGGTCGCGCACGGTGCCGCCGCGGAGGAGGAGAGTTCGGCCGACGGCCAGACGCCCGCAAGTGCTCCCGCGCTGCCACTGTTCGCTCCCGACGGTGACGACGATGCGCCCCTGGTGCGGCTGCCCGCCGCGCCGCGCGCGCCGGTGGCCGTCCGCAAGACGCCGGAGATTCCACGGCTGCGCCCGCCGTCGAAGGCCGCCGGGCCTCGGCCCCCGGCGGCGGTTCACACGCCCGTGTTCGAGTTCGCCCACGAGGCGGAGCCGGCTGCGGCGGAGGGCGCCTCCATGGCGCCGATGGAGGTGGCCCGGGTTCGGGAACGTTCGGAGGCGGTTGGGGCGCGCGACGGGCTGCCGGCCGGCGCCGTGGGTGCCCGCGTGCTCGCCGCCGCCATCGACCACGGCATCCTGGCGGGGATCGATCTCGCCGTCGTCTACTTCACGCTGCGCATGGCGGAGCTGGCGATGAGCCAGTGGCGCGTGCTGCCGCTGCCGCCGCTGCTCGTGTTCCTGCTGTTCGTCAAGGTCGCCTATTTCAGCGCGTTCACCTCGATCGGCGGCCAGACCATCGGCAAGATGGCCGCGAAGATCAAGGTCGTCGCCGACGATGCCGGAACCCTGGGCGTCGCGCGCGCGATGCGCCGGTCCGTCGCGGTGCTGCTCTCGATCGTCCCGCTCGGCGTCGGGTTGCTGCCGGCGCTCTTCGGCGCGGAGCGACGCGCCTTCCACGACCGCATCGCCGGCACGCGCGTCGTCGCGGCGCCGTCGGCCTGATGCGCCGCCTGGCCCTGCTCGTCGCCACGTGCGGCTACGTCGGGTACGCCCCGGTCGCGCCCGGTACGTTCGGCTCGGCCGTGGGGCTTGCCGTCTGGTACCTCCTGCCGCTGGCCGCGGTGCCCGGCGGCGACGTCGCGGCCATCCTCGTCGCCGCCGTGCTCGGCGTCTGGAGCGCCGGGGAGACCGAGCGCCTCCTCGGCACGGCGGATCCCGGGCCCGTCGTGATCGACGAGGTGCTCGGGATGTTGATGACCCTGGCCTGGCTGCCCGTGACGCCGCTCGGCGCGGCCGTCGGCTTCGTCGTCTTCCGGGCGTTCGACGTCGTCAAGCCCTGGCCGGCCGGGCGTCTCGAGGCGCTGCACGGAGGCTGGGGGATCATGGCCGACGACGCGATGGCCGGCGTGTACGGCAACCTCGCCATGCGCCTGCTCATCGCCGTTGGTCCGGCCGGCTACCTGGTATGAGCACGCTCGCCCGCGCCGCGATCCTGGCGGTCGGCAGCGAGATGCTGACGCCGACCCGCGTCGACACCAACTCGCTCTTCATCACCGAACAGCTCGATCGCCTCGGCGTCGAGGTCCGCTTCAAGACGGTCGTCGGCGATGACCGCGCGGACCTGGCGCGTGCGCTGCGCGAGGCGCTGGCGTCGGTGGACCTCGTCGTCTGCAGCGGCGGGCTCGGTCCGACCGACGACGATCTGACGCGCGAGGTGGCGGCCGCGGTGCTGGGCCGGACGCTGGCCGAGGATCCGGCAATCGTCTGCCAGCTCCGGGCGCGCTTCGCGGCGCGGAACCTGCCGTTCCCGATGCCGGAGATCAACCGGCGGCAGGCGCAGGTGCCGTCCGGTGCCACCGTGCTCGCCAACGCCCATGGCAGCGCGCCGGGGCTCTGGCTCGACCACGGGCCGCAGGTCGTGCTGCTGCTGCCCGGGCCGCCGCGCGAACTCAAGCCGATGTTCCTCGCGCTGACGGCGGGTGCGCTGCGCGCGCGCACCTCCGGACAGGCACTCGTCCGCCGCGTGCTCAAGGTGGTCGGGCGCATCGAGTCCGAGGTCGATCAGGCGCTGCAGCCGCACTACCGCGCGTGGGAACGGGCCGAGCCGCCGGTGGCCGCGACGATTCTGGCGGCGCTCGGCCAGATCGAGCTGCACGTCTGGACGCGCGCCGCCTCGCTCGCGGCCGCGGAGGCGGCGGCCGCGCGCGCGATCGACGAGGCCCGGATGGTGATCGGCGCGGACGTCTACAGCGTGGACGGCCGCAACATGGAGGTCGTCGTCGGAGAGGCGCTGCTCGCCCAGGGGCTCCGCATCGCGGTGGCGGAGTCGTGCACCGGCGGCCTGATCGCCTCGCGGCTGACGGACGTGCCGGGCAGTTCCGGCTACCTCGACATGGCGTTCGTCGTCTACGCCAACGCGGCCAAGACGGACCTGCTCGGCGTGCCCGCGGCGCTCATCGAGGGGCACGGTGCCGTCAGCGAACCCGTGGCGCGCGCGATGGCCGAAGGCGTGCGGATGCGTTCGCGCGCCGACCTCGGCGTGGGCGTGACCGGGATTGCGGGCCCGACCGGCGGATCGGAGGAGAAGCCCGTGGGCACGGTCTTCGCCGCCGTGGCCTCGGCCGAGGGCACGGTCGTGCGTCGGTTCCGCTATTTCGGCGAGCGCGACCGCATCAAGTTCCAGGCATCCCAGGGCGCGCTCGATCTGGTGCGCCGCCACCTGGCGCGCGCCGGTTCTGCCTGACGACGCGCGCCGCCCGCGGCGCTTTGCCCCAGCGGGCGGCCGGCATACGATCTAGGGCGTGGGTTGGACCGTCGCCGTCATCGCCGCCGCCTATGTGCTGGGCGCGCTGCCGTTCTCGTGGCTGGTGGCCAGGGGGCGCGGCGTGAACCTGCACCGGGAGGGCAGCGGCAACATCGGCGCGTCCAATGTGTGGCGGACCGCTGGCGGATCGGCGGGTGGGCTGGCCCTGGTGCTCGACGGGAGCAAGGGCGCGCTCGCGGTCGTGCTGGCGCGGGCCGCCTCCGGCGACGAGGCCGTCCCAGTGCTGGCCGGACTGGCCGCCGTCATCGGCCATGTGTGGCCGGCCTGGCTGGGCTTCCGGGGCGGCAAGGGCGTGGCCACCGCCGCCGGGGCGTTCGCGCTGCTGGCGCCCCAGGCGCTCCTGCTGGCCGTCGCCGTCTTCGCCGTCGCGGTGGCCGCCACGCGGTACATCTCCGTCGGGTCGTCGCTCGGCGCCGTGGCCCTCGTGGCCGGGGCGTCGATGGGGTGGTCCCCGGCGCCGGTCGTCGCCGGGGCGGCGATCGTCGCGGCGATCGTGCTTGGGCGCCACCGCGGGAATTTCGCCCGGCTGCTCGCGGGCACCGAGCGGCGCGTCGGCATCCGCGCCACGTCGTAGGCAGGGAGGCTCCCATTCATCGGGTCGCGATACTCGGAGCAGGAGGCTGGGGGACTGCGCTCGCGGTGCACCTGGCCCGTATCGGTCACGAGGCGCACCTGTGGGCCCGCGATGCCGCGCTCGCCGGCGAGATGGACGCCCGCCGCGAGAACGCCACGTACCTGCCCGGCGTCACGCTGCCGGCCGGACTGGTGGTGACCGCGGACCTGGGGGCGGCGCTCGGCGGGGCGCGGGTGGTCGTCTCGGCGGTGCCGTCGCACGGCACGCGCGAGGTCATTCGGACCGCGGCGCCGCTCGTCGAGCCGGGCGCGGTCGTCGTCAGCGCCACCAAGGGCCTCGAACAGCGGACGCACTTCCGGATGTCCGAGGTCCTGGCGCAGGAGGTCGGTGCGGGCGCCCGCATCGCGGTGCTGTCGGGGCCGAGCTTCGCGTCGGAGCTGGCACGTGAACTGCCGACCGCCGTCTCGGTGGCCTCGGTCGATCCGGCGGTCGTGCGGCTGGTGCAGGACGAATTCCGGGCGCCGTATCTGCGCCTGTACGGGACGGCCGACGTCGTTGGCGTCGAGCTGGGCGGGGCGCTGAAGAACGTCATCGCGATCGCGGCGGGCCTGGCCGAAGGCCTGGGCCTCGGGCACAACGCGCTCGCCGGCCTCATCACGCGCGGACTGGCCGAGATGTCGCGGCTTGCGTGCGCGGCCGGCGCGCAACCCCAGACGCTGGCCGGGCTGACCGGCCTGGGCGATCTCGTGCTGACCTGTACGGGAGGCCCCAGCCGCAACCGGCGTGTCGGCGTCGAGCTGGCGCGCGGGCTGTCGATCGACCACATCGTCGACGACATGCGGATGGTGGCCGAGGGCGTGCGGACGACCGAGGCCGCGCTGGCGCTGGCCGGGCGCTACGGAGTGGAGATGCCGATCACCACGCAGATATCGCACCTGCTGGCGGGCCGCAAGGACCCGAGGACGGCGCTCGACGAACTGATGGTGCGGCCGCAGCGGGCCGAAGCGGGGTAGGGGTCGCGAACCGGGGAGTGAGGCGTCTTGGGATTCTTTGACCGGCTTCGTGACGGGCTCAGCCGCACGAAGCAGCAGATCGTCAGTCGTTTCGAGGAACTCGTCCAGAAAGCCGACACCGCCGAGCAGCGGACCCGCCCGGTCGATGTCGACACGATCGAGGCGCTCGAGGAACTGCTGCTCTCGGCCGACGTGGGCGTCGCCGCGACCGAGCGCATCGTGACCGCGGTCAGGCAGCGCGCGCGCGGTGGGGCGAGCCTGCGCGACCTCGTCGTCGCGGAGATCCGGCAGGTGTTCGCGGCCGTCGAGCGGCCGGCGCCGGACGGGCACCGCCCGCACGTCGTGCTGATCGTCGGCGTCAACGGCGTGGGCAAGACCACGACGATCGGCAAGCTCGCGAACCTGATGAAGGCCTCGGGCGGGCAGCCGCTCGTCTGCGCGGCCGACACCTTCCGCGCGGCGGCCGTCGAGCAGCTCGAGATCTGGGCGACGCGGGCCGGCGTCGACATCGTCCGGGCCCGCGAGGGGGCCGACCCGGCCGCGGTGGTCTTCGACGCGATCGTCTCGGGCAAGGCGAGAGGGCGCGACCCGATCCTCGTGGACACGGCCGGCCGGCTGCACACGCGCACGAACCTGATGAACGAGCTCGACAAGATCCGCCGTGTCGCGGCGCGCGCGGCCGAGGGAGCGCCCCACGAGGTGCTGCTCGTGCTCGACGCAACCGTCGGACAGAACGGCCTGCAACAGGCACGCGAGTTCACCGCGGTCGCGGGGGTGACGGGCATCGTGCTGACCAAGCTGGACGGCACCGCGAAAGGCGGCGTCGCCGTCGCCATCGCACACGACCTCAAGCTGCCGATCCGCTACGTCGGCGTCGGCGAAGGCATCGACGACCTCATTCCGTTCTCGGCCGAGGACTACGTGTCGGCGCTGTTCGAGCAGAAGTGGTAGACGACCTCAGGTGGATGCGGCGGGCGCTCGAGCACGCACGGCGCGGGCTCGGCCGCACCTCGCCCAATCCCATCGTGGGGGCGTGCGTCGTCTCCGACGACGGCGTCGTGCACGGCGACGGCGCCCACGAGCGCCTGGGGGAGGCGCACGCGGAAGTGCATGCGCTGGACGAAGCGGGGGAGGCCGCCCGCGGCGCCACGCTCTACTGCACGCTGGAGCCCTGCGCGCACACCGGACGGACCCCGCCTTGCACCGATCGCATCATCGCCGCCGGCATCCGGCGCGTGGTGGCCGCGATGGAGGACCCGTTCCCGCTCGTCCGCGGACGGGGGATCGCCGCGCTGCGGGCCCACGGCATCGTCGTCGACGTCGGCGTCGGGCGCGCCGAGGCCGCGCGGATCAACCAGCCCTTCCTGACGCTCGTCCAGGAGGGGCGCCCGTTCGTCACGCTGAAGGCCGCGACCAGCCTCGATGGGCGCATCGCCGCCGCTCCCGGTGTCCGGACCACCCTGACGGGCCGCCCGGCGCAGCGGCATGCCCACGGCGTCCGCGCCTGTGTCGACGCCGTTGCGGTGGGGTCGGGCACGGTGCTCGCGGACGATCCGCTGCTGACCGTCCGCGAAGTGTACCGGGAGCGTCCGCTCGCCCGCGTCGTGTTCGACCGACGCTTGCGGACGCCGCCGCACGCCCGGCTGTTTTCGACCCTCGCCTCGGGTCCGGTGATAATACTGACGGACCATGAGGCGGCGGCACGGGCGCCGGCGCGCGCCGCGGCCCTCGAACGGGCCGGCGCGACGCTCGTGCCGGTCGAGGGCGGCGCCGGCGCCGCGCTTCACGCGCTCGGGGCACGCGGCGTCCAGAGCCTGGTCGTCGAGGGGGGCGCGGCGTTGCACGCCGCGATGTGGGATGCGGGCGTCGTCGATCACGTGCAGCTCTACGTCGCGCCGGTGTGGCTCGGCGAGCCCGGAGTGCCGCTGCTCGCGGGCCGGCGGTTCTCGCCCGCGGCGCTGCATGATGCGCAGGTGCGGCTGCTCGGCGACGACGTACTGATCGAGGGATATGTTCACCGGCCTGATTGAATCGGTTGGACGCGTCGACGCGGTCGAGCCCGTGCCGTCCGGACGCCGGATCGTCATCCGGACCGCGTTCGCGCCGGAACTGCAGCTCGGGGAGAGCGTGGCCGTCAACGGTGTCTGCCTGACCGTGACGGCTCGAACGGGCGACACGTTCGCCGCCGACGTGGGCCCGGAGACGCTGCGCGTGACGACCCTCGGCGACGTGAGTGCCGGGCGGGCCGTGAACCTCGAGCGGTCGATGCGGGCGGACGGCCGGTTCGGGGGGCACCTCGTGCAGGGCCACGTGGACGGCGTCGGCACGGTCGAGGAGGTCAGGGCCGACGGCGAGTCGCACTGGCTGACGATCGGCTTCGCGGCGGAACACGGCGCGATGCTCGTGCCGAAGGGATCGGTGGCCGTCGATGGTGTGAGCCTGACGGTGGCTGGCCTGGAGGGCGCCCGGTTGCGGATCATGCTGATCCCGTTCACCTGGTCGCACACCAGCCTGTCCGCCCTGCGGCCGGGCGACCGGGTGAATCTTGAGTTCGATATGGTGGGCAAGTACGTCGCACGGGCGGTCGAGCTGTTCGGCCAGACAGGAACACGATGAAGAGCAAGTCGGGAAAGGTGCGCCTCGCGAAGGGGGCCAGCCGCGGAAACGCGTTCGCCTCGATCGAGGCCGCGCTCGACGCCATCCGCAAGGGCGAGATGGTGATCGTCGTCGACGACGAGGATCGGGAGAACGAAGGCGACCTGACGATGGCGGCCTCGATGGTGACCCCGGAGGCCATCAACTTCATGGCGCGGTTCGGGCGGGGCCTGGTGTGCCTGGCGATGACACCCGAGCGGCTCGACGAGCTCGAGATTCCGCTCGAAGTGGCGGAGAACTCGTCGCGCCGGGACACCGCGATGTGCGTGTCGATCGACGCGCGGGAGGGCACCAGCACGGGCATCTCGGCGGCCGACCGGGCCGCGACCGTCCGCGTCGCGATCGACCCCGCCTCGAAGGCGCGCGACCTGGCCCGTCCGGGGCACGTGTTCCCGCTGCGGGCCCGTCCCGGCGGCGTCCTCGTCCGATCGGGCCACACGGAGGCGGCCGTCGACCTCGCCCGGATCGCCGGGCTGGAGCCCGCGGGCGTGATCTGCGAGATCATGAACGAGGACGGCACGATGGCCCGCGTCGGCGAGCTCACCAAGTTCGCCAAGAAGCACGGGCTGCTGGTCATCACGATCGCCGACCTCATCAAGTACCGGATGCGGACGGAGCGGCTGGTCAAGCGGGCCGCGACGGCGGACCTGCCGACCGACCTCGGGCCGTTCCGCATCTACGCCTACGAGAACCAGATCGACAACGAGACGCACGTCGCGCTGGTCGCCGGCGACCTCGGCGACGGCCGGGACGTGCTCGTCCGCGTCCACTCCAAGTGCCTGACGGGCGACGTGTTCCAGTCGGCACGGTGCGACTGCGGCCCGCAGCTCGAGGCCGCGATGGCCCGGATTGCCGCCGAGGGCCGCGGCATCCTGCTGTACCTGAACCAGGAAGGTCGCGGGATTGGCCTCACCAACAAGATTCGGGCGTACGCGCTGCAGGACCAGGGGCTGGACACCGTCGAGGCGAACGAGAAGCTGGGGTTCAAGGCGGACCAGCGCGACTACGGGATCGGGGCCCAGATCCTGAGCGACCTCGGCGTCAAGACGATGCGCCTGATGACGAACAACCCCCGCAAGTTCGTCGGGCTCAGGGGCTACGGACTGTCGGTCTCCGAGGCCGTGCCGATCGAGATCCCTGCCGGCGAGCACACGCGCAAGTACCTCAAGACCAAGAAGGAAAAGCTGGGCCACCGCCTGTCGGGCGTCTAGGTCGCGTTCGGCCGAGCGAGGGGTGGAGCAGGGCGGGGCACCGCGCCGGATCACGGCCGAGCACCGGACCAACGGCCAGGTGGACCGGACCCGGCCACTGTCTGCGTACCCGCAGGTGGCCCGATGTCGTGGAACCGGCAGCCTCGACGACGCCGCGAACTTCGCCTATGTGGCGCCGCCAGCAGGCCGCTGACCCACACC
Source organism: uncultured bacterium (assembly GCA_963923455.1). Lineage (GTDB taxonomy): Bacteria > Acidobacteriota > Vicinamibacteria > Vicinamibacterales > UBA2999 > CAWULT01. The sequence continues at coordinate 17,418 of CAWULT010000092.1, forward strand.
CGCCAGAACGAGCCGGAGGACGCGGCCCGGCTACGCGCCAGGCTTCGGGGCGAGCGCGCGTTCGGCGATGAGCAGGTCTTCGACGACCTTGCCGCCGATCAGGTGTTCCTGGATGATCCGCTCGAGGGCCGGTGGGTCGCACTCCCGATACCAGGCCCCCTCGGGATAGACGACTGCGATCGGCCCGCTCTCGCAGATGCGCAGGCAGTTGGCCTTGCTGCGCAGCACGCCGCCCTGTTCGGACAGGCCGAGTTCCTTCAGGCGCCGCTTCAGGAAGTCCCACGCGGCGACGCCACGCTCCATGTCGCAGCACTTGGCCTTCGTCTGCTCGGCGCACAGAAAAATATGGCGCTGCGCGACCGGGATGCCGATCGTCGCCGCGATCTTCTGAAGTGAGTCCGACATCCCCCGATTCTACTGCTTGATGCGCGGCTGCTCGGACCCGGGCGGCACCCAGATCTTGATGCGGCCCTCCCACAGCGAGCGGTTGTTCTCCTCGCAGGAGTACTCCATCAGCTCGCCGTTGCTCAGCGTGAACGTGCGCTCGTTGGTCCACGGCTTCGTGTAGTACACCGGGTCGTCGACCGTCACGGTGTAGGCGATGTGCCCCTGGTCGGTGCGTGTGAAGGTCTGCACGAGGTGCAGCTTGTCGCTGTGGGGGTCGCCTTTCGTATCGAGCCGCGTGAACCCGTTGAAGCCGACGGTGTCGATGACGAGCGTGTCGCCGTCCCACTTCGCGATGGAGTCCCCGAACCACGTGGGGTTGATCTCCTTCGGGTGCTCGGCCTTGAACGGGACGATCGTGAACCACTGGCTCTGTTCGAACAGGAAGGTGATGTACCGGTCGTTCTGCATGATCTGGATCGGGTACGGCGAGTTGATCGA
>CAWULT010000093.1:0-18169 GCA_963923455.1 uncultured bacterium
ACACCTAAGCCTTCGTCGGCAGCGTCAGATGTGTATAAGAGACAGGCCCTGGTCGACGGTGGTGTTCGTCGTGCCCATCACGACGCTCGTCGCGTCGTACGCGATGTCGAGCTCGTCCGACATCAGCTGGCGGAACGCGGTACCGGTGCCCTGACCGAGGTCGGTCTTGCCGACGAAGAACGTGGCCGTGTTGTTCTCGTGGATCACGATCCACGAGTCGAGCTGGCGGAAGTCGGGATCCGGGTACGGCGCCGCGGCCTGGGCGCCCAGCGGCTCGACGTGGGCGGCGAGCGTCGCGCCGACGACGAGCAGGCCCGACGTCTTGAGGAACTCGCGCCGGGACGGATTCGCCGCCGCGCGCGCGAACGCGGCCTCGACGTGCCGCGGAAGCGGAGTGAAGCGGATCATGCCGTCACCTCCTGCTCGGAGCCCGTCCCAGCCTCGGCCCGCACGGCCTTCGCCGCGCGCTTGATGGCCGCCTGGACGCCGTAGTACGTCATGCAGCGGCACAGCACGCCGTTCATCGCCTGGCGGATCTGCGCGTCGGTCGGGTTGGGGTTCTTGTCGAGCAGCGCCTTGGCCGTCAGCATCTGGCCGTTCTGGCAGTACCCGCAGGCCGGCACCTGCTCGTCGATCCAGGCCTGCTGGACCGGATGCAGCTTCCCGTTCTGGGCCAGCCCCTCGAGCGTCGTGATCTCGGCTCCCTGCACCTGCGACATCGGGCGCACGCAGGAGCGCACGGCTTCGCCCTTGATGATCACCGTGCAGGCGCCGCACTGCCCGAGGCCGCAGCCAAAACGGGGGCCTTCGAATCCCAGATCGTTGCGCAGGACGTAGAGCAGCGGCGTGGCGGGGTCCACGTCCACGGACTGCCGCGTGCCGTTCACCGTCAAAGAGAAATTGGCCATGCGTTCAGGTCTCCCATGCACCCGAGTCGGCTGGGCCGAGGGCCTGCCCAGCCACGCGAGGTGGCGCCAGTCTGGCGTCAGCGCGGCCGGAAATCAAGCCGGGCCCGCAGGTCCGGGGGCTGGGCCGGGGCGCCCCCTCCGCGCCGTCCTGATAGGATCGGCCCCATGCCATTCAAGCATCGCGTTCGTCCTCTGCTGGCCGCCGTCGCGAGCGTGGCGGCCTTCGTGGCTGCCGTCGCCGCCCAGGCGGGCGCCCCGAGCGAGGCCAACCACTTCATCGAGACGCCGAAAGGCTGGGTCCATCCGAAAACGCCTTGGGGCGATCCGGACCTGACCGGCACGTGGCCCATCTCGTTCGTCGGCAGCGTGCCGCTCGAGCGGTGCTCGGGCGGCTTCGGCCGCGGCCGGGCCGGCGCCCCGCCCTGCGACACCGCCAAGGCGTGGCTCACCGACGCCGAGTACCAGGAGCGGCTGAAGGCGGCCGGCGTGCCCGATCGTCACGCACAGGCCCTTGCCGCCGGCAACTTCGGCCAGGCGCTGCAGTCGGGCGTCACCGACCCCACCTACCCGCAGCGGCAGACGTCGCTCATCGTCGATCCCGCCAACGGCAAGCTCCCGGAGATGACGGCCGAGGGCAAGCGCCTGTCGGCGCTGATGAAGAGCAGCTGGAACCTGCCGGGCGAGGTCCAGACCTGGGATGCCGTCGAGGACTTCGACTCATGGGACCGCTGCATCACGCGCGGCATGCCCTCGTCGATGATGCCGTATCGCTACAACAACGGCGTCCGCATCATGCAGACGCCCGGCTACGTGATCCTCGACCTCGAGATGGTGCACGAGACGCGCATCGTCCCGGTGGACGGGCGGCCCAGACTGCCCTCGACCTTCAAGTTCTACATGGGCGAGTCGCGCGGCCGCTGGGAGGGCAACACGCTGGTCATCGAGACCACCAACTACCGGCCCGGCCCCTCCGCCACCAACATCGGCATCGCCGGCTCGCCGCAGGGCAACCGCTTCCCCGTCAGCGAGCAGATGAAGACCACCGAGCGGCTGACGCGGCTCAACAACGACTACCTCGTGTACGAGATCAAGACGGAGGACCCGGTGGTGCTGACGCGCCCGTGGACGGTGCGCTTTCCGCTGCGGCTCGAGAACTCCTACGAGTGGTGGGAGTACGCGTGCCACGAGGGCAACCGGACGATCCGGGACTACATCAACACCTCGCGCGCCGAGCGCGCGGCCGCGCAGCAGCCGGGCCGCTGAGGACGGAGAGACGAACATGACGACGCGCTTCCGCCTGTCGGCCGTCCTGGCCGCCGCCCTCGCCGTGGCCGCGGCGTCCACCGTGACCACGCCGGCCGCCATCACCGACCCGGTCACCATCGACACCGGCCGGCTCTCGGGGGTCACGCTGCCCTCGGGCGTCCGCGCCTTCAAGGGCATCCCGTTCGCCGCGCCGCCGGTCGGCCCCCTGCGCTGGAAGGAGCCGCAGCCGCCCGCGAAGTGGGACGGCGTCCGCCGGGCGGACCAGTTCAGCAGCGTCTGCGTGCAGCCGTCACAGCCGAACCGCGTACCCAACAACGTCACGGTGGACCTGCCCGACTCCCCGAAGACGAACGAGGACTGTCTCTACCTGAACGTCTGGACGTCCGCGGGCCGCGCACGCGCGAAGCAGCCGGTGATGGTCTGGATCTTCGGCGGCGCCTACACGGAGGGCGGCGGGTCGAGCAAGCACAACGACGGCGAGAACCTCGCGAAGAAGGGCGTGGTGCTCGTGACGTTCAACTACCGCCTCGGCCCGTTCGGCTTCTTCTCGCACCCCGAGTTGACGAAGGAGTCGGGCCGCAACGCCTCGGGCAACCAGGCGCTGGCCGACAGCATCGCGGTGCTGCAGTGGGTGCGGCGCAACATCGCGGCGTTCGGCGGCGACCCGGACAACGTGACGATCTTCGGCGAGTCGGCCGGCGCCGCCATGGTGGGCGGGCTCATCGGTTCACCCGTCGCCAAGGGCCTGTTCCGCCGGGCCATCAACGAGAGCGGCGCGTGGATGGGCCTGGGCCTGGCGCCGATGGTGCCGCGCGAGCAGGCCGAGCGCACGGCCATGATCGTGCCGGGCGGCCGGGGCCGTGGACGCGGAGACGGAGCCACACCTCCACCCCCTCCGCCGCCGCTGCCCTCGCTTGCGGCCCTGCGCGCGATGTCCACCGAGGAGATCACGCGGACGCTGCGCGGGGCCGGCATGATCATCGACGGCTACATCGTGCCCGAGGACCTGTCGATCACCTTCGCCAACGGCCGGCAGAACGCCGTGGACGTGATCGCCGGCTCCAACAAGGACGAGCACACCTCGCTCGGCGGCCAGGTGGCCTTCCGCGACACCATGGCCTGGGCCATGCGGCTGCTGGCCGAGAAGCAGAAGGCGATCGGCAAGAAGGCCTACTGGTACATGTTCACCCACGAGCCGCCAGTCGAACCGGGCGCGCGGGATCTGAAGGCGACGCACGCCACCGAGATCGTCTACGTTTTCAACAACCTGTGGGCGCCGCGCGTGATCCCCGACATCAGTTCGCCGACGCTGGCGATGGCCTCCGAGAAGGACCGCGCGATGGCCGAGCAGATGTCGTCGTACTGGGTCAACTTCGCGAAGAGCGGCAACCCCAACGGCAAGGGCCTGCCGAAGTGGGAGCCCTTCACGGACCGCAACAAGCCTCCGCACTACCTGGGCGCCATCAAGGAGTACCCGGGCAACGACGTGCTGAACGCCTACGACGCGAAGTACGCGGACCTGATGAAGACGCTGACGGCGAAGTAGCCTCGCCCGGTCTGATATGGTGGACGACGGCATGCCCGTCGTCCACGTGTCCCACTCCGCGCTCTGGTTTGTTCTGCCGGCACTGCTGCTCGCCGCCACCACAGGCCACGCGCAGGACCCGCCGCCCGCGCCCCGCTTCACGACCGACGTCATCGTCACCGCCGAGCGCGACGCCACGCCGCAGGCCGACGTGCCGGCGGCGACGGTCGTCCTGGAACAGCCGGCGCTCCAGGCGCTGCCGTCGGTGTTCCTCGGCGAGACGCTCTCGTTCATCCCAGGCTTCCAGGTGAGCCGCGGCGAGTTCCACAATGGGCGGCCCACGGTGTCGGCGCGCGGATTCTTCGGGGGCGGCGAAGCCGAGTACGTGCTGCTGCTCGTCGACGGCGTGCCCGTCGCCGACGGCGAATCGGGCCTCGTCGACTGGTCGCAGGTGCCGGTGGCAGGCGTCCGGCGCCTCGAGGTGCTGCGCGGCCCCGGCGCGTCGGCCTACGGGGATTCGTCGATCGGGGGCGTCATCCAGGTGCTCACCGATGGCCGGGACAGTCACGGCGCGGCCACGATGTCGGGCGGCTCGTTCGGCACCCTCACGGCCGATGCGTCGTTGACCCGCCGCCCGCGCAGGGTGGGGTTCGCGGCATCCGGCGCCGTGCGCCGGACGGACGGCTTCGCGCCGCATGCGGACGGCCGGCACGGCGTGGTGCGCGGCAGCCTCGACGGCCGGCTGGGCGGTGCCCAGTGGCGCGCGACCGTCGGCGCCCAGGGCCGCGAGCACCAGGACGCCGGCGCCCTGACGCTCGACGCGGCGCGGGCGACGCCCCGCGCGGCCGACGCCCTCTACGCCCAGGATTCGGCCAGCCGCCACGGCCTGACGTCCACGTTCGGCCTGCAGAGAGCGGCCGCGCGGTGGAGCCACGAAGCCCGGGTGTACGCGAACCGCCGCGCCGAGGAGGCAACGCGCACCATCCTGCTGGCTCCCGGGCTCGGTGACCGGCAGACCCGCACCCTGTCCACGGGTGCCGTGGGCGGAAGCGTCACGATCGATCGCGCCATCGGCCCGGCGGCCCGGCGCGGCATCGTGCGCGGGGGCGTCGACCTGTCGCGCGAGCGGCTGGACACGTCGTACTCGCCGAACGCCGCCGCCGAGGGCTCCCGCCTGCGTGCGGGGGTGTTCGCCTCCGGGGGCTGGAATCCGTCGGCGCGCATCCGCGCGAGCGGCGCGCTGCGGGTCGACCGCGTGGACGACCGCGGCTTCGCGGGCACGGTCGCGACGCCCGCGACGGCGTGGTCGCCGCGCGCCGGCGTCACCGTTGCCGTGCGCGAGGACGGCGCCGTGTCGGCCTTCGCCCAGGTCTCGCGGGCGTTCAAGGCGCCGACACTCGACCAGCGCTTCGATCCGCGGCCCTACCCCGACTTCCGCGGCGGCACGTTCACGGTGTCCAACGCGGCGCTCGCGCCCCAGCGGGCCGGCAACGTCGAAGGGGGCGTCCGCGGTTCGGCCAGCCGCTTCGACTGGAGTGCGCTCGGGTACTGGATGACGGTGGAAGACGAGATCGACTTCGATCTGCGGATGTTCCGCTACGCCAACATCGGCCGCAGCCGGCATACGGGCGCCGAGCTCGAGGTGCGCGCCAGGTCCATGCGTGTGCAGCCGTTTGCCACGTACGCGCTGACCAGGGTCGGCGCGCCGGACTCGCCCCTGCAGCTCAAGAACGTGCCGCGCCACGCGGCCACCGTCGGCGCGTCAGTGACGCTCGGGGCCGGCATCTCGGGGTACGTCCGCTACCGGGTGACCGCGGGCCACTTCGCGGACGACGGGAACACCGTCCGCTTCGACACGCCGCGCGTGCTCGACCTGAGGGTCCGCCGCGCGTTCGGCGGCCACGCCGTGTACGTCGACGCGACGAACGTGACGAACCAGGTCTTCCAGGAGTACGGCTTCACGCTGGCCGACTTCCGCGGCGGCAGCGTCGCGTACGGCTGGCCTGGCGCGCCGCGCGCCGTCCGCGTCGGGGCGCAGCTCACGTTCTGACCCGCCGGCCGTCGCCGGCCTGGCGTCAGACGTTCCCGAAGGTGGCGGGCCACTCGCCCGCGGGCGTCACTTCACGCGCCGCCCGTGCTTGATCACGACGACGGGGTCTCGCAGCACGTCGATGTGCCGCAGGGGGTCGCCCGGCACCACGATCACGTCGGCGTACTTGCCGGCCTCCACGGTGCCGTAGTCCTTGTCGACGCCCATCACGCGGGCCGCCACGGCCGTCGCGCGCTGCAGCGCCTCCATCGGCGGCACCCCCATGTGATTCACCCACGCGTCGAGCTCGAGCCAGGTGGCGTAGGGGTGGAAGTGCCCGGGGTTGCCGCTGTCGGTGCCGACGAGCAGTTCCACGCCGGCGTCCTTCAGCTGGTGGAACTTGCGCCGGTACATCGCCTCGTCGGCCAGCACGAAGCCCGGGCGGTTCAGCATGGCCGGCAGCTGCGTCAGCGACTGCCGCACGTCGCGGACGATCGCCGGCGGCAGGCCCAACTCCCATTCGGTGCCGTCCAGCATCTCGGCGTTGGCCTTCAAGTACTGATTGTTGACGGGATTGCCCACGGTGGGCGTCCAGTACAGGGTTCCCTGGCGTACGCGTGCCCGAATCGCCGTCATGATGTCGTCGGGCAGCACCGCCTGGATGCCGAGGTGCTGAAAGTCGTCGACGCCGGCCGCCAGACACTTGCGGATCTCGTCGTCGGTGCGGCCGTGCGCGGCCACCTTCAGGCCCCGCGCGTGCGCCTGCTCGACCACGGCCGCGGCCTCCTGCGGCGTCAGGTCCGGCACGCACAGCAACTTGATGAGATTCACGCCCTTGTCGGCCAGGCGATTCACCTTCGCGCGGGCATCGTCGGGACCCGACACCGGCCAGCGAAATGTCTCGAGCCCCGCCGGAGGCGCATGCTCGAGCAGGGCGCCGGCCACGTACATCGTCGGTCCCGGGATCTCGCCGCGGGCGATGCGGTCGCGCACGCGCAGCACCGGATCGAGCGGCGCCATGGCGTCGCGCGCGCTGGTCACACCCGCCATCAGCAACTGCCGCGCAATGGCCGGCATGATCACCGTCTCCATCTGCGGCAGGTAGCGCGCATTCCAGGCGCCCAGGTCCGTGTGCGCCGAGTACTGCAGGTGCGTGTGCAGGTCCCACAGGCCTGGCAGCACGGTCTTCCCGTCGGTCGAGACCCGCTGATAGCCGGCGGGCACCGGCGTCGTGGCCACGGTGCCCACCGCCTCCACGCGCCCGTTGCGCACCAGCACCACGCTGTCGCGAACGGGCGCGCCGCCGCGGCCGTCGATCAGCGTGCCGCCGACCAGCGCCATCGGCGTGCCCGCTCCGGCGCCAGGCCGGCGTGCGGCGGGCCCCTGCCCTCGCACGGTCGCGCTCAGGCTCGCCACGACGATCAGCGCGACGAGCGCAGCCCTCTTCATCCCTCGAGGCATCACGTCCGTTCCTCCGCTGGGATTATGGCCGCGGACGGACATCTCGGCGAGCGCGAGTAGCAAAGCGAAGCCGGATGCGCTACCTTCAGTCCCGTCGATGCGTCGCCGCGGCCGGACCCTTCGCCTTTGGCTCGCCTGCGCGGGCCTGGCCCTCGCCGCATCCGCCTGTTCACCCTCGACGGCCGGCGCCCGCTACTTCGGCAAGGTCACGCCGCCCGACGGGCAGGTGCTGCGCTACATCAGCGCGTCGGAACCCGAATCCCTCGATCCGCAGATCGGCACTGGACAGCCAGAAGCCCGCATCTACGTCGCGTTCTTCGAAGGCCTGACCGAGTACGACCCGAAGACCGCGCAGGCCGTGCCCGCGCTGGCGGAGCGGTGGGACGTCGCCGACGCGAACCAGACCTTCACGTTCCACATGCGCCCGCAGGCCCGCTGGTCCGACGGCACCCCGATCACCGCCGACGACATCGTCTACTCGATGCGCCGCGGGCTCTCACCCGACTTCGCGACGCGCACCTCCTACATGGCGTACGACATCGCCTACGCGGAGGCCTACAACAGCCGCGCGGCATTCGTGCGCGACGCGCGATCGGGCGACTGGCTCCGCGACGAGGCCGCCCCGGGCCTTCGGCTGGTCGTGCCGGGCGACGCCGCGGCGCGGGAGGCGCTGCCACCGGCGCTGCGGGCGCGCATCGAGGGCCAGACGCTCGTGCCGGTGCGCGCCGAGGACATCGGGGTCGAGGCGCTCGACGCGCACACCGTCCGGTTCCACCTGGCGCGCCCGGTCCCGTTCTTTCCCGGCGTGCTGTCGCACCAGTTCTTCCGCGTGGTCCCGCGGCAGGCCATCGAGCGATGGGGCGGCACCTGGACGCAACCGGGGCACTTCGTCGGCAGCGGACCGTTCCGGCTGGACCTGTGGCGGCCCTACGACCGCATCAGCGGGGTCAGGAACCCGATGTACTGGGACGCGGCGGCGGTGCGCCTCGATCGCCTCACGTTCTACGCCGTCGAAGACCAGACGACGATGATGAACCTCTACAAGGCCGGCGCCGTCGATGCCACGTACAACCACACCGTGCCGGCTGCGTGGCTGGATCAGATGCGCGGGCTCGCCGACCACATGAACGCGCCCGAGAACGCCAACGAGTTCTACTACTTCAACACGACGGTGCCCCCGATGGACGACGTGCGCGTCCGCCGCGCGTTCAGCCTCGCGGTGGACCGCGACGGGCTCGCGGAGTTCCGTAAGACGGTCACGCCGCTGACGGGCTTCGTGCCGGACGGGATCTTTCCCGGCTACGAGAACCAGAAGACGGAGAGCTTCAACCCGCTGCGCGCGCGCCAGCTGCTGGCCGAGGCCGGCTTTCGCGACGCCAGCGGCGCCTACGACCCGTCCCGCTTCCCCGCCAACACGATCGAGATCCTCTACAACACCAGCGAGAGCAACCGGCAGGTGTCCGAGTTCGTCCAGGCGCAGTGGAAGCAGCACCTGGGGGTGACGGTCCGGCTGCGCAACGAGGAGTTCCGGACCTTCCTGGGCACGCGCACGCGCCGGGAGTACACGGGCCTGGCGCGCGCCGGCTGGGTCGGCGACTACATGGACCCGTTCACCTTCTTCGACATCTTCACGACCGTCGGCGGCAACAACGGCACCGGCTGGCTCGACGCCCGCTACGTGGCGCTGCTGCGCCAGGCCAACCGGGAAGTCGAGCAGGCACGCCGCTATGCGCTGCTGGCCCAGGCCGAGGCGCGGCTGATCGAGGAGCAGCCCGTCCTGCCGCTCTACACGCCCGCCACGAACTGGATGAAGAAGCCGTACGTCAAAGGCCTCTACCCCAACCCGCTGACCCTCCACTCCTGGAAGCACGTGTACATCGAGCACGACCCGGCGAAGTGGGACTGAGCCCGGTGCCTCCATGCTGACCTTCGCGCTGCGCCGGCTGCTGACGACCATCCCGATGGTGCTGGTGGTCGTGTCGCTGACGTGGGGGCTCATCCGCCTGGCGCCCGGCAACTTCTACTCCGGCGAACGGGCGCTGCCGCCGGCCGTCGAGCGGAACCTGCGCGAGAAGTACGGCCTCGACCAGCCGTGGTACGTGCAGTACGGCCGGATGCTCGGCAACACCCTGCGGGGCGACTTCGGCTCGTCGCTGAAGTACCCGGGCGAAACCGTCAACGAGATCCTGGCCAACGCCGTGCCGGTGTCGGCCACGCTGGGCCTGCTGGCCTACGCGCTGGCCCTCGTCGTGGGCGTCACGGCCGGCACCCTCGCGGCCACGCGGCAGAACTCCGCCGTCGATCACGCCTCGATGGCCGCGGCGCTTGTCGGCATCTCGGTGCCGAATTTCGTGCTCGGACCCACGCTGGTGCTGTGGCTGGCGCTGACGTGGTACTGGCTGCCGCCCGCCATGTGGGACGGCTGGTGGAGCCCCAACCTGATCATGCCGGTGTTGACCCTGTCGGCGGTCTACATGGCCTACATCGCGCGCCTGACGCGGGCCGGCATGCTGGAGGTCCTGCGCTCCAACTACATCCGCACGGCGCGCGCCAAGGGCCTGCCGGCGCGCACCGTGCTGATCCGGCACGCGATGCGCGGCGGCCTGCTGCCGGTGGTGTCGTTCTCGGGGCCCGCGGTGGCGCTGCTGCTGACGGGCACGGTCGTCGTCGAGAAGATCTTCGCGCTGCCGGGCCTCGGCAACTACTTCATCAACGCCAACCTGAACCGCGACGAGCCGCTGATCATCGGCATCGTCGCCTTCACGGCCATCGTCGTGCTCGTCTTCAACCTGCTGGTCGACCTGGCCTACGGCCTGATCGACCCGCGGGTACGGTACTGAGATGTCCGACTCCGCGACCGCCGCTCCCGTCGACACCGCACCCGTCGCCGGCACGTCGCTCTGGCAGGACGCCTGGCGCCGGCTGCGACGCAACCGGCTGGCCGTTGCGGGCATGGGCCTCCTGGCGGTCGTCGTCACGGCGTCGCTCCTGGGGCCGCCGATCATCGCGGCCGCCACCGGCTACACCTACGACTACATCCCGACGGACCGCGGGCTCATCCGGTCGTTGCCGCCGTTCACGGCGCCCGACGGCTCCTTCTCGTGGCTCCACCCGATGGGCACCGACGTCGCGGGCCGCGACCTGCTCGCGCGGGTCCTGATCGGCGGCCGGATCTCGCTGATGGTGGGCCTGATCTCGACGGTGGTGTCGCTGATCATCGGCACGACGATTGGCGCCACCGCCGGGTACATGGGCGGCCGCGTCGACGAGGCGCTGATGCGCCTGGTCGACATCCTCTATTCGATCCCCTACATGATGCTGGTCATCGTGCTGCTGGCGCTCTTCGGCGGCCGCTCGCCCCTCGGCCAGCTGATGCTGCTCTTCGTCGCCCTGGGGGCCGTTTCGTGGCTGACGATGGCGCGCATCGTCCGCGGGCAGGTGATCGCCCTCAAGAACCAGGAGTTCGTCCTGGCGGCCCGGGCCACCGGCGTCGTCCCCATCCGCATCGTCGGGCGGCACCTCATCCCCAACGTCCTCGGCCCGGTCATCGTCTACGCGACCCTGACGGTGCCGTCGGTGATGCTGTCGGAGGCGTTCCTGTCGTTCCTCGGCCTCGGCGTCCAGGCGCCGCTCGCGTCGTGGGGGAGCCTCGCCGCCGACGGCGTGCAGAACATCGCCGTGTTCCCGTGGCAGCTCATCGGACCGGGTGCGACGATGGCGCTGACGCTGTTCTCGCTGAACTTCGTCGGCGACGGCGTGCGCGACGCGCTCGATCCGCAGATGAGGAAGGGTTAGGCCGTGACGGCGCCCCTGCTGTCGGTGCGCGGCCTGCGCACCTATTTCGACGAGGACGCGCGGGTCGTCCGCGCCGTCGACGACGTGAGCTTCGATCTGGCCGTCGGCGAGACGCTCGGGATCGTCGGCGAGTCCGGATCGGGCAAGTCGGTGACCAGCCTGTCGATCATGGGCCTCGTGCCGTCGCCGCCCGGCCGCGTCGCCGGCGGCACGATCACGTTCGACGGGCGTGACCTGCTGCGACTGCCCGAGCGTGAGCTGCGAGGCATCCGCGGCCGGCGCATCGCGATGATCTTCCAGGACCCCATGACCTCGCTCAACCCGTTCATGCGGGTCGGGGCCCAGCTGATGGAGGTGACCGAACTGCACCTGGGCCACTCGCGAGCCGAGGCCCGGGCCCACGCGGTCGCGATGCTGGCGCAGGTGGGCATCCCGGACGCGGCGCGCCGCGTCGACCAGTATCCACACCAGTTCTCGGGCGGGATGCGGCAGCGCGTGATGATCGCGATGGCACTGTCGTGCCGGCCGCAGCTGCTCATCGCCGACGAGCCGACGACGGCGCTCGACGTCACCATCCAGGCGCAGATCCTGGAACTGGTGCGCGCGCTGCGCCGCGAGATCGGCATGAGCGTGATCCTGATCTCCCACGACCTGGGCGTCGTGGCCGGGATGGCGGACCGTGTCGTGGTGATGTACGCGGGACAGGTGGTCGAGAGCGCGCCGACCGTGCCGCTCTTCGAGCGCCCGGCCAATCCCTACACGCGCGGGCTGCTGCTGTCGGTGCCCAGCCCGACCCATGCTGCCGGCACGACGCTGTACCAGATCCCGGGCCTGCCACCCGACGTCGCGCACCTGCCGCCGGGGTGTGCGTTCGCGCCGCGGTGCGACCGCGCCGCCGCGTCGTGCCGCCAGGAGGCGCCGCCGCTCGTCGAGGTGGCGCCTGGCCACCTCTCCCGCTGCCACTTCGCGCGAGACGTGTACGCGTTGCCGCTGGCGGTGCGCGCGTGACGGCGCCGCTCGTCTCCGTCCGTGACCTGGCGGTGCACTTCGACGTGACGCGCCGGGCGCTGCCGTTCCCGGGCGGCACACGCACGATCGTCAAGAGCGTCGACGGGGTGTCGTTCGACATCCAGGCCGGGGAGACGCTGGGGCTGGTCGGCGAATCCGGGTGCGGCAAGACGACGCTGGGCCGCGCCCTGCTGCGGCTGGTCGAACCGACGCGCGGGCAGGTCCGGATCGGCGGGACGGACATCACCGCGCTGCGATCGGCGGAGCTGCGCCACGCGCGGCGCCGCATGCAGATGGTCTTCCAGGACCCGTACGCGTCACTCGACCCGCGCATGACCGTCGGCCAGATCATCGCCGAACCGATCGACACCTTCGGACTCGCCGCCGGCCCCGCGCGCCAGGCGCGCATCCGCGAGCTGATGGCCACGGTGGGCCTCAGCGAACGCTTCATCAACCGCTACCCCCACGAGTTCTCGGGCGGGCAGCAGCAGCGGGTCGGCATCGCGCGGGCGCTCGCCGCCGAACCCGACTTCATCGTGGCCGACGAGCCGATCTCGGCCCTCGACGTCTCGATCCAGGCGCAGATCATCAACCTGATCGAGCGCCTGCAGCGCGAACGGCGCCTGACCTACCTGTTCATCTCGCACGACCTGCGGGCGGTGCGGCACACGTCGACCCGGATCGCGGTGATGTACCTAGGGAAGATCGTCGAGCTCGGCGACGCCCGCCGGGTCTACGACCGGCCGCTGATGCCCTACACGAAGGCCCTCATCTCGGCCGTGCCGGTACCGGATCCGGCCGTCGAGGCAGCACGGCGGCGGCTCGTGCTGCACGGCGACGTCCCCTCCCCGATCGACCCGCCGTCGGGGTGCCGGTTCCGCACGCGGTGCCCGTACGCGGTGGACGGGTGCGCGGACGCCGAGCCGCCACTCGCCGAGATCGAGCCCGGGCACTTCGCCGCCTGCTCGCGCCTCAGCCGCGAGCGGCCGGACCTCGACGCGGGCTGAACCGGAGTCCACGATGGCCGGTGACTGGTTCGAGACGTTGATGGGGTTCACCGAGCGCGCCTACGAGGAGACACAGCGGAACCTCGAGGTATCGGGCACGGTGCTCCGGTCCAGGGTCAACGGGCGCACCTACGGCATCGGCCGGCTGGAGATCCCGACGCTCGCGGAACTACGTTCGCGGGCGCTCGAGGACCGGTCCGCGACGGGCGAGATCGCGGTCTCGGGCGTCGCAGCCGACGTCAGCCGCCTGCACCGGGATCCGGCGAACCGCCACGCCCTGTTCCAGGTGGCCTCGCAGTTCAACCTGCTCGAGATGACGGGGCCGGAGGTCACACCGGAGGACGGCGTGGCCCGCTACGCACGCGACCACACACAGGGGCCGGCCTGCGCGCGGGCAGCGGGAGCGGCGACGATCTACCGCAACTACTGTGTCCCGGTCGCGGGCCACACGGGCCAGACACGGACGCGGCAGGTGAACTGCCTGGCGGACGTGGGCGCCGCGCTCGGCAACGACGGGGGTGCGCTCTGGGCGATGCGGAACGGCTACGCCCTGTGCACCCCGGACGGGCTAGACCGCGTGCGGCAGACGCTGGCCGGGATGACCGCCGGCCAGCGCGACGCCCTGCGCGACCTGTTGCGTGTCGGCGTCCACTGGGACGTCGAGGTCACGAGCGCGGAGCGACCGGACCAGCTGGTGTCACAGGTCTTCTGCTCGGCCCTGCCCGTCAGCTACACCAGCATTCCCGCTCCGCGCTGGGAACCGTTCGCGGCGCTCGTGCTCGAGGGCGCCTACGAGGCGACGCTCTGGGCCGCGGCAGTGAACGCGCGCCGCAGCGGATCGAACGTGGTCTACCTGACCAGGCTCGGCGGCGGCGCGTTCGGCAACGAACCGCGCTGGATCCACGCGGCGATCGGGAGAGCCGTCGCCCGTGCGCGCGAGGCGGGCCTCGACCTCGACGTTCGCGTCGTATCCCATGGGCCGCCGTCGCCCGAACTCTCCGCCCTGATCGACGAGCTGCGTCAGCGGCGCGCGCGCCGCGTGTAGAGCAGGGCGATCGCCACGATCACCCGCGCCATTCCCCGGTGACAGTTGTGGCACCGCGTGTGCCGAAACGACACAACGCGTTCACCGCCGGCTCGTGATCCTTCCCCGCAACTCGTTGTCTGGTATCACGTACGTGCACGCCGCGGGCTGGTTCGGACCTTGCGAACCCCCGGTGAGTGTCCCTCGCGCATTCGCCTGTCGCTGAGGTCGCGCGCGGGCGCGACCGGCCGGGACGATCCATGACGGCGTTGGCGGCGCTGGCGGTGGGACTGGGCGTACTGATCGGGCTCGGCGACTGGCCGGGTCGGTTCACGCTCGAGCTCACCGGCGTGCTCGCGGCCGCGGTGCTCGTCGGGGCGCTCGCGGCACGCCCCGCCGCCGACGACTGGACGACCGTCCCGCCCTTCTTCGTCGTCGACTTCGGCGCGCTGCTGCTGCTCGGCCCGTTTGCCGCGGTGCTGGTGGCCCTCGCCGGCCGCGCCGCCGACTGGCTGACCGGGCCCCATCCCACGCAGCCGGCGGGCCGGCGCGCGCTGCACGTCGCCACCACGATCCTGGCCTTGCTGGTCGCGGGCATGGTCCACTCGATCCTGGGCGGCACGTTCGGCCGCTTTGCGTGGCCCTGGGATGCGGCACCATTGGCCGCGACGCTCGTCGCCCATGGCCTGCTGACGAGCGCGGAGCCCTACGTCTTCGCCCCCCTGCTCGCGGGACGGCCCGCCGATCCCGCCTGGCTCGAACACGTCCGCCGCGGCGCGCCGGGTTACGTGCTCGGCGCCGGCCTGGCCGTGGGCCTGGCCGAGGTGGTCGACCGCCAGCTCTGGCAGGCCGCGCCCGTGGTCGCGGTGCCGCTCTACGCCGCCTACCGCCTCTACTGCGTCCATCTCGCGCGGCTCGAGGACGAATGCCGGCGCCGCCAGGCCATGGCCGCGATCGATCACGGCATGGCCATCCTCGATCGACAGGGACGGATCACGCTGTGGAACGACGCACTCGAGCGGCTCCTGGGGTGCCCGCGCGAGCGGGCGATGCACCGCCAGCTGCCAGAGGCCGTCTCCGTGATCGGCGAGCCACAGCTGGCGCGCGCCGTGCGCGACGCGCTCCGGCACCGGCCGCATCAGGCGCTGGTGCACGTCGGGCTGCCCGGTGACGACGACCTCCGCGTGCTGCAGGTCCGCATCCTGCCGATCCCGGGCGGCGTGACGCTGCTGTGGCACGATGCCACCGAGCGCACCCGTGCCGAGCAGGCCCTGAAGCGCCGCGAGGCGCGGCTCGCCCTGGCGGCCGAGGGCGCCAACGACGGCATGTGGGAGTGGGACCTCGGCAGCGAGGAGTTCTACGCCACGGCGCGGTGGCGGGCGATGCTCGGCCTGCCGGAGCACGCGGGCATCGGGCACCCCTCCGACTGGATGGACCGCGTCCACCCCGACGACCTCGGGCCGCTCCAGGCGGCGCTCGACGCCCACCTCGAGGGCCGGACGCTCCACGTCGAGCACGAGCACCGCGTCCGCCACGAGGACGGCTCCTACCGGCGGTTCCTCTGCCGCGGCATCGGCGCGCGCGACGCGGCGGGCCGCGTGGCGCGCCTCGCGGGGTCGCTCACCGATACGACCGAACAGGAATCCGCGCTCACGCGCGTGCTGAACGTCGGCGCGCTCGACCCGCTGACGGGCCTCGGCAATCGCGCGGTCTTCGTCGAGCGGCTCGGCCGGCGCCTGGACCAGCTCAAGCACCGGAGCGCCGGCCGGTTCGCCGTGCTCTACCTGGACCTGGACCGGTTCAAGGTGGTCAACGACAGCCTGGGGCACCTGGTCGGCGACGAATTGCTCACGGCCGTCTCGCGCCGGCTCGAGTCGTGCCTCCGCGACGGCGACGCGCTCGCGCGGCTCGGCGGCGACGAGTTCGCGATCCTGCTCAACGAGCTGAGCGACGACAACCAGGCCAACGCGATCGCGTTCCGCATCCAGGACACGCTGGCGGCCCCGTTCGCGCTGAGCGGCCGGCAGGTGTTCGTCTCGGTCAGCATCGGCATCGCCTTCGGCGGCGCGCAGTACACGAGCCCGGATGAGATCATGCGCGACGCCGACACGGCGATGTACCACGCCAAGTCGCACGGCAAGGCCCGCCACGAGGTGTTCGACGCCGACATGCACGCCCGCGAGCTGGATCGATTCGGGCTCGAGAACGACCTGCGCGACGCGGTCGCGCACCGCGACTTCGAGATCGTGTACCAGCCGATCGTCAGCCTGGCCACGGGCCTGTGCGTGGGCTTCGAGTCGCTCATCCGCTGGACGCGGCACGGCACGGCGACCTCGCCGGCGAAGTTCATCCCGATTGCCGAGGAGCTCGGGCTGATCGAACCGATCGGCACGTGGGTGCTGCAGCAGGCGTGCACGACGTTCGCGGACTGGAAGCGCCGCCACCCGGAGAACGGGCTCGAGTGCATCACGGTCAACGTGTCGAGCCGACAGCTGATGCAGCAGAACTTCCCGATGATCGTCGAGCAGGCGATCGACGATGCCGGCCTCGAGCCTGGAGACCTCCGCCTCGAGATCACCGAGACGGCGCTGATGGACAGCCCCACGCTCGCCGCGGAGCTGCTGCGCCAGCTCCGCGACATCGGCGTCAAGATCTACCTCGACGACTTCGGCACGGGGTACTCGTCCCTCAGCCACCTGCACCGGCTGCCGGTCGACGCGCTGAAGATCGATCAGTCGTTCGTCAAGAGCCTGCTCGTCCCCGACCGGCCGGCCATCGTCGAGAGCATCCTGGCGCTGGCCCGCACGCTGAACACCACGGTCGTGGCCGAGGGCATCGAGACCGAGACGCAGGCGCGCGAGCTGCGGCGGCTCGGCTGCACGTGGGCACAGGGATATCTCTTCTCGCGCCCGCTGGCGATGCGGGACGTCGAGGCGCTGCTTCGGGCCAACCACCCGCTGGGCCCGGCTGCGCCCGCCGCGGGGCGTGCCGTGGTGCCCGAGGACGACGACTTCCCGACGACGCCCTTCCAGTGGCCGAAGGACTGGCTGACGCCGCCCGGCGACGACGGCCGGACGACGCCCCCGTGACGGTGCCGGGCCACGCCGGCTCGGCCGTCACAGCCGCATCTGATCGTGGCCCAGGATCACCGTTCCGGTGAAGTGCGTCCGCACGGCGTCGATGTAGGCCGTGTCGAGCGGCGGACCGGCCGGGCCGACGTTCGCGCCTGGTGACAGGTGCGTCAGCACCACCGTCTTCACCCGCGCCTCGGCGGCCATGCGGCCCACGTCCTCGGTGGTCGAGTGCGTCTCGGCCACGTGCCGGGCGACGCTGGCGCCGGGACCGGCCTGCGCGGCCAGCGCCAGCATCCGCTGGTGCTGGCTCACGTCCATGGCCTCGCAGACCAGCACGTCGGCATCCCGTGCGAGGGCGACCAGGTTGGCCGACGGCGCCGTGTCGCCCGAGAACACGATCGAGCGCTGCGCCGTATCGAAGCGGTACGACAACGACCGGTGCGGAAAGCGGGCGCGCGCCGCGTCCGCGAAGTGCGTGTTCTCGACCGCGCGCACCGTCACGCGTGCGTCGCGGTAGACCTCGACCGGCGCCGCCGATGCCGGCACGTCGCGCCCGGTGTAGAGCCTGGCGGGGCTGGCGGCGCGACCCTCGTCGACCGTGCGGATCTCGGCGTCGCCCCGGAAGAAGGCCACCGCGCCGTCGACCAGCGCCGTCGTGCCCGCGGGGCCGTGCACCGTGGTCGGCTCGGTGCGCGATCCGGTCCACTGGTGCGACAGCAGGGCCGCGACGTCGGCGGTGTGGTCGTTGTGCAGGTGCGTCAGGAAGACGTGGGCGACGTCGGTGTGGCGCAGCCCGGCCTGCACGAGCGCGCGCAGCGTCCCGTAGCCGCAGTCCACCAGGTACGGCTGGCCGTCGACGACGACGGCACTGGCCGCCTCGCCCCGTGTCAGCGTGACCGTGGGACCGCCCTGCGTGCCGAGCAGCACGAGCACGGTGCCCGCCGGGCGCGGCGCGGCCTGCGGCACCCCCTGCGCGAGCACCGTCGCGGGCCAGCCCGGCATCAGGCGCGCCCCGCCGGCCAGCGCCGCGAGGCGGGCCAGCGCCGCCAGGGCCATCCGCCGGCCGGGTGGC
>CAWULT010000094.1:0-17986 GCA_963923455.1 uncultured bacterium
ACACGGATGCCGGCCAGCAGACCCGGCGGGGCGTCGCCTGGGGCCGACCTGGCAGGGCACGTCTGCCGCGAGCTGGGATCCGCCGGCCGACGTGATCGACGTGCTGCGCCAAGGCGGTTTCGACAACCTCAGTCGGGGCATGGGCGCCGCCGCGCGGCGGTCCGTCTGGACGCCGCTCAGGGTGGTCACCACGAACCTGCGCGCCGGGTGGCTCCGGGCCAACGGCGTGCCCTACAGCGCACAGGCCGTCGTGACGGAGCACTTCATGCGCTTCACGGCGCCGGACCGTTCCGAGTGGCTGACCGTGCGCACGGTGGTGGACGATCCCACGTACCTGGTGCAGCCGTTCATGGTCAGCACCAACTTCAAGCGGGAAGCCGATGGCAGCAAGTGGAATCCGAGGCCGTGCCGTGAGTAGGCGGGCGGGTGTCTGGGGTGTGCTGGCGCTGGCCACCCTGTGGAGCGTGCCCGCGTCGGCGCAGGTGGATCTGAGCGGCACGTGGTCGCCGCGCTACCAGGAGGACTTCTCGGAGCGCGTGCCCGGTCCGGAGCTCGGCGACTACACGGCGCTGCCGATCACCGACGGCGCGCGCCGGTACGCCGAGAGCTGGGACCCGGCGACGCTGACGATCCCGGAAGAGCAGTGCCGCGTGCACGTCTCGCCGTACATCTACCGTGGCCCGACGAACATCGCGATCTGGGACGAGCGCGACCCGATGACCCGCGAACTCGTCGCGATCAAGCACCGGATCAGCACCTTCGATCAGGAGCGCACGATCTACATGGACGGCCGGCCGCACCCGCCCGCCTACGCGCCGCACACCTGGATGGGCTTCTCGACCGGCCAGTGGCAGGGCAACATGCTGGTCGTCACCACCACGCACATCAAGAAGGGGTGGCTGCGGCGCAACGGCGTGCCCGAGAGCGACCTGGCCACGCTCACCGAGTACTTCGTCCGCACCGGTGACGTGCTGACGCGGATCAGCGCCATCACGGATCCGGTGTATCTCACCGAGCCCCTCATCAAGAGCGAGGAGTTCGTGCTGAACCTGCAGGGAGTGCCGCACCGGTCCTGGCTGTTCAAGTGCAAGCCGGTCGTCGAGGTGGACCGTCCCGAAGGGGCGGTGCCCCACTACCTGCCCGGCAGGAACCCGTACCTGAACGAGTACCGCAAGCGCTACAACCTGTCCGAGGCCCTGACGCGCGGCGGCGCGGAGCTGACGTACCCGCAGCCGGCCGGCGTCGACATCGCCACGGTCCCGCAGACGCCGTCGACCCCGCGCCGCAGCGCGCCGCCGATGGTGATGGCCCCGCCCGGGGAGGTCCGGACGCTGCCCGTGCGCGGCAACGTCTACATGCTCGTGTCCGCCGAGGGCAACATGGTGGTGCATGCGGGCGAGGAGGGCGTCCTCGTCGTGGACACGCTGACGGCCTCGCTGTCGCCCCAGGTGCTTGCCGCCATCCGGCGCATCTCCGACAAGCCGATCCACTACATCGTCAACACGCAGCTCGGCGACAGCCACACCGGTGGCAACGAGGCGCTGGCCAAGGCGGCGCCGTCTCGGCCCGATCGGGCGCCGCTCGGCGCCGGCATGGGCGGCAACGCCGGCAACGCCGCGAGCATCGTGGCGCACGAGAACGTCCTGACGCGGATGAGCGCCGAAGTGCCGGGCGGTGGCACGGCGCACCCGCGGGGCGTCTGGCCCGTCGACGTGTTCTTCAACGACCAGAACGACCTGTTCTTCAACGACGAGGCCGTGCAGGTGCTGCACCAGCCGAAGGCGCTGACCGACGGGGACAGCATCGTGTTCTTCCGGCGCTCGGACGTGATCGCGGCCGGCGACGTGTTCCAGACGACCGGCTATCCGGCGTTCGACCGCCGGCTGGGCGGCAGCATCAACGGGGTCATCGCCGCGCTGAACCGGATCATCCGCCTGGCCGTGCCGACCCACAACGCCGAGGGCGGCACGATGATCGTGTCGGGGCGCGGGCGGCTCGGCGACGAGATGGACGTCGTGGAGTACCGCGACATGCTGACGATCGTCCGCGACCGTATCCAGGCGATGATCGCGGAAGGCCGCACGCTGGCCGAGGTGCGCGCGGCCGAGCCGACGCTCGACTACGATGCCCGCTACGCGGCCGAGTCCGGCCCGGCGTCGCGGGACGCCTTCATCGAGAACGTCTACGAGAGCCTGAAGGCCGAGCGGGCGCCCGCCTCGCGCTGAGACGCGCCGCCGGCCCGGGTCATCCCGCTGTTGGGCCGGCGTCGTCCACTCGTGGCGGGTCGCTCGCACGGGTGAAGTGTTGCTTCGCGAACCGGCGCGACAGCGTCCCGCGCGGGCGGCCCACGACGGCCACGCCCTCGAGGGCGGAGGCCCCGCCCAGCCGTTGGCGGTCCACTTCGAGCAGCCGCCGGTTGAAGCGCTTCTGGTCCCACGACAGCCGCTCGCGGCCCTCGACGACGTCGATCATGTCCAGGACCGCGCGCTCGATGTCGGCTGGTTCGTTGTCGACGCAGTCGTAGCGATCGCCCTTGAACCCAGTCCGGAGGAACGCCTCGGTCAGCATCTCCGAGACGGTCAGCGTACGGCCGGTGACGCGGTCGCGGGCGAGCTTGCAGATGACCCGATCGGCCGGCCGCGACACGTCGCGGAAGTGGACGGCGTTGACCGTCAGCACCGGGACGCCGAGCAGTACCGCCAGCCACGAGGGGCCCGAGTCGCACCCAACGAGGAACCGGCTGTGCATCGTGCACCAGACGTCGAGCCAGGCGTCGCGGTCGGGGGCGGTGGCGAGGTCGACGACGCCGCGCATCGACACGGGCGTCATGGTCGGGTCGCCGAGCCGCACCACCGTGTAGCCGCGGTCGACGAGTGCCCGGAACGTCGGCAGGAAGTCCTCGATCCTGGCGTTCCGGATATCGTCCCAGCCGCGCTGCCGGAGCCCCCCCGAGGCGCGGTACCCGGCTTCGCGGACGTGGACCGTGACGATGGGGCTGTCGGGCGACAGGCCGAGCGCGCCCGCGCGCTGGCGGGCCCACGCGTCGCGCTCCGCCGGCAGCCGCAGGCGGATGGTCGGCACGGGCTGGCCGGCGTCCTCGAGCGCACGGAAAGGCTCGAGCACGTGGGTCCGGTACAGCGTCTGCCAGGCGCCGTCCGACGCGGCCGCGTACCGGGCGTTCGTCGCCTTGAGCCGGCGGTAGAGGCGGCCCTGCCGCATCAGCAGGTGGCGGAGAGGACGGGGCAGCCACGAGGCGCGCTCGACGGTCCGGTAGAACGGGCCGAGCACGAGCCTCGCCACCGACCGGCGCGCCCACAGCGCGGGATCGCCGACGCGAAACGGGGCCGAGAGCCGCCACAACACGCGCAGGCCGAGCCCGCGGAGGCCGCGCGAGGGAATGATGTCGACGTCGTCGCTCTCGAGCTCGGTGACGGCGACGTTCAGCGACCGCCTGGCCGGCGCGAGGAAGACCGACGCCCGCTGCGCCTGCGCGACCAGCAGCACGCGGCGCATCCGGATGAGCATCATGCCGTAGCCGACGCCGTGGCCGTCGGCGCTCCGGTGCACGTCGGCCATCAACAGACGGCGGCCGTGCAGGCGAACGAGCAGGTGTTCCATCCGGGTGTCGGGGGCGCGCTCCTGTCGCGATTGTATGCCCGCGCCGCCGCGTGCAGGACGGCACACCGGCGGAGGTTCGGCCCGCCTTCGAGCTCGCATGGCAGACGCGCCTGACGGAGGACGCGACGGTATAATCCGGGGCGACGGCCGAACGCCGGATGCAGACGCTCGACCGCGCACCCCTCAGACCGCACGCCCCCCAGGACCTGATTCGCCTCGGGCCGCCGAAAGACGGCGGTTACGTGCTGCCCGCGAGCCTCGTGGGGCGCACCACGCTGCTGCTCGCCGCCGGCATCAAGCAGGACTGGTCCTTCGAACGGCACTTCGTGCGGATGGGCGCAGGCGTCCGCGTGATCGGCATCGATCCCACGGTGGGGCCCGCGCTGTTCGCGCGCCAGATTGCGGCCGGCCTCGCGGCGCTGGTGCGCGCCGCGCTGCGCGGGGATCGCCGCGCGGCCCGTCGCCAGCTGGCGGCGGTACGGGGGTCGGTGGACTACTTCGTGTTCTTCGGCCTCCGGCACCGGCACGTGCGCCGGTTTCTGGCCGGGCGGGACGGCCCGGACGAGGTGTCCCTGCAGTGGCTGCTCGATCGCGCGGGCGTCGGGCGGGAGCACACCGTGTTCCTGAAGATGGACATCGAGGGCGCGGAGTACGGCGTGGTGCCCGACATCGTCCGCCTCGGTCGGTGGATCAACGGGGTGATCATCGAGTTCCACCGCGTGGGCCGGAAGGCGCGCGCCTTCAACGAGGCGATCGCGCAGCTGCGGCAGCACTTCGAGGTCGTTCACGTGCACGGTAACAACTACGGCGGGTACGACCAGCGCAGCGGCTTCCCGGACGCCGTGGAGGTGACCCTCGTGCACCGGTCGCTGCTGCCAGGCCCGGTGCCGCCGTCGACGCACGACTACCCGGTGGCCGGGCTGGACTTTCCGAACCGGCCGGGGCGGCCGGACCACCCGCTGCGGTTCGACTAGGGCCTGCTGCGGCGGTCAGTCGAGCCCGGCCAGCGTCGCCGCGGCATCCGGCGCGCGCCGGCACTCGTCGATGTACTGCCGGATGACGTCGTCGAACGAGGCGTCGGGCACCAGGCCGAGCGCCTGCGCTCGCCGCGACGAGGCGGCTCGCGCCCAGTTGCCCACGATCGCGAACACGCGTTCGTCGTGCTCGTAGCGAACCCGGGCCCGCACCCCCGGGCCGGCCACGCGCTCGAGCGCATCGAGCATCTGCTGCACCGTGACGTTCAGTGCCGGCAGGTTCATCGCGAGCCGGCCCCCGAACGCCTCACGGCTGGCCTCGAACACCGCGACCAGGCCGGCGACGGCATTCGCCGGCGAGGACACCGCGTGCGCGACGGTTGCCGGCACGGGCAGGATGGCCTGCTCGCCCTTCAGTGGCTCGCGGATGATGCCGCTGAAGAACGAAGACGCGGCGCCGTTGGGCCGGCCGGGCCGCACGGTCACCGTCATCAGGCGCGCGGCGCGCCCGTCGATGAAGCCCTTGCGCGTGTAGTCGGCGATCAGGTGCTCGCAGACGAGCTTGTGCGTGCCGTAGGACGTCTGTGGCGCCGGGAGCGTGTCGTCGCCGACGACGGCGGGGAGCGGCACGGCCGCGTCGGGCCCGAACACGGCGATCGAGCTCGAGAACACCACGCGCGGCACCGCTGCGCCGCGGGCGACGCTGGCCCGCAGCGCGTCGAGCAGGGCGCGCGTCGTGTCCAGGTTCGCGCGCAGGCCGAGGTCGAAGTCCGCCTCGCACTCGGCCGACACGGCCGATGCCAGGTGGAAGACGCCGTCGAAGCCGTCGTCCGCGAGCGCCGTGGCATGCGCGAGCAGCGGGCCGACGACGGTCCGGACGCGGGCGTCGGCCGTCAGGTCCGCTGGCGGCGTCACCTGGTCTGCCAGCACGATCGACGCGATGGGCCGGCCGGCGAGCCGGCCCGTCGCCAGCAGGGTGCGCGCCAGCCGCGCGCCGAGGAAACCGGCGCCGCCGGTGATCAGCAGGTTCATCGCGGGTCAGCGCTCCACGGGCCGGCCGGCCGGACCCTCACACCCTCACTGCCCGACCAGGTGCTCGATGTCCCGGTTGTTCTCGTTGCAGACGTACTCGATGAGCTCGCCGTCCGCGTTCAGCCGGAACTCCTGGGTCACGGTCCACGGCCGCGCGTACATCCGCGGGTCGTCGATCGTGATGTCGACCACCAGGTGCCCGTAGTCGGGACGGCGGAAGCGTTCGGTCAGCCGCATCGCCTCCGAGTGTGGATGGCCGAGATCGTCGAGCCACGTCCGGTCGTTGAACCCGACCGTCTGTACGACGAGCGTGTCGCGGTCCCAGCGGCCCGTCGAGTAACCCATGCACGTCGGCTGCGGGTCCGTCACGACCGCGTGGCCGTCGAGGAAGATCTGGCGGAACGTCGTCCGCGTCTCGAACAGGATGACGACCACCGAGGGAAGCTGCAGCACCTTGATGGGGAAGGGGACGCCGTTGGCGCGCGGCACGCCCGGGGGCAGGCAGTAGCCCTCCGGGTCGTCCTTGCCCAGGTTGGCGCGCCGCGCATCGTAGAGGGCGCGCGCGGCCGGCAGCATCGGCACGTCCTCGGGCGTCAGGTCCGCCGCGAGGTTGAGGTTGTACTTCGCGTCCGTCTGCCAGACGCCCGACAGATCCACCTTGCCGTCCGCGGTCCGGGGCGCGGGCGCCGCGAGGTTCACCTTGCCGTCGGCCGTGCGCGGAGCGTCCGGCGAGCGATAGATCCACTGTGCGCCGGCTCCGCCCGGCGCGCACAGCAGCGTGGCGAACAGAACCCAGCAGAGCCGGACGTGTCGGATGGTCGTCATGGTGTTCTCGTGTCGGACGGCTCATCGCGCCGGCGCGGGCACACCGCCCGCCGCGCTCCGCTCGCCGGCACGCGCCGCGCTCAGGATGTTGCGCACGGCGTAGTTGCCCTCGTGGCATGCGTACTCGTACATCGTGTAGCCCGGGTCGCGCGTGAGCGGAAACGCCACCGTCCACGGCCGCGTCCACGTCTCGGGGTCATCGACGCGGACCTCGTAACGCAGCGTGTCGGCGTCGAGCCGGGTGAAGCGCTCGGTGAGACGCAGCGCAGGGCTCGTGGGGTTGCCGTTGCCGTTGCGTCCGCGCGAGCCGGTGCGTCCGTTGAAGTTGGTCGTCTCGACGACGAGGGTGCGGCCCTCCCACCGGCCTCGAGAGTCGCCCATGTACGACCGGATGGCCGGCGACAGGTGCGGCCGTCCGTCGAGGGGGATGATGCGGGTCTCGTGGATCATCTCGTGGCGGATGACCAGGAACCCGGGCGCCTGGAGGATCTCGGTGCCGCTCGAGTACAGGTTGGGGTACATCGAGCCGAGCAGCCCTCGCGTGATGCAGCGGTCGTAGGGCACCATGTCGGCCGGGCTGCCGAAGGCCGCCGTGTTCGACAGGTCCGGCCATGCCTTCGCCCGGCGCGTGCCGTCGGGCGTCATCGGCGGCAGGCGGCCGTCGGGCGGATCCACGACGAGCGACGTCAGGCGGGAGGCGCGCCCGCGCTCGCGCCAGTATTTCGGCGCGCCGACGGCCTCGTTCTCCTCGGGGAGGGCGTCGCCCGCCGCGTCGGCATCCACCTGACGGGTGATCAGGGCGACCCGCCGGGCGTACTCCTCGTCGTTCAACTCGGTTCGGGTTCCGAACTCGGCCGGTCGTTCGAACGGCACGTCGATCAGCGCGCCGCTCGGCCAGATTCCCTGCAGATCGGGATCGCCCCAGGGGGTCGTGAGCGCCGCACCGGTCTGCGGCGAGGGCGGCCGCGCCGCGGGCGTCGCCAAGCCAGACGCCGTCTGCCCGGAGAGACCCGCCCAGCTGGCAATGGTGACCAAGGCCAGCGCGGCCACCGCGGCGCGGCTGCGCGCCGGCCGGCGGCCGATCGCGCCCGCGGACGGCTCGACTCCGGTGTGCATGGGGCCGCATCTTACTCCCGCGGGCGCAGCCGCGGGAACGGCGTCAGCCGAGCCAGCCAGCGGCCAGCTGCTTGTTGTGCGCCGTGATCGCGTTGCGCAGCAGCATCGCCACCGTGACGGGCCCGACGCCGCCCGGCACCGGCGTCACCCAGCTCGCCACTTCCTTCACGGTGTCGGTGTCGACGTCGCCGACGATCATCGTCTGGCCGTCCGGGCCGGTCACCTGGTTGATGCCGATGTCGATCACTGCCGCACCCGGCTTGACCATGTCGGCGCTGAGGAACTTCGGCTTGCCCACGGCCACGAGCACGGCGTCGGCCCGCCGCGAATGCGCCGCCACCGAGCGCGTCATGTGGTGGCAGACGGTGACGGTGGCGCCCTCGCCCATCAGCATGAACGCCGCCGGCTTGCCGACGATCTCCGAGTGGCCGACCATCACGACCTCGAGCCCGTGCAGGTTCAGCCCCGTGGCCTTGATCAGCTCCACCGACGCGGCCGCGGTGCACGGCGCCAGCGCCAGGTCGTTGTAGACGATGTTGCCGATCGAGGCCGGGTTCATGCCCTCGATGTCCTTGAGCGGGTGGATCGCCGAGGCGAGCGACCGGCCGTGGATGTGCGCCGGCACGGGGCGCTGCAGGATGACGCCGAGGATGTCCGCGTCGTCGTTCATCGCGACGAGCCGCGCCTTGCACTCCTCCTGCGTCAGGGTGGACGGCCAGATCTGCTCCTCGAAGCGGAAGCCGACGCGCTTGGCGGCGCTCGCCTGCCCGCGGACGTAGACGGCCACGGCCTTGTGCTCGCCGATGCTGACCGAGACGATCCGGCCGACGGTATGGGTGGACGCCGCCTGGCGCACCCGGTCTGCCACGTCGCCGAGGATGCGGTCGCGGACGGCCCGGCCGTCGAGAAGTCTGTGGTCCTGCATGCGTCGCGTATCAATCCGTCGGGTGCCCGGCTGCCGCCACCGCGTGAATGCTGTCGCAGCGTCGCCCCCCGAGCCACCAGTGTATCTGGAGTTGACCCTGCGGGCGGAGCGGGTCAGTTCTGGATCTGCCAGCGTGGACCACCGTCCAGCGCCGATGGCCCGTCCGATGCCGACGCTGTTCTGCTGGCTCGATGGGCCCGTGCTCCTGTCGCGCGTCGTTCGAGCCACGGAGCGTGAGTCATAGGGACTCGTGTCGAAGATCCCCCATCTGTCGCGGAGATTGCCGCAATCCGCCCGGACGCTGGCGAGGGTGCGAGGGGGAGGGCGGCGACTGCGGACGCATTGGGCGGGCGCGCATGTGGCACGTCGAGTGCACGTTGAACCATCCGTCCCTGGCGCCCAGCGCGCAAGGAAGGAGCGATGCCATGACGTCGAAGCCAGAATTCTCGTGCCTGACTTTCTGCGCAGTCGTGCTGGCGGCCGTCGCGGTCGCGGCGCCCGCAGCCTTGGCTCAGGGGCGGCCGGCCAATGCGCCGCGATACGACCTGAAGACCGAGGTCACGCTCAACGGCTCGGTGGAGGCGGTCGAGCCGGTGACGCCCGCTGGCAGTGGCCGCGGGTGGCGGGGCTTGGGCGGCACCCATATCACGCTGCGGACCGAGTCGGCGGAGGCCGTGCAGGTGCACCTTGGCCCCACGGCTTACCTCGCCGAGCAGCAATTGGCGGTGCAGATGGGCGATCGGGTTCGTGTCGTCGGCTCCCGGATCACGCTGGACGGGGATTCCGTGGTCATCGCGCGGGAAGTGACGAAGGGCGGTCGCACGTGGACGCTGCGCGATGGCTCGGGCCTGCCGCTGTGGCGCGGCGGTCGCGGGCGGGGCCGCCAGTGAGCTGACGGCGGCGCATCAGCGCACACGAATCGACAGCGGAGGGGGCATGCCTGTCGAAGCGGGACTGATTCTCTTCTTGCTGCTCGTCAACGGCTACCTCGCGCTGGCGGAGATCGCGGTCGTCTCGTCGAGCCCCGCGCGGCTGGAGCAGCACGCCGGGCGTGGAGACCGTCGTGCGCGCGCCGCGTTGGAGCTGTCGCGGGCGCCCACCCGCTTTCTGTCGACCGTGCAGGTCGGCATCACGCTGGTGGGCGTGCTGTCGGGTGCCTTCGGCGGCGCCGCGGTGGCCGGGTCCCTGGAACTGCGCCTGCAGGACGTACCGATCCTGGCGCCCCACGCCCACGGCGTTGCCGTGGCGATCGTGGTCGTCACGATCGCGTGGCTGTCGGTCGTGTTCGGGGAGCTGGTGCCGAAGCGCCTGGCGCTCAGCAACCCCGAGCGGTTCGCGGTGGCGGTCGCCAGGCCGATGACCGCGCTCTCTCGCCTGGCGGCGCCGGCCGTGGCCGTCCTGGAGCTGGCCTCGGAGGTGGTCTTCGTCGTGTTCCGGCTGCCTCGCGGGCACGAGCCGCGGGTCACCGAGGCCGATGTCACGGCGATGGTCGCCGCGGGCACCTCGGCCGGCGTCTTCGAGCCCGCCGAGCGGCGCATGGTGGAGCGCGTCTTCCGCTTCGCCGACGAGCCCGTGGCCGCACTGATGACCCCGAGGCGCGACATCGTCTGGCTGGACGTCAACGACGCGGCCGACGTGCAGACCGCGCTCATCCGGCAGCATCCCTTCTCGCGGTTTCCGGTCTGCGACGGAGGACTCGACCAGCTGCTCGGCATCGTGCAGGTCAGGGACCTGTGGCTGGCGTCGCAGCCACCGGATGCGACCGGGGCCGGCCGCCTCGACCTGATGCCGCTGCTGCGCGAGCCGTTGCTCGTCCCCGACAGCGCCACCGCCCTGCCGGTGCTCGAGGAACTGCAGCGCACCGGGCGACACGTCGCGATGGTCGTGGACGAGCACGGCGGCGTCGACGGGTTGCTGACGTTGAACAACCTGCTGGCCTTCGTCGCCACCGGGGCCGTGACGGGAGGGACGGCGCCCGAGCCCGCGATCGTCGCGCGCCCCGACGGCTCATGGCTGGTGGACGGCGCACTGTCACTGGGTGACTTCTACGCCGGCCTCGGCGTCGAGGACCCCGAGGCGGGAAGGGCGCGCGCGTATCACACGGTTGCCGGCCTCGTGATGACGAGGGCCGGCCGGATTCCGGCCGTGGGTCAGCGCGTCACGATCGGGCCGCTGACGATCGAAGTGGCCGACATGGACGCGTTCCGCGTCGACAAGGTGCTGGTGACGCGCGAGCCGACGCGGGAAGGACTCGTTCGGCCCGGGTGACGGTGAGGCCGTTCGGGGTAGGGTGCGGACCGCCATGCGGCAGCGCCGGTCACCTCGGTTCCAGCTCGCGGCAGCTCGTGGCAGCCGGATCGCGTCAGTCGACGCGCAGGCCGCCGTTGTCGGTGATCTCGAACTCGCCCGCCGCAACCTTGTTGGCCCAGGCGGCGGTCTTCGCGAAGCCGCCGAACGGGAAGAAGTGGACGCCCGCGAGCGGGGAACCTGGGTCCTGCCCGGCGTGCCGCGCCAGGGCCACCACGATGTCGTCGGGCGCCGAGACGGTCAGCAGCTTCGTCAGGCTGGCGTAGCGGGTCGAGAAGGCCTGAATCGAGGGGCCGACGCCGCAGTCCATCGCGTACTTCAGCAGCGTCCTGGCCGTGGCCAGGCCGGGCAGGCCGGCCGTCACCGTCAGGCGGCCGATGTCCGGCGCGTGCGACCCCAGCCACGCGATGACGGGGTCGGCGGAGAACGTGAACTGGGTGACGATCCGCACGTCGGCGCCGGTGCGTGCCGCGTAGGCGTTCTTGCGCCGCAGCGCCTCGCGCAGGACCGCATCGGGCACCTCGCGGTGTCCCTCGGGGTGACCCGCCACGCCGATCGTGCGGATGCCGTGCCGTTCGAGCAGCCCGGCCTCCAGTACCTCGAGGCCGCTCGTCAGCGCGCCCTCGGGCGTCGCGTTGTCGCCGGCCACGACGAGCGCCTGCGTGACGCCGGCTTCGCCGGCCAGACGCGCCAGGAAGGCGTCGAGCATCGCCATGTCGCGGAATCGGCGCGCGACGACGTGCGGCACGGGTTCCATGCCTTCGCGCCGCAGGCGCCCGGCCAGGGTCACGGTCTCCGCGACGTCGGTGCCAGGCACGTGCGCGATGAACAACCGCGTGCCCGGGGGCACGGCGTCGGCGAAGCGCCCCACGCGGGCCGCCTGCGGCACCGTCGTTTCGATCGAGTAGCCCCGGACGAACTGCTGGACCGCTGCCTTCGACATGCTGGCGCCATGCTACCGCGCGCCGCCCGTGCCGTGATCGGGTCGATGCCGGGGCGTCGTCCCGCTCCAGGGGCGCGCCCGGGATTCCGCCGCTGCCGTGGCACGGCGTCATCCCCTTGAGGTGCTTGACACCCCCGTGGGACGCCTCAAGAATTCCGCATGCCCATCCCGACCCGCCGCGAGAGGCGCCGCTCTTCCTGGACGAGGCCGGTGCTCGCCGCCGCGGCCGTGCTGCTCGCCGCGGTGCCTGCCGGCGCGCAGTGGCGCAACCTCCCGAACGAGGTACCGACCGGCACGGACGGCAAGCCGAACCTGTCGGCGCCGGCGCCACGTACGGCCTCGGGCCGCGTCGACCTGTCGGGGATCTACAGCTCCAGCTACAAGTACTTCCAGAACCTCGCCGCGGATCTCGGCCTCGAGAACGTGCCGATGACCGACGAGGCGCGCACGATCCACGCGGCGCGGTTCACCGGGCTGCTCGGGTACGAGGAGCCCGACTCGCGCTGCCTGCCGCAGGGCGTCCCGAAGATCGACATGGCGCCGGTGCCGTTCAAGATCGTGCAGTCGGACACGCTCGTCGTGATCGTCTACGAGGCCTTCAACCTCTGGCGCCAGGTGTTTCTCGACGGCCGCGAGTTCGCCGAGGACCTGAACCCGAGCTGGATGGGCTTCTCGAAGGGACGCTGGGAGGGCGACGCGCTCGTCGTCGAGACCCGTGGCCTCAACGGCAAGCAGTGGCTCGACCACGGCGGCCTGCCGGCCAGCGACAAGCTGACGGTGATCGAGCGCTTCCGCCGGCCCGCCTTCGGACAGCTCGAGATCGACATCACCATTACCGACCCGACCTACTACACGCGGCCCTGGACGGCCACGGTGAAGGCGCGCTACATGCCCAACACCGAGCTTTTCGAGTTCATCTGCAACGAGAACGAGCGGTCGTCGGCGCACATGGGGCCGCACATCAAGTAAACGCGTCCGGCAGAAGAGAGGAACGGGCACCGATGCGAGTCCTGACCCCCGTCGTCATCGTCGCCGCCGTGCTGGTGCTGGCCGGCGGACTGGGGTCCGCCCCCGGCGCGCGCGCGGCCACGCAGTCGCCCACCCGCCCGCTGGCGCTCGTCGGCGGCGCCCTGATCGATGGCACGGGCGCCACGCCCGTGCGCGACAGCGTCGTGCTGATTCGTGGTGATCGGATCGAGCGCGTCGGCACGGTGTCGACACTGCCCGTGCCCCCCGAGTACCAGCAGATCTCGACGGAGGGGATGACGGTCCTGCCGGGGTTGTGGGACCTGCACGTCCATCTGATCTACAGCGGGCACCCGAACCCGGGGGCGTGGTTCAGGCATGCGGCCGACTTCGAGCGCGTGACAATTCCAGCCTCGGCCCAGCAGATGCTGCTGGCCGGGGTCACCAGCGTCCGGGACCTGGCCGCCCCCGCGGACGCGGTGCTGGCGGTGAGGCGGCGCATCGCCGACGGCACGCTGCCCGGCCCCACGATCTACGCGGCCGGCCCGGCCCTCGCGAAGATGGCGCCGGGCCAGCCCGCGCCGACGAGCCAGCTCCTGCCGATCGCGGACGCGGCCGACGCCCGCGCGAAGACGCGGCAGCTCATCGACGCCGGCGCGGACGTGATCAAGATGTTCTTCGCCGAGCGGATGTCGCCCGAGGAGCGCAGCGCCATCGTGTCCGAGGCGCACGCGCGCGGCCGGAAGGTGGCGGCGCACGGCCAGACCGACGCCGAGGTGCGGCTCGGGCTGGCGATGGGCGTCGACGACTTCCAGCACATCGGCATCGATAGCCCCGAGTACGCGCCCGACATCATGGCGAGCCTCCGCGCGCGCGTGAAGCAGGGGCCGCCCGTGTACTGGACGCCGACCGTCGGCGCCAATGGGCTGCTGAACGCGGCGTACGTCGCCACCAAGCCCGAGATTCTCGACGACCCCGAGTCGTTCATCGGGCTGCCGGCGCCGCTCGTCGCGGAGGTCAAGCAGGGCTGGCGCGACTCCCAGCCGCGCCAACCGCGGGCCGACGCCGAGGCCATCGTGAAGCGGAAGGTCGCGCAGCTGCGCGAGGCCGGCGTGGAGCTGCTGTTCGGCAGCGACGAGGGCAGCGCCGGCGAGCCGGCGCGCCACGCGACGTGGATGGACGCCGATCTCTGGGTGCGGGTGCTCGGCTTCGACCCGATGTGGGTGCTGCGGCGGATGACCTCGGACGCAGCGAAGGTGATGGGGGTCGACCACGAGGTCGGATCCATCGGGGCCGGCAAGTTCGCGGACGTGATCGTCGTCGGAGGCGATCCCCTGCGGCACATCGACGTCCTCCGAGACCCGAAGGTGGTCATCCGCCACGGGCGGCGCTACCGGTAGCGGCACACGATGCCCGCCCGCCGGCACCTGCGCCCGCCTCGAGAGCGGCGCCGTCACCGCCGGACGGTCACGGCTGCTTCTCTCCGCCGCCCATCGTCAGCACCGTGCCGTCGGCCGTCTTCGTACTGAGGAACATGCCGCCGTTCCTGCCGTCGCGCAGCGGGCGGTAGGTCACGGTGATCGTGTCGCCGACCTTGAGCGTGGTGCGGGTCCAGCCACGGCGGCTGAGATAGTTCGGACTCATGCCTTCGAAGCCGTAGGACTCGGTGCCGCCCTTGTCGTTCGGCACGTCCATCCAGATCCAGATGTGCGGATTGGTCCAGTCGACGCGGCTCACCTTCCCGGTCGCCGTCTTCTGCGAGTCGAGGTCGAAGGCCGCGAACGAATGGTGGGCGAGGGCCGGTGCGGCGGCCAGCGCGACGAGGGCGAAAGTGGTCGCGAACGCGTGCCTCACGGGTCACTCCTTGCCGGGCGGCGTGAGGTCGATGCCGGCCTTGCCGTTGTCGTCGACCGAGTTGCGGTTGTTCTCCTCGCAGATGTACTCGGAGATCGTCCAGTTTCGATGCCGCTTCAGCGTGCTGCGGGTGACGTAGGGCACCGCCAGCACCGGGGGATCGGTGATCGTCGTCTCGATCGTGAGGGTGTCCGGGTCCGTGAGCGTGAACCGCTCGGTGATCTTCATCTCGGCGCTGTGCGGCACGCCGCGGGCCACCTGCACGTGATCCGAGAAGCCGACCGTCTCGGCGACCAGCGTGCGGCCGTCCCATCGGCCGATCGACGTGCCGAAGAACTTCGGGTCGGGCTCCCTCGGCAGCGGGCGGCCGTCGGTGTAGATGTGTCGCACCTGCGTATAGGCTTCGATGACGATGGTGACCTTGCCCGGCGTCAGCAGGAACTCCATGGGATAAGGCTGCCCCATGATGCCAGGCATGCCGGGCGGCAGGCAGTTCGCGGTCGTGTTGTCCTCAGGCGCCGGCCCGCGCGCCGCGGCGGCGCGGCGCGCCTCGTAGGGCGGCGTGAAGGACGGACCCGCGCCCCGTCCGCGGCCCGCGCCGCCCCCGAACGTGATCTCCCAGACGCCGTTCAGGTCGGGAAGCTGAGCCATCGCGGCCCAGTCGGCCGGCGTGGGCGACCGCGTGGAGAACTCCTGGGCGGCCACTGGCGTCAGCAGGCTGACGACGAGCAGAGCCGCCGCCGATCGCCCGGTTCGGTTCATGGCGCGACACCTTACCACAGCGACGGCGGTCCGCCGGCCGCGCCATCACGCCATGCGGCGGACGAGCAACCGTGCCTGGTCGTCGAGCGGCGCGCCGTGGGCGCGTGCACCCGCCAGCACGCGGAGCCTGTCGCGCCAGCGCGAACGCCGCCTGGGCACGCAGGTGGCGCGCATCGACGCGGCGGCGCAGGCATGGGCGGCGATGTGATCGCACAGCCGACTCATGTGCGCCGGGGCCGTGGGGACGCCAAGCCGCGCGTCGGCGGCGGAACAGGCGCCGACACCACGCGGTCCGGTTACGAAACCACCGGTCCACCCTCCAGGCCGGTGATCGGGGGCGTGGCCGCACCCTACGCCAAACGCAGCAAATGCCAAGAGATCCACTGGTGGCCTCGTTCTTGCCACTGCCGTCTCCCGAAGCACAGCCGAACCTCACGAGGCCACTGGTATGTCCGATTCGAGTTTGCCCATCACCCGCCGCCGCTTCTGCGCCGGCGCCTGTCAGGTCGCGTCCGGCGTGACGCTCGCCACCGTGTTCTCCGCATGCGGCGGATCGCCGACGGGGCCCAGCGGGACGGGCTCGGGCGGCAACACCACCACGTTGCCGCGCCTGAACGGGCAGTTCTCCGGCTCGTCCGTGCGAGTCAACACGTCCGGCACCGCGCTCAACGACGTCGGCGGCGCCGCGCTCGTCGAGTCGACGGCAGGGGTGTTCCTCGTGTCGCGCAACAGCGCCTCCGCGTTCACGGCCATCGACGCCGTGTGCTCGCACGAGTCGTGCACCATCACCGGCGCCGACGGGACGACCTATGTGTGCCAGTGCCACGGCTCGCGCTACGACCGCGGCGGTCGCGTGCTCCAGGGGCCGGCGCGCGCGTCGCTGCGCCAGTTCACCACGACCTTCAACGAAGGCGTCGTCACGATCGCCCTCTGAGCCCCGCGGCATGGCGCAGCTCAACCCCGACATCGACCACCTGCTCCGGCGCGCCGGCTTCGGCGTCAGCGACGAGGACGTCGCGACGTTCCGCGACATGTCTCCGACGGCGGCGGCCGCCTACCTCGTCGACTACGAGGGCCGGCCCGACGACGTCGACGCGCGCATCGGCCGCCCGGACCACGCCCAGGTGGCGACCCGCGACCTGTTCGCGCCGGACGTCGACATCGAGGATGCCCGGCAGCGCTGGCTGTTCCGGATGATCCACTCCCGGCGCCCGTTGCAGGAGAAGATGACGCTCTTCTGGCACAACCTGTTCGCCACGGCCTACAGCAAGCTGGCCGCCGACTCGGGCACCCTGCAGGCGGCCAAGATGATGGCCCACAAGGCGGGCACGCTGCGCGGGCCGCAGGGGCAGGTCGAGCTGTTCCGCCAGCGCGCCCTCGGCAACTACCGCGACCTGCTGATCGAGGTGGCCAAGGACCCGGCGATGCTGGTGTGGCTCGACGGCAAGAGCAACACGAAGGCGCGGCCGCAGGAGAACTTCGGCCGCGAGATCATGGAGCTCTTCACGGTCGGCGTGGGCCACTACACCGAGCCGGACGTCTACGCGGCGGCGCGCGTCTTCACGGGGTGGAACCTCAGGAAGTCGGAAGGCTACAGCCGCGAGGATCGCAACAGCTACCAGGAGTTCATCTACGACGCCGACGAGCACGAGACGGGCGCCAAGACGTTCTCGTTCCCGATCTACGCCAGCGGCAGCCGGACGATCCCCGAACGGAGCGCGTCGGACGGCATCCAGGACGGCATCGACCTGATCACCGCGCTCGCGACGCATCCGGAGACGGCGCGCCGGCTGGCGCGGCGGTTCTGGCAGTTCTTCGTCAGCGAGGTCCACCAGCCCGACCCGGCCTTCGTCGACAGCACGGCGGCCGTGTACCTGCAGCACGGCACTCACATCAAGCCGGTCGTGTACCACGTGCTGACGTCGCGCTGGTTCACCGACCCGGCGATGCGCTTCGCGCGGTATTCGTGGCCGACCGAGTACGTGGCCCGCGCGATCAAGGAAGTGGGCTGGCAGAACTTCTCGCTCGATCGGGCCCGTGCGCCGCTCGCCAACATGGGCCAGCTGCTGTTCGAGCCGCCCAACGTGGGCGGCTGGCCGACGGGCACCGGCTGGTACTCGACGGCGACGATGCTGGCGCGCAGCAACTTCGCCGCGACGCTCGCCTCGAGCCAGAAGGACTTCCTGGCCGCCGCCCACGAGGCGGACGGGCAGAGCCCCCAGGCACTGCTCGGCGCGATGCTCGAGCGGGTGACGCCGGCGCCGCTCGACACGGCGCCGCAGCAGGCGCTCGTCAACTACCTGGTGGCCGGCGGCCCGTGGACCGGCAGCGCCGCCCAGCTGACCACCAGGGCCGCGGGGCTGGCGCGCCTGCTCGTGGCCTCCTCCGAATACCAGCTCGTGTAGAGGGCGGCGACCATGCGCGTATCGCGACGCATCTTCATCCAGAACGGCGTGGCCACGGTCGGCCTCGGGCTCGCCGCGCCGGCCTTCCTGGCCGACATCGCGCAGGCCCAGGGCCTGCCGTCGCGCCGGCTCGTCGTGGTGTACCTGGGCGGCGGCAACGACGCCCTGAACACCGTCATCTCGTACCAGGACGCGGCCTACTACAGCCGGCGCCCGACGATTGCCATTCCGGCCGGCCAGGTACTGCAGGTGGGCACCG
>CAWULT010000095.1:0-17750 GCA_963923455.1 uncultured bacterium
TTCCTCTACGTCTCGTGGGCTCGGAGATGTGTATAAGAGACAGGCTCGCGATCGGCGAGGCGCAGTACCGGCTGCTGGCGAACACCGCGACCGACGCGATCGTCACCGTCGACGACTCGGGCCGGATCCTGTTCGCCAACCCGGCCGTCGAGCGGCTCTTCGGCTACACGCCCGACGAGATCGTCGGCCGGCTGGCCAGCGTGCTCGCGCCGGAGCGCGACCGGGCGCGACACGAAGACGCGTTCATGACCTACGTGCAGTCCGGCCGGCTGCCGGTGGCGCTCAGCTCGGTGCGGATGACCGGCCGCCGCAAGGACGGCAGCGAGGTGCTGCTCGAGATCTCCTGCGGCGAGGGCTGCGTCGGCCACCGCTGCTTCTTCACCGGCATCCTGCGCGACATCAGCGACCGGCAGGCGGCGGAGGAGGCCCTCATCGCCGCGCGCGAGCAGGCGCTCGAGAGTTCGCGGCTGAAGTCCGAGTTCCTGGCCAACATGAGCCACGAGATCCGGACGCCGATGAACGGGGTCACGGGCATGCTCGAACTGCTGCTCGAGGACTACCTGACGGCCGAGCAGCGGAACCGGGTGAACGTCGCGCTCGGGTCGGCGCAGGCCCTGCTGACGATCATCAACGACATCCTGGACCTCTCGAAGATCGAGGCTGGCAAGCTCGACCTCTCCCCGGACTGGATGGACGTCCGCGCC
Organism: uncultured bacterium; assembly: GCA_963923455.1. Classification (GTDB taxonomy): domain Bacteria; phylum Acidobacteriota; class Vicinamibacteria; order Vicinamibacterales; family UBA2999; genus CAWULT01. The sequence continues at coordinate 705 of CAWULT010000095.1, forward strand.
GTCGTCGACGAGGTCGTCGGCCTGCTGCGCCCCCGGGGGGCCGCCAAGCACGTCCGGGTGGAGGGCGTCTGCGGACCCGAGGTCCCGGCCCGCGTCCACGCCGACGCCGGCCGCATGCGCCAGATTCTGATGAACCTCGTCGGCAACGCGGTCAAGTTCACCGACGAGGGCCGGGTCTCGGTTGCCGCGACCGCCGAGCCGCTCGCCGGAGACCGCGTGCGGCTGCGCCTGACGGTGACCGACACCGGCATCGGCATTCCCGAGGACCAGCTCGGCACCGTGTTCGACAAGTTCACGCAGCTCGACGGCGCCGCGAATCGCAAGGCCGGTGGCACCGGCCTGGGGCTCTCCATCTGCCGTCGGCTCGTCGACCTGATGGGCGGCGCGATTCACGTCACGAGCCAGGTCGGGCGTGGGTCGAAGTTCTGGTTCGAGGTCGATCTCGTATCGTCCGCATCGGCCCAGCAGGCCCAGACGGTTGCCACGGCATCCGCGATCGACACGAGCCGGGCCAGGGGCGCCGCCGTACTGCTCGTCGAGGACAACCCGGTCAACCAGCAGTTCGCCGTGGCCGTGCTGAAGTCGATCGGTTGCGTCGTGACCGTGGCGCAGGACGGCGCCGAGGCGGTGCGGGTGGCCTGCGGCCGCGAGTTCGACCTGATCCTGATGGACTGCCAGATGCCGGTGATGGACGGCTACGAGGCGACGCGGCGCATCCGGGCGGAGGGCGTCACGGTGCCGATCATCGCCCTGACCGCCCACGCGATGGACGGTGACCGGGCGCGCTGCACGGAGGCCGGCATGGACGACTACCTCGTCAAGCCGATCCGGCCCGACGTGCTGCGCGAGGCGGTGGCCCGCCTGGCGCGCCGGACCACCGAGCCGACCGGCCTGCAGGCCGCCGGCATCGACACCGACGAGATCGCGGCGCGTCTGGGCGACGACCCCGCCCTGCTGGTCGACATCAGCCGGCTGTTCGTCAGCCACTGCCCCAAGATGATCGAGACGCTGCTCCAGGCGCGCGACGCGCAAGACCTGGCAGCCATCGCCTCGGCCGCGCATGCCCTGAAGGGGTCGGTCGGCAACTTCACGGAGGGACCGGCGTTCGCGCTCGCCCGCGACATCGAGCAGCTGGCCCGGACGGGAGATGCCGCCGCGGCCATCGCGCAGATGCCCGCGCTGCTGCGGGAGCTCGAACGCCTCTGCGCGGCGCTCGACTCGGTGGTCAAGGAGCGCGAGAAGGAGGTGGCATGACCGGGCCGAAACCTGCCGTCTCCGACGGCCGTCGCACCGTGCCGGCGGCGCTCGGGCTGGTCACCGCCGACGTGCCGGCCGACCGGCTGACGCGGTTCGTCGACGAGACGCTGGTGCTCCTGGCCGAGATCGAGCGCACCCTGGCGGACGTCGAGGCGCAGGGGCCGGCGGATGAGACGCTGTCCGGGATGGGGCGCCGCTTTCACGCCGTCGGGTGTGCGGCTGAGCTGCTTGGGCTGGGGGCGGTGCAGGAATCGGCTCAATTAGCCGAAAAGCTCGTCGACCTCGAGCGGCGGGGCGGCCACGCGATGACCCAGGCCGGGGCGGACGTCGTTCGCCATGCCATCGACGTGCTGTCCCTGCAGGTTCACGACATCAGACGACGCCTCCATGGGTACCCTGCCGCCAACGTCCGCGTGGCCGCCGTCGCCCTCCGCGACCGGATCCGGCACGTCCTCCGCGACCAGTCGCAGCGGTCCTGAGATGGCGGCCCACACCCGCCCCGTCGTGCTGCTCGTCGAGGACGACGAGCCCGTCCGAGAGTTGCTGGCCCGGCTGCTGGCCGACCGCGGCCTCGAGGTCCTGGCCGTCGGATCCGGCGAGGAGGCGCTCAACGTCGAGCTGGAGCGACGTGTCGACCTGGTGTTGAGCGACGTGATGCTGCCCGGTCAGAACGGCTTCGAGGTCGCACGTCAGATCCGCGGCCGGTCGCCGCACGTGCGCATCCTGTTCATGTCCGGCTACGTGAACCAGGCCACCGCGCCGGCCGGGGAGTTCGACCTCTCGGCCCTGCTGCTGCAGAAGCCCTTCACCGTGGCCGACCTGATGGTGCGCCTCGCCGAGGTCTTCCCGGCCCTCGTGACCGCCCCGGCCTCGGTCCGCTAGCGCGGGCGCTGGCCGCGGGCCGCCGCCGCGGCACTCGTCGTCGGGTCCGCACCGTCCCAGGATTCATCCGCCGTCGGCCCGTAGATCGCCGGCACCCGGCGGTCGAGCAGACGCAGGTACACCGTCAGCTGCGTTCGATGGTGCGCGGTGTGGAGCACCCGCCGCCAGAAGATCCAGATCCGCTCCCGTTCGACGTCGAAGAACGGCGTCCGCGCCAGCCACCACGCATCGGGCCGGTCCGCCAGCGCGGCCAGCCGGGGGCGGGCCAGCGCCGTGAGCCGCTCGGCGCACGCGGCGAGGGTCATCGGATCGGGCAGCACCGCCGCGGCCGGCGGCTCCTCCAGCCCGAGGAACTCGCCGAAGAACCGCCGCTCGGACAGGAGCTGGTGCTTCAGGATGTCGCCGACGGTGCTCGACCGAGGGTGGGGACGGAACCCCGCGTCGGCCTCGTCAAACGATCGCCAGACCGCCGCGACCTTGTTGATCTCGCTGGCGTAGGTGTCGAGCAGGTGCTGCATCGACGGCGAGGCCGCGCGCGGCACCTCACTGTCGTGGATCGCGATGACGGGATACTCCCTGGCCATGGGTGCGCGCCTCGTCGACGGCGGAGTCCGCGCGTGTGCGCCTCGCCGTCGGGGATCGTGGAACGGGACGCCGCATCATACCGGGCCCGCAGGCGCGTCGTCACCCCGAACGCGGGGCGCATCATCCGTCCAGGGCATGTCGGCGTGTTCGGGAACGTGTCACAATCAGGTCGGAGGTGTTCGGGGCTGACGCAGGTCGCATCCCGGCACGTTCTGCGACTGCGATGAGCTCGATGGATTCCTCGCCGCCCCTGTTTCCGGGACGCGCCGCCGGTCCGGTGCCATCCGTCGGCGCCGATACGGCGTCGCTGGCCGATCCGTGGTCCGTGCGCGTCGGCGCCTGGGTGTTCCGCCAGCGGTCGTGGCTGCCGGTCCCGCTGGCGATCGCGATCCTGGTCGGGGGCCGCAGCGAGGGGCCCGGCTGGCAGGTGCTGTCCGGCGTCCTGCTGGCCGTCGTCGGCGAGGGCCTGCGCCTCTGGTCCGTTCGCCACATCGGGTCGATCTCCCGCACCCGCTCGCTGACGCGCCTTGGCCCGTTCATCCGCTCGGGCCCCTTCCGGGTGATGCGGAATCCGCTCTACGTCGGGAACTGGCTGCTGTGGACGGGCTTCACGATGGCCGCGCGGTCGTTCTGGATGCTGCCCGTGGTGTGGGCGGTCCTGGCGGTGCAGGACCGGGTCATCGTCCAGTGGGAGGAGACCCGGTTGCGCGAGCGGTTCGGGGCCGGATACGAGCAGTATCTGCGCGACGTGCCTCGCTGGCTGCCGCGTCCCTGGGCACCGCGCAGCCCGGAGCCCGCCGTGGTGCATCCGTGGAGCGCCGTGACGATCGGCGAGCGCGGCACGCTCGGGTCGATCGCGCTCGGCGCGCTCTTGCTGTACCTGCGCGCCGCGCTCTGGCCCTGACGCCGCTCAGCGGGCGGCGTTGGCCTTCTGCCTCAGGGCATCCTCGCGCTGCTGCAGCCGGGGGTTCGGAAACGCCTTCAGCACCGGCTCGAGGGCTGCCGCGGCCGCGGCGGGCTGACCGGTGGCCTCGTACGCGTCGGCCAGCAGCGTCGCCTTCCGAAACGCCATGAAGCGGTTGTCCGCTGGCAGTCGCACGTGCGAGAGCACGTCGAGCGCTGCCCGCGGGTCCCGGCGGTCCAGCATCAGCGACTCGGCCGAGAGCATCGCCACCTCGGGGTCGGACGGGAAGTGTTTCGCGGCCGCGGCGATCAGGTCGGCCGCCTCTGCCGGTCGGCCCGCCGCGCGGTCGACCATGGCCTGCTGGTAATAGCCGGCCAGCAGCAGGTGCTCGACGTCCCTGGGGTCGCCCGAGCGCAGGCCGACGCCGCCGGCATAGTCGTAGACCAGGTCGCCGCCGAACCTGCCGGCTTCGTACACCGCGAAGACGCCGGCCAGGCCGACCAGCGCGGCCACGGCCTGCACCACACGGACGCGCGGGGACCGTCGCAGCGCCAGGGCTGCCAGCTCGACGGCCCCGAGGGCCAGCAGCACGATCTGGGCCTGCTCGCCGGCCTCCTCGTGCGCCATCACCGGCGGACGCGCCCCGGGCGCCCGCTCCACCGGCCCGTGTGCCGCGACGCCCGTTCGGACCGAGACCACCGACGAGAGCGCGGCGAGCAGCAGGAGGGTTGCCGCCGCAGGACTGGCGAACGTGGGCCGGCCGAGAAGCGAGACGAGCCGGAAGGCGACGCCGACGATCACGAGCACGATGGTGAAGTGCACCACCTGCGGATGGAGCGCCGGGGGAAAGAGCACTGGCATGGCGAACGCCTCCGTGACGGGGCAGGTCAGCGGCCCTCGGGTTCGACGTGCGCCGACGCGGTGGCGACGACCACCGACGAGCTCGACGCCATCGAGGTGTAGAACGAGACGAACTGCCGGGGCTCCGGCGCGTCGTACCGCTCGAGGTTGTGGGCCCACCGGTAGCCGATCGACTGGTAACGCAGCTCGACCTCCACGGTGTACGGACCTCCCGCCGGTACGTCGACGCGGTAGCGAACCGTGTCGCCCTCGGCGGTGAAGTCGGCGTCCCGGGCGGCGCCTCCGTAGACGCCGATCTCGGGGTCGGCCGTAGCCTTGTCGAAGCCGCGCGGCAGCAGGCGGTTGTCCTTCAGGTACTGCGTCGCCGTCAGCAGCCCGGTGGTCGGCACCCCACGGGGATCACCCAGGATGGGCTCGTAGATCTGGACCTGGTCGGGTCGCGTCACCACCTCGTAGTGCGGCTCCCAGGTCGAGGGGTCGGCGTCGCTGTCGTTGCCGCGAATCGCGCCCGAGGCGTCGACCGCGCCCGACTCGAACAGGGCGCGACCCCCGGCGTCGCGCACGGTGACGTGCAGCCACGTTCGTCGCGCCGGGTAGCCGGTGGGGAACTTGTGGCCCGTCAGGTTGCGGACGTGCACGTCGAAGTCCAGCGCGCCGCCGGTGAGGCGCGGCGCCGAGAGCGTCACCTGCGCCGTGTCGTGTTCGATCTGGCGCATCGTCGCCCTGGCCGTCGCCTCGAGCTCGGCCGGCAGCGCCGCCACGCCCAGTTCGGTCCGGTAGCGGTTCAGCAGGCGCACCATGAAGGCGTTGCCGCCGACGAAGACGTGCTGCGAGAGCGACTCCCGCTGGTCGCCGAGGACCGACGCGATGCGCAGCGGCCCCTGCGCCTTGGGCATGTGGCACGACTGGCAGCTGCGCCCTTCCGCGTTGAACGCGCTGTGCTGCCACTCCTGATAGTTCATCTGCTCCGGCAGGCGGCCGACCACGTCGCCGTTGGGGCCGTAGGCCTCGGTGATCAGGGTGTGGCAGGACGCGCACAGCGTCGACTCACGGACGTGCGGACCCTCGGCCTGCTCGTAGCCGGTTACGGACCGCATGATCGTCTTGCGGCCCGCGTCCACCTTGTACGGTCCGTAGATGACGCGGGTGCCGCCGGGCGGGATGGGCGTGACGACGAAGTTCGAGTTGAAACTCTCGCGCGTCCCGAGCCGGTCGGGCGCAATCTGGTGGCAGACGCTGCACGAGATGCTGTCGGCCGCGAGCCGGTGCAGTTCGGACGTGTCGCCGCTGGCGATCGGCAGGTGGTCGAACACCGGGTTGCCGTCGGCCTTGGCCGCGGCGGAGATGCGCTGCGACATGGGCATGTGACACGCGGCGCACTCGTTCTGGATGGCCACCGAGTGCTCGCGGTGGTCCATCGTCTCGCGGCGGACGCCGGCCTGCCAGTACGGGTCGCGCGCCGAGTTCGCCATCATCGTCGACCGCCAGGTGGAGCCGATCGACACGTCGTCGCCCTCGGGCGTCGTCAGGTTGTTGTGGCAGGCGACGCAGTTCTCCGAATGCGTGAAGAGGGACAGGTCGAGGCGCGGGCCGCGCGTCTTCCCGTGCGTGGGCGGATGCGGCGCCTCGGGCGTCTGGGCATGGGTCGCCACGAGGGACAGCGACGCGAGCCATGCCGCGGCGCAGGCCAGGGGGAGCAGGCGGAACGAGCGCAGGGACGTCGTCACGGCGTCACTTCCAGAAGTCGAAGAGACTGCCGTCGAACCAGTCCCAGAGGAAGTAGCCGAGCACCTGGGGCTTGCGCTCCTGGCGCTCGTTGAGCGGCACGCGCACGCCGACGCTGACCAGCACGTGCTGGAGCTTGCTCAACGAGACCTGCATCTGCGGCACCACGTCCCACTCGGCCTCGCCGCCCTTGGGCTTGGCCACGAGCACCTCGGCCATGGGCGACCACGCCCGCCCGACGCCGTGGTCCTGCGCGATCGTGTAGCCCACGGCGGTTCGCAGGAACCCTTCGTTCTGCGCCAGCGCGTGGTTCGACGGCACCTCGTAGCCGGTCTGCATCTGCAGGAAGCCGTTGGTGCCGATCATCTGCCCCCACATCGCGAAGGGCTCGAACGTGGTGTACCCGGTGCCGAGCCCCTGCGATTCCTTGCCCGTGGGCACGGTGACGGCGCCGCCGGCCGCGACGATCGCGCCGTGCTCCAGGCTCGCATAGAACGTGCGGCGCATCGCGAGCTCGATGTCGCCGAGGCCGCGGCTCCATGGGCCGCCCGCGGTCGACTGCTGGAACGGGAGCGGGATCTTCGCCTCGAACTGTCCCCGCGCGCCGATGCGGTGCTCGTAGATCAGCTCGTCGGTGACGCTCTTGGCGCCGGAGCCCGCGAAGCCGCTGTTCCACACCATTTCGTTCTCGGGAAAGGCCTTCTCGGTGAAGAAGGCACGGGGCAGGTTCAGGTCGCCGCGCGGCCACCTCGGGTTGTCGCAGAAATGCCACAGATACCGGATCGCCTGCTCGAGGTCTTCGGGAGACAGCGCGTCGCCGAAGGCCGGCATGTGCCGATCGAGCCCGCGGATCGGGCCACCGCGTTGCGCCACGGCGACCCAGTCCGACAGCGGCTCGACGGTGTTCGTCGGGCAGTCCGTGAAGTCGGGGAAGTCGTGCCCGTCGGGCAGTGGCAGCTCGAAGCCGACGACGGCCTGCGGCGAGCCCTTGCCGTCGATGCCGTGGCAGGTGGCGCAGGCGAGCCGGTAGATCTGCTCCCCTGTGGCGTGGGCCGGCAGGGCGTTGGCCAGTGACGTCGGCGGGGTCGACGCGTCCTGGGCGGCGTGCAGGGCAACTGACAGCGCGGCAGTCAGATAGAGCAGTGCGGCGACGACGAGCGGCGCCGATCGACGCGTGAAGCGCATGCGCGGCACGGTACACCAGCGTCATTGTTTTCAGTGAATTCGAAAGCGAGTCTCAGGATCAGGGCTCGACCCGTTCGACGTCTCGAAGGACTGGGGCCGGTCCGACGACGACCGGCGGCACCGCCTGCTGGTGAGTGGGCTGGTGCAGGCCCACTCGGCGTCGTCGGGCGCAACACCACGTTCGGCGCCGGGATTGCCCGGCGCCGTCCGGATCAGTTGAAGACCAGCTCCGCGGAGTTCTGACTCGACCCGCACGTGGCGCGGGCGTAGACGCGGGCGTAGTAGGTGCCACGGGCGGCGCCCGTCCACTGGTAGGTGGTCTGCGTCGTGTTGGTGTTCACCAGGTCGGACTGGCCGGAGGCCGACCCGATCAGGATGAAGTAGTCGTAGGCGTTGGCGACCCCGCTCCACGTGAACGTGCGCGTGCTGCTGCCCGTCAGCGTGACCTGCAGGTCTCGCGGCGCCGCGGGTGGGCAACTCGCCGTGGCCGGCGGAGTCGGCGCGGGGGCCGTGGGCGCGGGCGTGGGCGAGGGTGCCGTCGGCCCGGTCGGTGTCGCGGCGCCGTCGCTGGATGCGCAGGCGGCCGAAAGCATTGCCATCACAACCGCCGTCGAGAGTCCCCGTCGCATACGTCGAGCTCCTTCGTGTCGTCGGTCGCCCATCGGAGGCGCCGGCGCTCTCAGCATCGTAACCGCGGAGCAAGGCAGGTGCCGGCCCGGAGGGGCGCCAGACCGTGCGGTCCCACGCAGCCAGGGGCCGGGAGGTCGCCCGATGGACGGTACCTGGCGACAGTTTCGGAGTCCCGCTGGCGGATCTGTGTCGGCCCTCGCGGTTGGGCCGGCCCTCGTGCTATCCATGGACGCCCGGTGGCGGCAAACGCTGCGAACCGGGGGAGAATGCGACGAACGGTCCGGTGGAACGCCGATTGGACGGCGGATGCCGGTGCGCGTCGGGAGGCGCAATCGATGTCGATCCTCGACAACGTGATGCAGGGCCGGGGCACGGCGCCGGCCCAGTTGACCCTGCGGGAAGCCGTCGTGACGGTGCTCGTCGCGGCGGCCGCCTGTGACGGGGCGGTCAGCCCGGCGGAGAGTGACCGCGTCGGCCTGCTGCTGTCCTCGCTGCGCGTCTGCCGTCAGCTGCCGCCCGAGCACCGGCAGGCGCTGGTCGAGCGGGCCCTGGATCTCGTGTCCTCGCTGGGCCCCGAGGGCGTGCTCGCCGCGTGTGCCGCCGCGACTCCAGCCGACTACCGGCCGGCGCTGTTCGCACTGGGCGTCGAGATGGTGTTCGCCGACGAGGACGTAGCCGAGGCCGAGAAGCGGTTCGTCGACGACCTGCAGGCGGCGCTCGGCCTCGACGACGACCAGGCCACGCGGATCGCCGAAGTGATGCTGGTCCGCAGCCAGGCATAGCCCAGCGAAGGTCCGTGGCTCCGCACCGCGTCAATCTCGAGGTGGCTGGCCGGCTCGACGAGGCGGCCGGTCTGCTGCGCGACCAGGGATCCGACCCGTACCGCGTGCGCGCGTACGTGCGGGCGGCCGAGGCGGTGCGCGCGTTGCCGCGTCCCATCGACGAGGTGTTCCAGACCGAGGGGCTCGAGGGCCTCGAGCGCCTGCCCCGGGTGGGGCCGAGTATTGCCCGCGCGATCCGGGAACTGCTCACCCACGGTCGCCTGCCGATGCTCGACCGGCTGCGCGGCGAGGCCGACCCCGTGGCGCTGCTCGCGTCGGTGCCGGGCATCGGACGGGTGTTCGCCGAGCGTCTCCATTCCGACCTGGGGCTCGAGACGCTGGCCGACCTCGAGGCCGCGGCCCACGACGGACGGCTCGACACGGTGGCCGGCTTCGGCGCCAAGCGCCTGGCGGGCGTCCGCGACTCGCTGGCGCACCGGCTCGGCCGCGTGACGGTGCGGCGGCGCCTTGGCCCGCCCCCGCCGGTCGCCGAACTGCTCGACGTCGACCGCGAGTATCGCGAGAAGGCCGCGGCCGGCGAACTCCAGCGGATCGCGCCGCGCCGCTTCAATCCGACCCACGAGGCCTGGCTGCCGGTGCTGCATACGCGCCGGGGCCGGCGCCAGTACACGGCCTTGTTCTCGAACACGGCCCACGCGCATGAGGCCGGCAAGACGCACGACTGGGTGGTGCTCTACGCGGACCACGGCGCCGGCGAGAGCCGGTTCACGGTGATCACGGCGGCCTTCGGCCCGCTGCGCGGCCGTCGCGTGGTGGCCGGCCGCGAGGACGAGTGCCTCGCGGTTCACGGGGTGGCGCCGGGCCGGGAGCGGTCCGCGTGAGGGCGATGCGCCTGCGTGAGCCCGGCTCGGGGCGTCTGGCGGCGTCCGACGAGCCGTGGCCGCGGCCCGGCCCCGGTCAGGTCCTGGTGCGGGTGCTCGCCTGCGGCGTGTGCCGGACCGATCTGCACGTCGTCGACGGCGATCTGCCGGACCCGGCGCCGTCCATCGTGCCCGGGCACGAGATCGTCGGGCGCGTGGCGCAAGTGGGTCCGGGCGTCACGACGGTGGCCGAGGGGCAGCGTGTCGGCATTCCCTGGCTCGGGCACGCGTGCGGCGTGTGCGCGCACTGCCACGAGGGCCGCGAGAACCTCTGCCGCGCGGCACGCTTCACCGGCTACCAGATCGACGGCGGCTACGCCGAGGCGGCCGTCGCGGAGGCGGCCTTCTGCGTTCCGCTCCCCGATCGGTACGACGACGTGCAGGCGGCGCCGCTCCTCTGTGCCGGGCTGATTGGATATCGCGCGTACCGGATGACGGGAGACGCGATGCGGCTCGGGATCTACGGCTTCGGCGCCGCGGCGCACCTGCTGGCGCAGGTGGCGCGGCACCAGGGCCGAGAGGTGCATGCGTTCGTGACGCCGGGTGACGAGGCCGCCAGGCGCTTTGCGCTCGACGTGGGCGCGCACTGGGCCGGCTGGTCGGACGAAGCGCCGCCGGCACCGCTCGATGCCGCCATCCTGTTCGCGCCGGTCGGGCGCCTCGTGCCCGAGGCGCTGTCGCGAACGGCGCCTGGAGGCACCGTCGTCTGCGCGGGCATCCACATGAGCGACATCCCGTCGTTTCCGTATCGGCTGCTGTGGGAGGAGCGGATCGTCCGATCCGTGGCCAACCTCACCCGCGAGGACGCACGGGCGTTCCTGGCGGTCGCGGCGGACGTGCCGATCGACACGCGCGTGCGGCCGTACCGGCTCGCCGACGCCAACGCCGCGCTCGAGGACCTGCGGTCGGGCCGGCTCACCGGCGCGGCGGTGCTGGTGCCGTGAGCGGCCCTGCCGGGGCGCCGGCGATGGCCCGATAGAGGTCGAGAGGTATGGTCGGCAGTCCGGTGCTCGACGGGTTCGTGCCCCCGCTGATCGTGCTGGCCGCGGCAGCTGTCGCGGCCGGCCTGGCGCGCGTCGCGCGTGGGTCGGCGCGCACGTGGGCCGTGGGCGTCGTGCTCGCGACGACCGTCGCGACGGCGGCCGGGCTCGAACTGCGGATGGGGCGCCCGCTGACCTACCGCCACGGGCCGATGCGCCTGTGGGTGGCCGACATCCAGAGCGACCAGAACTCACAGCAGATCGCGGACCCCTACACGTTCACCCACGTCGTACACGGCGCCGTGTTCTACGGCCTGGCCCGCGCGGCGCTCGGCCCGTCGGCGGTGGCGACGCGGCTGGTCGCGGCCGTCGCGGCCGAGTCGGCGTGGGAAGCCCTCGAGAACACCGACATGGTGATCGAGCGGTACCGCGCCGCCACCGTGTCGCTGGGCTACTACGGCGACAGCGTGCTGAATTCCGTGGCGGACATCCTCGCCTGTGCGCTCGGGTTCCTGCTGACGTGGCGGCTGCCCACCCGCGTCACGATCGTCGCCGTGGTCGTGGTGGAGGTGCTGTTGGCGGTGTGGATCCGCGACAACCTCACGCTGAACGTGTTGATGCTCGTCCACCCGGTGCAGGCCGTCCGGGCCTGGCAGGAGGGAGCCTGACGGCGTGCAGGTCTTCCTGAGCTATCCGTCCCAGGATCGCGACGTCGCACGGGCCATCAACCGGGCCCTGCTCGAGGAGGGGCACGACGTCTTCTTCGACCGCGACGACCTGCCGCCCGGGGAAGAGTTCCACGCGCGGATCCGGCGGGCGATCGAGGCGTCGGACCTGTTCGTGCTGCTGCTCAGCGAGCAGGCGCTCGACCCCGGCAGCTACACGCTGACGGAACTGGAGATCGCGGAGCGCACGGTGACGCACGCAGCGGGCCGCGTGCTGCCCGTCATGCTGCGCCCAGTGCCGTTCGACCGGGTGCCCGCGTTCGCGAAGGCGGTCACGGTGCTCGAGCCGGCCGGCGACGTCGTGGCCAGCGTGGTGGACGCGGTGCACCGGCTGGACCGGGCACGGCGCCTGCGCCGGCAGAGGACGATGGCCCTGACGGCCGGCGCCGCGCTCGCCGTCGTCCTGCTGGCCTGGCTGGGGCTGCGCGCGTGGCGCGGCGCGCCGGACGGCGACGCCGGCGTCGACGGCGCGCCGCTCGTGCTGGTGCCGGCGGGCCCTTTCGTGATGGGGGACGACGAGGAGCAGCCGCGCCGCGAGGTGTTCGTCGACGCGTTCTCCCTCGATCGCTTCGAGGTCACGGCGGGCCGCTATGCGGCCTTCCTGCGGGCGGCCGGCGGCGTGGCCCAGCCCGAGGGCTGGGAGTCACTGGACCTCACCCGCGGAGCCGAACTCCCGGTGGTCGGCGTGGCCTGGCACGAAGCCGCGGCGTATTGCCGATGGGCCGGGCGGCGCCTGCCGACCGAGGCGGAGTGGGAGAAGGCGGCCCGGGGCACCGACGGCCGGCGCTATCCGTGGGGCGACGCGACGCCGACGCCCGACCGCGCCAATTACGACAACACGTCGCCCGAGGCGTACGACGGCGGCCTGAGCCCGGTGGGGTCCCATCCGGCCGGGCGCAGCCCGTACGGCGTCGACGATCTGGCCGGCAATGCGTCGGAATGGGTGGCCGACTGGTATGCCGAGGGCCTGTCGCCCGATGACGTGCGCAACCCGACGGGACCCGCCTCGGGCACCGCGCGCGTGCTGCGCGGCGGCGACCGGTTCGACCGGGCCGACCGCCAGGTCGTGACGAAGCGATACTACGCGTCGCCCGACCAGCGGCTCGAGACGATCGGGTTCCGCTGCGCCCGAAGCGCGGGGCGCTGAGCCGTTGGCCGGGCGCCCCGGCTCAGACGATCGTGCCGGCGTTGTCGACCCGCCGCAGAGCGAGGGCCGGGTCGTTGTGCTGATGGTGACGATCCGCCGGATCGACCTGGACGCTCGCGTGCAGCAGGTCGTTGGGCAGGATGTCGCGCTTGGGGCCGACGGCGACCTTGTGCTCCTTGACGTCCTGCGGCAGCGCGGCCCGCTCGCGGTTCCGGTCGACGGCCGCCTGCTCGATCGGGAGGCCGTGGCGCAGCGCGTTGGCGAACATCCAGTCGAGCGAGATCCAGTTCAGGCCGAAGTTGCCATTGCCGCCGCCGACGTCGGAGTGAACCCCGCGGAACCATACCTCCTGCGGGGCGCCGCCGGCGTAGCCCTTGGCGAGCCTCGTCACCTGGAAGGCCAGGCGCGTCTCGTCGAGCGCCATCGCGTGGTAGCAGTGCTGCGCGTTGCGCGGCATCTTCAGGTTGTAGCCCAGGTTGACCTTCGGATCCGGCAGGTAGAACGACCCGACGATGTCCCAGACGCCGATGAAGTGCACCGGCATCGTGGGGTACTTGTCGGCGATTTCGTTGGCGAACGCGATGGCGAGCGCCGCACCGCGGCTGAACCCGATGATGTGGATGTCGGTGTCGCCGGCCTCGTAGTTGTTCTCCAGCCGGTCGAGCATCTGACGGATGCGCCGGTGCCCGCCGAGCCCGAAGGCCTGGGCCACCTTGTCGCCCGCGACCGTGCGGGCGCTCTTGCCGATGCCCTTCAGGTACAGGCTGCCCAGGTCGGTCGTCCGCTCGAAGTCCTTCGCCGGGTCGTCGTAGGCGCGGAAGAAGTGCAGCACGTTGCTGTCGTATCCGCCCTCCTCGGTGTCCGCCTTGTCCTCGTTGCCCGTGCCATCGAATGCGTAGAGTGCCATGTGTATCCCCCGTGAACGGCGCCGGGCCGCACCGTCACGGTGGGCCGCCCCCTAGAGTTGTCGACCGGAACAACGAATGGCCACAGGCGTGCGAACAGGCCTCCCGCGGCCTGGCGGGCGCCCAAGCCCGGCTTGGCCGGCCTCGTCCGATGCCCCTATACTCCCGGCACCATGCAGAGACTCCTGATCGCGTCGGTGTGCGCCGTGCTGTCCGGGGGCATCGTCGCCTCGGCCCAGTGGGATCCCTGGCCGATGAAGAACGTTCCCCGCCTGGCCGACGGCAAGGTGGACCTCAAGGCCCCGGCCCGACGGATGCCCGACGGCCACGTCGACCTCCAGGGTTTCTGGATGCCGACGCCGCTCGTGAAGTACCTGCTGGACCTGGCCGCGGACATGAAGCCGGCGGACATTCCGCTGCAGCCGTGGGCGCGCCAACTCTACCAGGAGCGGATCGACAACAACGGCAAGGACCACCCCGGTGTCCGGTGCCTGCCGTCCGGCATCCCCGAGAAGGACAACATCCCCGACGGCCTGAAGATCGTCCAGACGCCGGACCTGACGGTCTTCCTGCACGACTCGCGGACGATCTTCCGGCAGATCTTCACCGACGGCCGTCCCCACCCGAAGGATCCGCAGCCGACGTGGCAGGGCTATTCGATCGGCCGGTGGGAGGGCGACACGCTGGTCGTCGACACGATCGGGCAGAACGGCAAGACCTGGCTCGACATGAAGGGCCTGCCGGCCACCGAGTCGCTGCGCGTGATCGAGCGGTTCACCCGCCCGACCATCGGCCGCATGAACATCGCCGTGACGATCGACGACCCGAAGGCGTACACACGGCCCTGGACGGTGAACCTGGCCTGGGAGCTCATCCCGGACACCGACGTGATCGAGAGCATCTGCGAGGAGAACAACAAGGACCTGCCGCACATGGTGGGGAAGTAGCGCCGGGGCGGTCCGGCGGGCCGGTGCGTCCCAAGAGCCCGTCTGTGCGATGCTCAGGGGACGCGCGGCGCCGGGGTGAGCGCGCCGGGGAGTGGAAGGGGGCGAGTATGACGCGGGGAGTGACGGCGCTGTGGGTGGCCGTGCTGGTCGGGCTCGGTGTGGCGAACGGCGCCGCGCAAGGCCGGCCGGCCGTGGACGTCTACAAGGATCCAGGCTGCGGGTGCTGCGAGAAGTGGGTGGAGCACCTGAAGGCGCAAGGGTTCACGACCAAGACGACCAACGTCGCGGACATCGACCGGGTGAAGGCCAAGTACAACGTGCCGGCATCCGCCAGGTCGTGCCACACCGCGCTTGTCGGCGGGTACGTCATCGAGGGGCACGTACCGGCGGCCGATGTCCAGCGGCTGCTGAAGGAACGTCCGGCGGGCGTCGTCGGGCTGGCCGTGCCCGGGATGCCGATCGGGTCGCCAGGCATGGAGGTGGCCGGCATGAAGGGGCAGCCCTACGACGTGCTGGCCTTCGACAAGGCCGGCCGCACCCGCGTGTTCGCCTCGCATGGCCGCTGAACCCTGGAACTGGCTCGAGGCGACGACCGTCGCGCTGGCCATTCGCAACTCACAGATGCTCACGGCCGGCCTGAGCGCCGTGCACGTGATCGGCCTGACGCTGACGAGCGGCGGCGCGCTGTTGTCTGGGCTGCGCCTGCTCGGCGTCGTCCTCGCCGATCATCCCGTGCCCGACGTCACGGGCGCTGCCCGGCGCGGTATCACCGTCGGGCTCGCCATCAGCGTCACGACCGGGTTGCTGCTGTTCTCCACCCGCGCCTCGGCGGCGGTGGAGAACCCGATCTTCCGCATCAAGATGCTGCTGCTCGCGGCGGCGGCGCTCTATCACGCCACCGCGTTCCGCGCGGCGACGGCGCGGACCGATCCCGCGCGGCCGACGCGGCCCCTGCACGGCGTGCTGACGCTGGGCCTCTGGATCGGCCTCGCGGCGGCGGGCTGCGCCTTCATCCTGCTGGAGTAGCGCCGATGACGCTGATGCAGCTCGCGGAGTGGCTCGAGTCGACCCCGGCCGGCGTGATGGTGCGGGAATCGGCCTGGGGCTTCCCGATCCTCGTGGCCATCCACCTGCTGGGCCTGTCGCTGTCGGTGGGGCTGCTCGTGTGGTTCGACCTGCGCCTGCTGGGCGTCAGCATGCCGCGCGTCCGCGTGTCGGACGTCTATCGTCGCCTGATGCCGTGGACGCTGGCCGGGTTCGTGGTGATGTTCGCCAGCGGCGGGTTGCTGCTCGCCGGCTTCGCGACGGCCGCCTATGGCAACACCTACTTCCGGCTGAAGGTCGCGGCCATCCTGCTGGCCGGCGTCAACGCCGCCGTCTATCACCTGGTCACCGAGCGGCGGATCGCGCAGTGGGACGCCGGTATCCGTCCGGCCGGCCCGGCCCGGTTCGCGGGCCTCGCCTCGATCGCGCTCTGGGCCATCGTGATCCTGGCCGGGCGGATGATGTCCTACACGATGTTCTAGACGTTCCAGAGAGGGGCCTCCGCTGCATCCCCGGCTGATCGCCACCCCGTACTTCACGCTGTACACGTTCGGCGCGCTCCTCGCGCTGGCGTACATGGCCGCGTACGGGTGGCTGATGCGCGAGGGGCGGCGGCAGCGGCTCGATGGGGAGGCGCTGGCGTCGCTCGGTCTCTGGGCGATCGTCGGCGCGATCGCCGGCGCCCGCGTCCTGATGGTCGTCCGCGACCTGCCGGCGTACGCCGCGAACCCGTCGGCGCTCCTGTCGACGGCCACGTTGATGAGCGCCGGCGACTTCTACGGGGGATTCCTCGGCGCGCTGGCCGCCTCGGCCCTGTTCTTCCGCCGCCATCCCCACCTCCCGTTCTGGCGCGTGGCCGATGCGTGCGGGCCCGCGATTGCGCTGGGGCAGGGCATCGGCCGGATCGGCTGCTTCATGGCGGGGGACGACTACGGCCGTCCGACGACCCTGCCGTGGGCGGTGACGTTCTCGGACCCCGACGCCGGCCGGCTCGGCGGCGCGCCGCTCGGCGTGCCGCTGCACCCGGTGCAGCTCTACGAGTCGGTCGTGTGCTTCGCCCTGTTCGCGCTGCTCGTGCGCATGCGCCGGCGGCCCCACCGCGATGGCGCGGTGATCCTCGCCTACACGTTCGCCTACGCCGTCGCCCGATTCCTGATCGAGTTCCTGCGCGGGGACGCGGACCGGGGCTTCGTCCTGGGCGGGTGGCTCTCGACGTCGCAGTTCATCGCGGTGATCCTCGGTCCGGCCGCCGCGATCGTGTGGCTGGCGCGGCGGGGCGTCACGACACGCTGAGGCCGCGCGTTCGTCTCTCCTCCAGTCGTCCGGGCAAAGTCGGCCACGGCTGTCCGGGTCCGTCCTACGCGAATTCTTCCTTGTTGACTGGCCCGAGCGGGGGATCCATTGTCGCGCTCCAAGCTCTTCCTTCCCTGGAGGCACTCTATGCGCCCTTGGCTACTTTCGAAATCGATGCTGCTGATCTTCTGCGGCGTGCTGGCGGCCAGTTGCGGCGGCTCGGACAGCCCTGCGGCTCCCAGCCCGACCCCGGCGCCTTCGCCGGCCCCCACGC
>CAWULT010000096.1:0-17646 GCA_963923455.1 uncultured bacterium
CACGAGCGCCGCACGCGGCCGCGCCGTCAGCGATCCGCGCCGAGCACGGACCGGGGGGCCCGCCCCGCCACGAGGCGCATCTGCCAGGCGAACGCCATCGCGGCCGCCAGCACGGCGTAGGCCCCGATCTCCCACCTCGGGAACAGCAGCGCCAGGCAGAGTGTCGCGTGCGTCAGGTAGGCGCCCTGCAGCGCCAGCGCCGGCGCATGCCGGCGAGACTCACGCGAGCGGGCGTTGACCGCCAGGGTGGCGACGCAGCCCACGAGGACCGCGGCCGAGAGCGCCACCGACACGGCGTCCTGGTTGGGCACCTCCCAGCGCCAGAGGACGCCCCACCACACCGACGCGGTGAGCCCGACCATTGATGCGCTGAGCACATAGGCCACCTCCCGCGCCAGGAGCCGGAGCCGCCCTCGGCGCGCCGCGCGCCAGGACACCAGCGAGACGACGGGAGCCAGGAATGCCGGCAGGGCCGCCTGGGCCAGTCCGGCGTCGCGCAGGGCGCGCAGCGGCGACACATCCGACGAGAACGGCAGGAACAGGGCGAGCGTGCCGGTCAGCCCCAGAAGGCTCAGCACTCGGTACGTGGACCGGCGAGAGGACGACCGAGCAGATATCGATGGCACGGCGGCGCACCGTCGGGGAAGGCGGACGATATCACAGAAGTCGGCAATGCCCCCGTCAAACCCGACACGGTAGGATAGCCACGGACACGGCACGGCCGCGATCGCCGGTTGCGTGGCCACCCGGCAGTCGGCTCCCGATGTGCCACAATCCTGCCAGGGGCCGGTCCGCGCGGGCCGCCGCCCTGCCCGCACGCGAGGACCGCATGACACACCGGCTGGCCGCATGGATCGGCGCGATCGTCACGACAGGGCTCTGCCTCACGCCCGCGCCCGGTCTGGCCCAAGGGCCCGCGAGTGCGCCGACGCGGGCAGCCCAGGTGGCGGCGGACCTGCCAGCGCCACCGGCCCCCGACCCGGCCGACGCGGAGTACCAGGCACTCCTCGCCCGCCTGAAGCAGGCCGATCGGTCGGTCGACTTCCTGCACCTGCGGCGCGCGTTCGCCGACAGCAGCGCCTATCGCCCCTATGCCGACAGCCGGGAAGAGGCGATGCTCGACGCGATCGACGCGAACGAGCCGGCCCGCGCGCTCGAGATCGCGCGGACGATTCTCGACGGCAACTACCTCAACATCGAGGCCCACTTCGCCGGCACCGTCGCCTGCAGCGCACTCAAGGACGCCGCGTGCGCGTCGCAGCACCAGTTCGTCGCCCAGGGCATGCTGAACTCGATCGCGGCCTCCGGCGACGGCCGGTCGCCGGAAAGCGCGTTCGCCGTCGTCAACACGCCCGAGGAGTACGCGATCGCCCGCGTGATGGGCACGCGGGTGCTGGGACAGGCCGCCACGCGGACGCCCGACGGGCACGCCTACGACGTGCTGACGATCGAAGATCGGCGCACGGGCGAGGAACGGCGCATCTACTTCAACGTGGATCGCGCAATGGCCGCGATGGCGAAGCTGCTGGCGCGCCAGTAGGCTGCGCCAGCGCCGCTCCCTTACGCCCTGGCGCCGCGGCTGGCGATGTGCTGCGCCGCCTTCAGGGTGTTCTTCATCAGCATCGTGATCGTCAACGGGCCCACGCCGCCCGGCACCGGCGTCAGGGCGCCGGCCACCTCGGCCACGTTGGGATGCACGTCGCCGACCAGCACGGAGCCCCTCGCCCTGAAGCCGTCGAGGCGCTTGTGCCCTTCGGGGAACAGGGTCTCAGCGACGGCGGGATCGGTAACCGAGTTGATGCCCACGTCGATCACCGCGGCCCCGGGCTTGACCATGTCCTTCGTGATGAAACCGGGCCGGCCGATCGCCGCGACGAGGATGTCCGCGCGCCGGCAGACCTCGGTCAGGTTCGGCGTCCGCGAGTGGCAGATCGTCACGGTGGCGTCGCGGTGCAGGAGCAGCAGCGCCATGGGCTTGCCGACGATGTCGCTGCGGCCCACGACGACGGCGGTCTTGCCGGCGATCGGGATGCCCTCGCGCTCGAGGATTTCGATCACGCCCGCGGGCGTGCACGCCACCAGCTGCGGGCGGTTCTGCGACAGCAGGCCCACGCTCTCGGCGGCGAAACCGTCGACGTCCTTCTCCACCGCGATCGCGTCGAACACCCGCTGGGTGGCCCCGGCGCCGACGCTCTTCGGCAGCGGCGCCTGCACCAGGATGCCGTCGTGCGTCGGGCTCGCGTTCAGGCGCGCCACCACCGCCAGCACGTCCTCCAGCGTCGAGGTGCCGGGCATCCGCTCGCAGTCGGCGTAGAAGCCCACCTCTTCGGCCGCCTTCAGCTTGTTCCGGACGTAGACGTGCGAGGCAGGATCGTCCCCCACGAGCACGATGCCGAGGCCGGGCGGCCGGCCGTGCGCCTTCACGAACGCCTGGACCTCTGGCTTGATCTCCTCGCGCATCTTCGCCGCGAGGGCGTTTCCGTCGAGCAACCGTGCCGTCATGCTGCTACCGTCTCCCCCAGCTCTTTCACGCTCTGCGGCCGCCCCAGGACGACCATCTCGTCATTGGATCGAATCACCGTCTCCGGTGACGGATTGAACTCCATCGTGCCTTCGGCCCGGCGGATCGCCACGATGATCAGCCCGAACTTCTGGCGGATGCCGGACTCCACGATCGTCTTTCCCACCAGGCCCGAGCGCTCGCGGATCCGGACTTGTTCCATGGACAGGTCGAGGTGCCCCGACGTCGTCGCCAGCTGCACGAAGTCGACCACCGCCGGGCGCAGCGCGCTCTGCGCGATGTGCGAGGCCCCGATGTGGTACGGCGAGATGACGCGGTCCGCTCCGGCCCGGCGCAGCTTGTGCTCCGCGTCGTCGGCCTCGACCCGCGCGATGATGAACAGGTCCTTCCGCAGTTCGCGCGCGGTCAGGACAGTGTAGACGTTCTCGGCATCGGTGCCCACCGCGGTGATGAGGCCCCGGGCCCTGGCGATCCCGGCGCGCGTCAGCACGCCGTCCTGGCTCGCATCGGCCTGCAGCGTGAGCCAGCCCTTCTCGAGCGCCTCCATGGCCCGTTCGGGGTCCCGCTCGAGCACCACGAACGGCACGCCCTGCCGGTGCAGTTCGTTGGCGATGAAGCCGCCGATTCGGCCGTACCCGCACAGGATGAAGTGATCGTGGATTTCGTCCAGCATACGCAACACCCGACGCCGCTCGAACCCGCGGTGCAGCCCGCCCTCGACCACCGCGGTCGCGGCCAGCGTGGCGGTGTAGAACGCCGTCCCCACGCCGCCGATGATGAGCAGGATCGTGAAGACCTGGCCCTTGCCGCCCAGCGGGTGCACCTCACGGAACCCGACGGTCGCGACGGTGGTCACCGTCATGTAGAACGCGTCCCAGACCGGCCAGCCTTCGATCAGGACGTAGCCCCCCGTCCCGCCGGCGAGCACGCCGAGCAGCAGGAGCCCGGCCAGCCGGGGGCCTCTGGCCCACGGACTGCCGGCGGCGACCGGGCCGGGCCTACCGCGATCCACTGCGCGCGAGCAGGCGGCCCACCGCGAACACGATGATCCCGGCGGCGAGCACCTGCAGGCCCAGCGCATCGGCACTCTCGGGCGAGGCGCCGATCTCGGCCCATTTCGCCGTGACCTCGGTCGTGATGCCGAACTCGGTCATGTAGGCGAGCAACGCGATGCAGAAGCCGTTGAACAGCGTCAGCGCGCCGATCATCGTCACCATGTTGGCGAGCGAGGCGAGCGGCGGGCGCCGATCCTGCTCGGCCCTGTCGGCCAGTGGGCTGTGCAGCCTGCCGTAGAACCAGTAGATGAAGATGCCGATGTCGAGCCAGACGAGGAAGCGGACCCACGTGAGCACCGGCAGGCTCAACATCAGCCAGAGGCACGACAGGATTCCGAGGACCGGAAGCGTCATGCCGAACGGCACCTTGAAGGGCCGATGCTGATCGGGCCGCCTGGCGCGAAGCACGATGACCGCGGCGCAGACCACGACGAAGGCGAACAGCGTGCCGATGCTGGTCATCTCGCCGACGACCTGGATCTGCGTGAAGCCGGCGACGATCGCGACGACGACGCACGTGATCGCGGTCGTGATGTAGGGGGTGCCGAACCGCGGGTGCACCTTGCTCACCCCGCGGGGCAGCAGCCCGTCGCGGCTCATGGCGAAGAAGATGCGTGGCTGGCTCATCAGCAACACGAGCAGCACGCTCGTGATGCCGGCCGCGGCCCCGATCGAGACGAGGTAGGCGGCCCAGTCCTGCCCGATGGCCGTCAGCGCGAACGCCACCGGCGCGTTCAGGAACTGCGTCGTCAGCGATGGATCCGCGACCGGCATGCCCGGCAGCGCCTCGAGGCTGGACCGGTACTGCGTGACCGGCACGATGCCGGATAGCACGGCGGCGACGGCCAGGTACAGCGCCGTGCAGACCACGAGCGACGCGATGATCCCGATCGGCAGGTCGCGCCTGGGGTTCTTGGCCTCCTCGGCGGTCGTCGAGACGGCGTCGAACCCGATGTAGGCGAAGAAGACCACGGCGGCCGCGGCCATCACGCCCGAGGTGCCGTAGGGCGCAAACGGCGTCCAGTTCTCGGGCTTCACCCAGGTGGCGCCGACCGCGATGAAGAACAGGATCACCGTACCCTTGACCGCCACCATCACCGCGTTGAACCGCGCGCTCTCCCGGACGCCCACGACGAGCAGGACGCCGATCAGCAGGACGATCAGCACCGCCGGCAGGTTGATGAGGGTGCCCGGCGTCAGCGACGACGGCGCGGCCGTCATCCACATCGGCAGGTGGATGCCGAAGCCGGAGAGGACCTTCTGCATGTACCCGCTCCAGCCGATCGCCACGGTCATCGACCCGACGGCGTACTCCAGGATCAGGTCCCAGCCGATCAGCCAGGCGACGATCTCGCCGAGGGAGGCGTAGGCGTAGGTGTAGGCACTCCCCGCGATCGGCACCATCGAGGCGAACTCGGCGTAGCAGAGCGCCGCGAAGGCACAGGCCAGCCCGGCGGCCAAGTAGGAGAGCATGATGGCGGGACCGGCCTGGTTGGCGGCGGCGGTTCCCGTCAGCACGAAGATGCCCGTTCCGATGATCGCGCCCACGCCGAGCAGCGTGAGATCCCACGCCGTCAGGCTGCGCTTCAGCGCCTTCCCGCCGTGCTCTGCGTCGCCGATCAACTGCTCGACCGACTTCGTCTTGAGCAGATTCGAATCCATTCAGCCTCCTGAACGGCCAGTCGCGAGGCGATTATAGCTGGCCACCCGGGCCGCCGGGTCGCCACCGGCGAGCAGGTCGCTGATCACGGCGACGCTCGTCGCCCCCGCGTCGAGCACGTCCTGTGCGCGATCGAGCGTGATGCCGCCGATGGCCACGACGGGCGTCGCGCCCGCGGCGGCGCGGGCCGCACGCACCAGGTCGAGCCCCACGGCCTCGTACCCGGTGTCCTTGGTCCTGGTGCCGAACACCGGTCCGACGGCCACGTAGCTGATCGGCTGCTGCAGCGCCGCGGCGATCTGGGCCACGGAGTGCGTCGAATAGCCGATCACCGCGTCGGGACCGAGCAGCGCGCGCGCCTCCGCTGGCGGCAGGTCGTCCTGGCCGACGTGCACGCCCGCCGCGCCCGACAGCTTCGCCAGGTCCACGCGATCGTTGACGATGACGCGCGCGCGGCCCCGCGCGGCCTCCGCGACGACGGCGTCGCAGAGCGCGAGGAAGGGGCCTGATGCGAGGGTCTTCGCGCGAATCTGGAGGAGCGTTGCCCCGCCCGCGAGCAGGGCGCGGGCGAGGTCCAGCGGCGGCCATCCGCGAGCCGTCGAGACATCGACGTCCAGGATGGCGTGAAGCGGCGGCAGCTGGTCCAGGGCCTAGGCCGTCTCGGCGAGCTTGCCGGTCTTGGGCGCCGGCATGAACCGGTCCATGAAGCCCGTGCCCAGACGGCCCGCCTGGAAGTCCGCCTCGTTGATGATCTTGAGCTGCAGCGGCACCGACGTCTTGATGCCCTCGATCACGGTCATCTCGAGCGTGCGCCGCATGCGCGCGATCGCCTCGGCCCGGTCGCGGCCGTGGACGATGATCTTCGCGATCATCGAGTCGTAGTACGGCGACACGGTGCACTCGGCGTGCGCGAACGAGTCGATCCGGACCCCGGGCCCGCCGGGCACGTTGAACGTGTGGATGAGGCCCGGCGACGGCGCGAACGTCTCCGGATCCTCGGCGTTCACGCGGCACTCGATCGAGTGGCCCGTGAACCGGACCTCGCTCTGCTTGAACGACAGGCGGTGCCCGGCGGCGATGCGGATCTGCTCCTTGACGATGTCGACGCCGGTGACCATCTCCGTCACCGGGTGCTCGACCTGGAGACGCGTGTTCGTCTCCATGTAGTAGAACCTGAAGTCCGAGTCCATCAGGAACTCGAACGTACCCGCATTGGTGTACTGCACGGCCTTGGCCGCGTCGACGACCAGGCTCCCCATCTTGCGCCGGAGCTTCTCGGGCAGCACGGGCGACGGCGACTCCTCGATCAGCTTCTGGTGGCGGCGCTGAATCGAGCACTCGCGCTCACCCAGGTGGACGACGTTGCCGTGGTGGTCGCCGATGATCTGGAACTCGATGTGGCGCGGGTTCTCGAGGTACTTCTCGATGTAGACGTCGCCGTTGCCGAACGCCGCCTCGGCCTCGCGCTGGGCCGTTCGCAGGTTCGGGCCGAGTTCCCCCGGGGACCGGACGATGCGCATGCCGCGTCCGCCGCCGCCGGCGACGGCCTTGATGATCACCGGGTAGCCGATGTCCTTGGCCACCTTGAGCGCCTGCTCCTCGCCGTCGACGGGACCGTCGCTGCCGGGCAGCATCGGCAGGCCGGCCTTCTTCATCGCCTTGCGGGCGCGGGCCTTGTCGCCGAGCAGCTTGATGACGTGCGGGTCGGGTCCGATGAACCGGATGTGGCAGGCGGCGCAGACCTCCGCCAGGTACGCGCTCTCGGACAGGAAGCCGTACCCGGGGTGGATCGCGTCGGCCCCCGTGATCTCGGCGGCGCTGATGATCGCCGGTACGTTCAGGTAGCTGTCGATGCTGCGCGGGGGGCCGATGCAGATGTCCTCGTCGGCGAACCGCACGTGCAACGAGTTCTCGTCGGCCTCCGAATAGACGGCCACGGTCTTGATGCCGAGTTCGCGGCACGCATGGATGATGCGCAGCGCAATCTCGCCGCGGTTGGCGATCAGAATCTTCTTGAACATGGCTGGCAACGGCCGATCAGGACGGCTTCACGGCGAACAGGCGCTCCCCGTACTGCACCGCCTGGCCGTTGTCGACGTAGACCTTGACGACCTCGCCCGCGCACTCGGCGTTGATCTCGTTCATCAGCTTCATCGCCTCGATGATGCAGAGCACCTGGCCCTTGGCGACCCGCTGCCCCACTTCCACCAACGGCTTGGCGCCGGGTTCGGACGCCCGGTAGAAGGTGCCGACGATCGGCGACTTCACGATGGCCAGATCGACGTCCTCGCTGGCCGGGGTGAGCACGGCCGGCGCCGGGGCGCCGGCGGCAGCCACGGCGGCCACGGGGGCAGGCGGCGGCGCATAGGCCGGCGGCGCGAGGGCCGGCATCCCCGCAGGCCACTGGGGCGCGGTGTTCTTGCGCAGGCGCAGCTTTCCGGTCTCGCCCTCGAGCTCGAACTCGGCGAGCTCGTGCTCGCGCATCATCTCCAGAATCTTTCGAATCTCGTCTAGATCCATCGGTTCCATCGGCCAGCCGGTCCGGCGCCGGACCGCTCAGCCACAAGCCCGCAGTTCCCGGGACACCGACGTCAGCACGTCGCAGCCGTCCGGAGTGACGAGCACGTCGTCTTCGATCCGGACGCCGCCCCACCCTGGCAGGTAGGCCCCCGGCTCAACCGTGAACACCATCCCGGGCTCGAGCACGACACCCGGCGAATCGGTCCGTCGCCGGGCAAGCCGTGGCTCCTCGTGCACGTCCAACCCCAGCCCGTGCCCGGTGCCATGCCCGAACGCCTCTCCCAGCCCGTCGGCCTCGAGGCTGCCGCGCGCCGCGGCGTCCACGGCGTGTGCCTCGACGCCCGGCCTGACCGACCGGATTGCCGCCTGCTGGGCGGCCAGCACGCTGGCGTAGACCCGGCGAAGCTCCCCTGTAGGGGGGCCTGCCGACACGGTCAGGGTCAGGTCCGAGCAGTATCCGTCCAGGACGCCACCGAAGTCCAGCACCACGGCATCCCCGGTCTCCAGGACCCGGTCTCCCGCCCGATGGTGCGGCAGGGCCGCATTCGGCCCCGACGCGACGATCGTGTCGAACGCCGGCCGTTCGAATCCGGCCTCCCGCAGCTCCCGCTCGATGGCGGCCGCCACGGCACGCTCCGGCACGCCGGGGCGCACGGCGTCACAGGCGCGTTCGGCCACCGCGGTCAGCCGTGCAGCCGCCGTCCGCAGCGCCGCAATCTCATAGGGGTCCTTCACGACGCGCAGCCGCTCGACCACGCGCTCGGTCGGCTCGAGCACCGTCGGCGAACGGCGGGCGGTCAACGCCTGGCGCAGCCAGTCGAACCGGGCGACGGTGAGGTGCCCCCCTTCGACACCCACCCGGGGGAGGCCAGCCTCCGCGAGGCATTCGGCCAGCGCCTCTTCGTAGCTGGCGCCCACCGGAACCACCGTCAGGTCCGGGCAGGCCGCCGAGGAGGCCTGGAGGACCTGCACGGCCTCTCGATAGCGGAAATCCACCAGCAGGCGGAGGTCGCCGTCCCGGACCAGCAGGATGCCAGCCGACCCGACGTGATTGCTGAGGTAACGGATGTTCGCCGGGGTCGTGACGACGAACGCGTCGAGGCGTCGCTCGAGCAGGGCGGCCCCGAGGCGGCGCTGCCGCTCGGCGAGCAGGGACGTGGCAGGCAGTCGCGTCATGCGTCGTGCAGACCCAATTGTACGTACCCGTGAACGGGTGCCCCGAAAAGAAAAGCGGCGCCGGGCCCTCATACGGGACCCGGCGCCGGAAGAGAACCGGAGCAGACCGCTAGGTGACCGTAACGGAGACGGTGACCGTCCCGGTGCGACCGAGGCTGTCGCGCACCGTCAGGCGGACGACGTAGGTGCCGGCCGCGCTGTAGGTGTGCGTCGTCTGCGCGCCCGAGCTCGCGGCCGTCCCGTCACCCCAGGTCCAGGTGTACTCGACGATCGTCGCGCCGACCGCGACCGCGGCCGAACCGCTGCCGTCGAAGTTGAGCACGGTCCCGGCGGGACGGCTGCCCGTGGGCGACACGGTGATGGCCGCCGTCGGCGGCGCCGACGCCGCGACGGCAACGGTCCGCGACGCCGTGCCCGAGGCGCCGAGGCCGTTGAGGTCCGTGACCGTCAGCGTGACGAGCTTGTTGCCGCTGCCCGAGAAGGCGTGCGTCGCGACCCGGCCGGTCGCCGTGCCCCCGTCCCCGAAGTCCCACGCGTAGGTGCACGCCCCGCCGCAGCGCGCGCCCTCGTCGGTGGACGAACTGGCGTCGAAGGTCACGACGTCACCGGCCACGGGGGCATCGGGCGTGTAGTTGAACGACGCCACGGGCGCGTTCGGGTTCGACGGCGTCACCCGAATCTCCATGATGCGCCGGGCGGCATTCAACGCGTCACCCGAGATCGGCACGGCTGACACGACGACCGAGTCGCCCGCGGACGTCGACGGCGGAGCGGTCACCGTGAACGAGCCCTTGCCCTCGCCGTTGGTGACCATCTCGGTCGTTGACAGCTGCGCGCCGGGCGCGGAACCGCCAACCAGTGACAGGCGGATGCGCTGGGCCACGCCCTTGCCGGTCGAATCGGTGGTCGACACCGTGACGCCGGTCTGCGACCCGCCGTCGCGCGGCAGGCTGTCGCGGTCCGCCGTCAGCGTCAGCGCGAGGCCGAACTCGGACGGACCGATGAATCCGGACGGTGCCTGCTGCTCGCTCACCGAGCAGCCGGCGGCCAGCAGCCACGAGGCCGCCGCCACCGCGAGCCGTCGACGCCCCACCATACTCACCCTCTTCTGCATACGGAGTCCTACTGAGCCGGGTCGGCGAAGTTGCCGAACGAAATGCCGATGTTGCCGGTCGCGATCACCTCATTGCCGGCCTGATCGCGCCCGTAGAACGTGACCTTGGCGATCGTCTGGATCGTCTTGGCCTGGCTGACGAGCGCCTGGAGGGGCGCCTCCGACTTCGCGATCGTGCGCACGATCTCGAAGGCCCCCGCGACGCTGCCGTTCACGGGCACCGTGAAGGTCGCGGCCGAGTCGAACGCGTAGGGCACGTCGACGCCCTGGATGTTGTGCCCGTCGGTCCGCATGTACTCCACGCGATACCGGCTGAACGTCACGGTGTTGAGCGCGCTCGGCGACGACGGGAAGCCCGGTTGCCCGGGGTCCTTCATCACCAGCGACATCGTGGCCTTGCCGAAGTCGTTGAAGACCGTCGGACAGGGGCTCGCTTCCGAGCACGGCGCCGGCTGCGTCCGCATCGTGAGCACGTCCGACGCGAGCGAGCCGAAGAACTCGTCGGGCGCCGCACCCGAGGCCGCCTCCAGCTTCTCGATGACGACCTGCGCGGGGGCACGGCCCGTCCGGGACACGTCGCCGCACCCGGCGACGGCCACCGCGCCCGCCAAAGCACCCGCCAGCACCACTCGATGGTTCCACTTGAGCATCACGGTCAACACTCCTGCGAGAAACTGTGTTCGCCTACAGCCGGACGATCTTCGGGGTGATGAAGATCAGCAGTTCCCGGCTCTCGTCCTCGGCCAGGTTCCGCTTGAAGAGCCAGCCGAGCAGCGGCAGCCGGTTGAGCCCGGGCGTGCGGTCCTGCGTGGCCTGCTCGCGGCTGACGTAGATGCCGCCGATCACCGTGGTCTCGCCGTCGCTGACGAGTACCTGGGTCACCGCCCGCTGCGTGTCGATCGGCGGGATGTTGTTGACGGAGCGGCTGAAGTCGGGGGCTTCGTTGGCGACCGCGATCCGCATGATCACGGTGTTGGCCGCGGTGATCTGCGGGGTCACCTTCAGCGACAGGGCCGCGTCGCGGAACGACACCGTGACGGTGTTGTTGGCGACGGTCTGAATCGGAATCTGGATGCCCTGCGTGATCTCGGCCTCGATGTTGTTCTGCGTCGACACCCGCGGCGTCGAGAGGATCCGGCCCTGGCCCGAGGTCTCGAGCGCCGACAGTGCCACGTCGAGGTTCACCGCGCCGTTCACCGAGCCGAGGGCGAGGCCGATGCCGGACGTCGCGGCCTGCACGCCGAGGTTGACCGCGTTCGACACCGAGTCCTCCGGTGCGCCCGCCGCGCCCTGGCGCGTGGACCCGACGCGGCCGGTCAGGCTGCCCTGGTTCGGGAAGGCCACCGGCAGCGTGTTGCCGAGGTCCGGCGTCGCGCGCGCGCCGATGCCCCACTGCACGCCGAGGCGGGTCGCGAAGTTGCGCGTCGTCTGGACGATCCGCGCCTCGATCTCGACCTGGGGCTGCGGCACGTCGAGCGTGTTCAGCAGCGCCACGGCCCGCTCGAGGCGGTCGGGCAGGTCGTTGATGATGATCGTGTTGGTGCGGGTGTCCGTCTGAATCGAGCCCCGCTGCGAGAGGGCGGTCTCGGTGAGCAGGGTCTTCAGGTCCTCGGCCTTTGCGTAGCTGAGCGGACGGGTCAGGACCCGCAGTTCACCGGCCAGCGCCTGTTCCTCCTGGAGCTTGCGGCGCTGGGTTTCCTCCTCGGCCAGCACCGTCAGCGGCGCGATGCGGACGATCGTGCCGTCCACGCTGTACCCGAGCCGGTTGGCGCGCAGGATGATGTCGAGCGCCTGATCCCACGGCACGTCCCGCAGCGAGACGTCGACGGTGCCCTGGATCGAGGGGTCGATCACGATGTTCAGGCCGCTGATCTCCGCGAAGGTCCGCAGCACGGCGCGCAGGTCCGCCCCCTGGAAGTCGAGGCTCACCGGATGGCCCGTGTACCGCGGCGCCGGATTGACCGTCGTCGCCTGCGGCTGCGGCACCTGGGCGGCGGGCGCAGCCTGGGCGGCCGGCGCCGGCGCGCGGCCCGCGGTCAGGCTCGCCGGCACGGCCGGCGGGGCCGCCTGTGCAATCTGCCGGACCGGGGTCGCCCGGGAGGGTTCCACCGAGGCGGCGGGTCGCAGGTCGGCGGCCTCGTCGAACACGACCGTCAGGTCCTGACCGTTCGGCGACGACTCGACGCGGTAGGCCGACGCGCGCGACAGGTCCATCGTGACCTGCGTCATCAGCGGCGCCTTCGGATCGATGCCGATGCGGACCCGCTCGACCGGACCCTCGTTCACCGTCGTCGTACCGGCGACGGCCGAGCTGACGTTGGGCAGGGCCATGACGATCCGGCGGGGACCGTCCTTCGGCTCGGCGACGCTGGTCGCCAGCATCCGGGCCGTGCCGACCAGGGTGATCGCCGTCGCCGCGCCGCGGCGCGAGACCCGGACGTCCCGGATCATGGCGCCCGGCCCGGCCAGACTGGCCGACTCGATGGTGGCCGCTGTATCGGCCCGGTCGGCCTCGACGAAGATCAGGTTCCGAGAACTCCGGACCCTGGGCCGGGTCGGCTGCGCCAACGCCAGGCTGATGCGCGCGACGCTCGCACCGTCGCGGGCTTCGACCTTCTCGACCGTCACGGCCGAGAACGGCAGGGCCGCGCTCGGCGTCACCTGGGGCACGACGCCCATGCCGTTCACGTCACGCAGTTCCACCACGAACGTGCGGGGGTCCGGCTGCGAGGTCACGTAGGGGACCGGATCGGACGCCTCGATGGTCAACACCGCCGTGCGAGCATCCAGCCGTGAGGCGACCTTGCGCAGCGTGGCGACGTTGGCCCGGGCGCTGCTCGCCCGGAGCGGACTGACGATGCCGGTCGCCGTGACCGCGCTCAGCGCAAGCAGCATCGAATACCGAAACAGGGACCTCTCCATCACTTGGCCTCTTCCATCTGACGAAGCACCTTGCGGACCTCGCGCTGCTTCTCACGCGACAACGGGTCGTTCACCTGCTGCAGGAAGACCACGGCGTCCGACGAGATCGAGCGGATCGTTCCGTCCGCCAGCTTCTCGCCCGGGTGCACGATGTAGGTCTTCGCGTCGGAGCCCTGGAGGATCGCCACGAACCCGCTCCGGCTCGCCAGGGTGCCCTTCAGCGTCGTCTCGCCCACGCCGAGGCCGCCCAGCCCCGCCGCGCGCGCGCTGGGGGTGGCGGCGCCACTCGCGCCGCGGTTCAGCAGGCTGGTGAAGGGATCGCGGCGCCCTTCGGGGTCGTAGGCATACCCCGGCGTCTCGAGCGGCAACACGGCCGTGGCGCCGGTCGCCTTCGCCGGCGTGGCGCCCGCCACGGGGGCTGCCGGCTGGGCCGGCTTGGCCGGGGCGGCCGCCGCCTGCGCGGCGCACATGGTGGGCGTCACCACGACCGCCACCAGACCGATCAACAGTGCGCGCATCACAGCGACGCCCCCTTTCCACCCTGGTCGACGGCCGCGCGGGCGCCCTTCGGTGCAGCGGCGCCGGGCACCGGCTTCGCCTTGTCGAGCAGCACGAACGTCGTCGCCGTGCATTCGGCCGTGATCGTGTGACCGCCGCCCGGCATCTCCTTCGCGGTGATCTTGATCCCGCCGACGTTGATGATCCGGGGGAACTTGCTCACCCGCTCGAGGAACGACCCCAGATCGTGGTAGTTCCCCTCGAGCTTCAGCCCGATGGGCCACTCGGCGTGCAGGTCGCGGTTGGCCACGGCCCGCGGCTCGAAGCCCTTGATGGCCAGGTTCGACTGCGTCGCCATCCCCTGCACACGGCGCAGCAGGTCCGCGACATCGCGCTCCTCGGGCAGCACGGTCTTGAGCCGATCGAGCTGCGCCTCGAGCTGGGCCACCTCCTTGCGGAACTCGGGCAGCCGGCGTGCGGTGGCCAGGCCGCGCTCGACCTCGGCCCTCAGCGAGGTCAGCTCGCCACGCCGGGCATCGAGGCTCTGCTGCGCTGCCGATGCGTAGAAGTTCCAGAACGCCCCGGCGCCCGCCAGCGAGAGCAGCACGAACGCGCCGAGTTGCGTGTGCCAGGGAAGCTTGTTGAAGTTGAAGTTGATCGCCATCCTTCGTGCTCCTGCCGCGCCCGCGTCAGCGGCCCGGCTTGGCCGGCTCCTGGGGCTGGATGCCCGCCACCTGGGCGCGCACCGTGAACTGGATCAGCTCGGTGCCGGGCTGGCCCGGCGTGCTGGCCTCCTCCGTGACCTCGCTGTTGACGATCTCGATCGGCTTGTTCAGCACCGAGCCGTTGCCCAGGTTGCCGACGAAGTCCGAGAGCGCGATGAGCGTCGTGGCGCGCCCCTGGATGGTCAGCCCGGGCCCGTTCTGTTCCAGGTCGGTCAGCCACAGCATGTCGGGCAGGCTCTTGCTGACGTGGTCGAGCAGCTGGACGGGAATGCTCTGGCCGCCGCGGAGCGTCTCGATCAGGCTGACGCGCTGCTGCAGCTGCGTGCGGCGGGCCTCGAACTGCTTGACCTCGTTCATCAGGCCGGCCAGGCGGGCCGACTCCTGGCGCGCCGCGATGATGTCGGCGTCGACCTGGGCCGAGGCCTGCGTCAGCGACCAGTACCACCAGCCGACGCCGGCCAAGGTCGCCACCACGATCAGCCCGCAGAGCGCGGGCACGCCCTGCGCCACGTTGAAGGAGAAGGCTTTGCGGGCCTTCTGCCGTTCGACTCCGAGAAGGTTGATGCGAATCATCGGTCGCCTGCCTGCCTCAGCGCGAGGCCCACGGCCACCGCAGCGGTGGCGGATACGTCGGCGGCCTCGAGGCCGCCCAGCTTCCTCGAATCCCAGGTCACGACCCGGAACGGGTCGAACAGCTCCACCGGGGCGTTGAGCCGATCGGCCAGCGCCTCACGGAACCCCTCGACGCGCGACAGGCCGCCGCTCAGCATCACCTGGTCGATGTGCTCGACCGCGGCGGTGGCCTTGAAGAAGTCCAGCGTCTTCTGGATCTCGAGGAGGACGTTCTCGGTCACGGCCCGGAGTACCGGTTCGGCCTCCTCGAGCGTGGCGCCGTCGACGGGGATGCCCATCTTGAGCTGCTCGGCGGTGTCGAACGGCAGGCCCAGCTCCTTCTGGACGGCCTCGGTGTAGGCGTTGCCGCCGATCGAGATGTCGCGCGTGAAGATGGACTGGTCGCCCTGCAGGACGTTGATGTTGATGGCCGAGGCCCCGGCGTTGAGCAACGCGACGACGCGGCCGGGCTCGAGGCCGTAGTTGGCCTCGTAGGCGTTCTGCAGCGCGAAGGCGTCGACGTCGACGACCACCGGCACGCGGCCGGCCTGGGTGATGACGTTCGTGTAGTCGCCGATCTTCTCCTTCTTGGCGGCGACCAGCAGCACTTCCATGCTGCCCTTCGATTCCGGCCCCGTCCCCGAGTCGAGAATCTGGTAGTCGAGGTTGACGTCCTGGATGTCGAACGGGATGTACTGCTCCGCCTCCCAGTAGATCGAGTCGTGCAGTTCCGTCTCGGTCATCACGGGCAGCGTGATCTTCTTGACGATCACCGTGTTGCCCGACAGGGACGCGCAGACCTCCTTCGTCTTGAACGCCTTGTTCTGGCCGAAGAGGCGGCGAATGGTGCCGACGACGGCATCCGAGTCGATGATGGCCCCGTCGACGATGGAATCCGGCGGCACGGCCTCGGAGGCGAACGCCGCCACCCGGTACGCCTTTCCGCTGGGCTTCAGCTCGACGGCCTTGACGGAGCTGGACCCGATGTCGAGTCCCACGACGGCCTTGGATCTACGAAACACTGTGCACTCCTCGTCTGACGCCGCCGGCGCCGCGGGCAGGGTCCGCCGCGCCAGACCGGCCACCGCGTTACAGTCCCGTAAGTCTCGCGATGCCCAGAACTTGCCGGCATTTCACAGAACGCCGGCCCACCCGCATCCCTCGAAGTGTTCGGGAGGCTACGGACAACTCTGTTATCGGCCGTTCCGGGGCGGGCATCACCTGAGCAGGCGGCCCGAAGGCGCTGTCGGGCATGAAGGGGCAGCCTGTCGAGGAAGGTTGTAGAGGAAGGCCGGGGGTGAACCTGCGAACACGGCTTGACAGTACCGGCGAGCGTCCCTATGATCGGGGTTTGCAGTACTAGGTCCAGACGCGCCAGATCGACGCGCCATGCAGATCTGGTGGAGCCAGTGAAGGGTCTCCGATTACATGAAGACGTTCGTGGCAAGCGCAAAGAAGACTGAGAGCCGGTGGCACGTCATCGACGCCAACGGCCAGGTGCTGGGTCGGGTGGCGACCCTCGCGGCACGCCTGCTCCAGGGCAAGCACAAGGCCGTGTACACCCCGTTCATCGACACCGGCGATCACGTGGTGGTCGTCAACGCCGCCCAGGTCAAGCTGACCGGCCGCAAGGAAGACCAGAAGATCTATCGCCGGCACAGCGGCTACGAGGGCGGTCTGCGCGAGGAGCGCGCGGGCGTCGTGCGCAAGCGGCAGCCAGTGCGCCTGGTCGAGGAAGCGGTTCGCGGCATGCTGCCGAAGACCAAGATGGGCGATGCGATGTATCGCAAGCTCAAGGTCTACGCGAGCGGCGATCATCCCCACACGGCTCAACAGCCCAAGTCGATTGAGGTTGCGTAATCTTGGCTACCACGCAGAACGAGTACTACGCCACCGGGCGGCGCAAGACGTCCTCGGCCCGTGTCTTCCTGCGCCCCGGGTCCGGCACGATCACGGTGAATCACCGCGCGTTCGTCAACTTCTTCCCCACCGACTCGCTGCAGACCCAGGTCCGACGGCCGTTCGCCGTCACCGAGACGGGTGAGCAGTTCGATGTGCTGGCCACCGTCGCCGGCGGCGGGGTGAACGGGCAGGCCGGAGCGCTGCGACTCGGCATCGCGCGCGCGCTGGTCGAGTTCAACGCCGAGTTGCGCAAGGCCCTCAAGAAGGAAGGCCTGCTGACCTCGGATTCGCGAGTCAAGGAACGCAAGAAGTACGGTCTGGCTGGCGCCCGCAAGCGGTTCCAGTTCAGCAAGCGTTAGGACAGGGAGGCAACTTGCCCGGGATTGCAGTCAAGGATCTGCTGGAGGCCGGCGTTCACTTCGGCCATCAGACGAAGCGGTGGAACCCGAAGATGAAGACCTACATCTTCGGCGAGCGCAACGGCATCTACATTCTCGACCTGAACAAGACCGCCAGGAAGTTCGGCGAGGCCGAGGCGTTCGTCGGCAATCTCGCCGCCGACGGCCGCACGGTGCTGTTCGTCGGGACCAAGCGCCAGGCCCAGGACGTCATCGCCGAAGAAGCGCAGCGCTGCGGGATGTTCTTCATCAACCAGCGCTGGCTCGGCGGCCTGCTCACCAACTTCACGACGATCCAGCGCAGTCTCGGCCGGCTCCGCGACCTCGAGTCGATGGTGACCGACGGCCGGTACGACACGCTCTCGAAGAAGGAGATCGCGCGCAACGAGAAGGAGAAGCGCAAGCTCCTGAAGAACCTCGAGGGCATCCGTCACATGTCGCGCCTGCCCGACGCCATCTTCGTCGTCGACACGGGCAAGGAGAAGATCGCCGTCGACGAGGCGCGCAAGCTCAAGATCCCGGTCATCGGCATCGTCGACACCA